>NZ_NEUE01000163.1 GCF_002910905.1 Streptomyces sp. SM11 | reverse complement strand
GCCCCCGCCCCGGACGGCCGGACGGGACTTGGCCTCGCCGGGAAGATCGCCCTCGTCACCGGCGCTTCCAGAGGACTCGGCCGGGCGATCGCCCGCCGGCTCGGAGAAGGCGGCTGTCACGTCTACCTCAACTACGCGAGCGACGACGACGCGGCCGCCGCGGCGGTCAAAGGAATGGACGATCTGCCGGGCAGCAGCACACCCGTGCGCGGCGACATCCGTTCGCGGGCGTTCCTGTCCGAGACGCTCGACCTGATCCGCACGGAGCACGGCCGCCTCGACATCCTGGTCCACAACGCGGCCACCATGCACCCCATGCTGCCGGTCGCGCCCGAGGTCGACACGCTCTTCGGCGAGATCGAGCTGGCCCTCAACCCGCTGCTGCACGGCGCCGGGGACCTCGCCGAACTCATGCCGACGGGCGGCCGAATCCTCGCCGTCTCAGGCAACGGCGCCGCCCGCGTCATTCCGCACTACCTGGCCACCGGTGTGGCAAAGGCCGCCCTGGAGAACCTGGTCCGCTACCTGGCGGTCGACCTGGCCCCGTTCGGTATCACCGTGAACGCCGTCTCCACCCACCTCCTCGACAAGGGCGAGAACACCTCCAACAAGGAGATCGCGGGACTCCTCGCGTCGCGCACGCCCAACGGACGGCTCACCCGCCCCGAGGACGTCGCCGACGTGGTCGCGCTGCTGTGCGCGCCGGAGGCGGCATGGATACAGGGACAGGTGGTCGTCGCTGACGGCGGCCTGGGTCTCCGAGCGTGAGGGCCGGGATGGACAGGTCCACCGACACCGACACGGCCACCGACGTATGCGTGGTCGGCGCGGGCCCGGCCGGCCTGACTCTCGCCCTGCTGATGCTGCGCTCCGGCGCCCGGGTGACCGTCGTCGAACGCTCCCGGTCCTTCGACCGCGAGTACCGCGGTGAGATTCTCCAGCCCGGCGCGATGAGCCTCCTGGATGATCTGGGCGTCCTCTCGGGCGCCCGCGCCCAAGGCGCGTACGAGCACACCCGGTTCCAGCTCGTTGAGCACGGACGCCTCCTGATGGACATCGACTACGGCACCCTGCCCGGCCCGTACGGCTTCCTGCTGAGCCTGCCCCAGCGGCATCTGCTCACCGAGCTGTACGAGGCCTGCGCCCGGTACCCCGCCTTCACGTACCTCGACGGCAGCGGTGTCCGGGAGCTGGTCAGGGACGGTCCCGCGGTCACCGGGGTCGTTTGCGGTACGGGTGAACGGCACCGCACCGTACGCGCCCGGGTGGTGGTCGCCGCGGACGGCCGCTACTCGAAAACTCGTCACCTGGCGGGCATCGAGCAGCGGCGTCTCGACGTGTTCGCCCACGACATCCTGTGGTTCCGTGTACCCGCGGGGAAGCGGCGCGACCGCCACGTCCGTGTGCACAGGACGGCCGGCAATCCCGTCCTTGTCTACGACTCGTATCCGGACTCAGTGCAGATCGGATGGACCCTGCCCCACAACGGCTACCGCGAGATCGCGGAGGCAGGAATCGATTCGCTGCGCAAACGGATCGCCCAAGCCGTCCCGGACTACGCCGACCAGGTCCTGGCGCAGGTGAAGGAGCTCAGCGACCTCACCCTGCTGGACGTTTTCTCCGGGTACGCCACGGAGTGGGCAGCCGACGGGCTGGTGCTCCTCGGCGACAGCGCCCACACGCACAGCCCGATCGGTGCGCAGGGCATCAATCTCGCGGTGCAGGACGCCGTGCTGCTGCACCCGGTGCTGACCGCCGCGCTGCGGTCCGGCGACTTCGGCAAGGAGGCGCTGTCCACCTGGGTGCCGGACCGCCGGCGGGATATCGAACAGGTCTTCGCGCTCCAGGCGCGCCAGAGCAAGGCCATGCTCGGCGGCGGTGGTCGCGTGGGCCGGGCGGTGCGGCCGGTGGTGGCACGGGTCCTGGCCCGTACCCCGCTGTTCGGCAAGATCCTGCGCCGCATCTCCTACGGCTCCCGGCCGGTGGCGGTGCGCTCGGAGCTCTTCACGGAACCTGAACCGCTGTGCGAGGAGGCGGCCGGAGCATGAGAATCATTGACCTGTCCTCACCGATCGACGCCTCCTTCTGGGAGCCCGACGAGGTGGTGCACCGGGTGATGGACGCCAAGGAGGCCGCCCAGCACGTCTCGGACGAGATGCGGGTGCACTTTGGCCTCGACATCTCGCCCGACGTCTTCCCCGACGGGAGCTTCCTCACCAACGACCACCTCACCCTCACCACGCACACGGGCACGCATGTGGACGCCCCCTCGCACTACGGCCCGACCGGGACGGACCGGACCCCGCGCACGATCGACCAGATGCCACTGGACTGGTTCGTTCGGCCGGGCATGGTCCTGGACCTGCGGGACGCGCCGACCGGTGCGGTCGGACCGGCTTACCTGGAGCGGGAGTTCGACCGCGTGGGGCGCAGACCGCGTCCGTTCGACGTGGTTCTGCTGCACACCGGGGCGGACCGTCACCTCGGTACGCCGGAGTACTTCAGCGACTTCACCGGCCTGGACGGTCCGGCCACCCGGCTGCTGCTCGACCTCGGGGTGCGAGTGATCGGCACCGACGCCTTCAGCCTCGACGCGCCCTTCCCCCACATCATCCGTACGTATCAGGAGACGGGTGATCCGCAGGTGCTGTGGCCGGCTCACTTCGAGGGCCGACGCGAGGAGTACTGCCAGTTGGAGCGGCTGGCGAATCTCCAGGACCTGCCGGGCTCCACCGGGTTCACCGTCAGCTGTCTGCCGGTGAAGATCACGGGGGCCGGAGCCGGCTGGTCGCGTGTGGTGGCGCTGGCCGAGGAGTGACCGTCGGCTGTCGTCCGGTGGAACGTTGCGCCGGGCAGGCCGATCACCGGAGATCACCGGACACCAATTAGATAGTCGACTAGGCTTCTCGGGCGGGTCACGGCCCGTGCGCCACGTGGCGCGTTCTCCGCGCCAGTTCCTCTCAGCACCTCGCAGCTCCGCCGTACCGGCGGGCATTTGAAAGGTATTCATGGAGAACAGGAAACTCGGTTCCGCCGGCCTCGCCGTCTCCGCCCTCGGCCTCGGCAGCATGGGCATGGCGGGCGCGTACGGAGCCGCTGACACCGCCGAGGCCGTGGCCACGATCCGACGGGCGCTGGATCTCGGCATCACCTTCATCGACACCGCCGACTTCTACGGCCCCGGCACCGCCGAGAAGATCGTCGCGCAGGCCCTCGAAGGCCGCCGGGACGAAGCGGTCGTCGCCACCAAGTTCGGTATGCGCAGGCCGGCCGCAGGCCCGCCCTTCGTCGACGGCAGTCCGGATTACGTCCGCCAGGCCTGCGAGGCGTCCCTCCAGCGCATGGGACTCGACCACATAGACCTCTACTACCTGGCCCGGCTGGATCCCAAGGTGCCGGTGGAGGAGACCGTCGGCGCACTGGCCGAGCTGGTCGCGGAGGGCAAGGTCCGCCACATCGGCCTCTGTGAGGTCTCGGCCCGCACGCTGCGTCGGGCGAGTGCCGTCCATCCGATCGCCGCGGTGCAGACCGAACTCTCGCTGTGGGAGCGGCACGTCGAGGAGGAGATCCTGCCGGCCTGCCGAGAGCTCGGCACCGGTTTCGTTGCCTACAGTCCCCTCGGCCGCGGCTTCCTCACTGGCGCGTTCGAGAGCGCCGAAGACCTGGCCGAGGACGACCAACGACGTAACCATCCCCGCTTCCAGGCCGAGAACTTCGACCACAACCGCCAGCTCGTCGCGGCTGTCGAAGAACTGGCGAACGAGAAGGGCATCAGCCTCACCCAGCTCGCCCTGGCGTGGGTCATGGCCCAGGGCAACGACGTGGTGCCCATCCCCGGCACGCGTCGCACGTCGCACCTGGAGCAGAACGCGGCCGCCGCCGACGTCCGGCTGAGCGACGAGGAGACAGCCCGGCTCTCCGCACTGTTCCCGGTCGGTGCCACGGCGGGCGTTCGTTATCCCGCCCACTTCATGAAGACAATCGACCAGAGCTGATAGCAAGTCAGCCTCCGGACCAGGGGCAGGACCAAAGCCAGGAAACGGGGCGGGGCACACCCAGGGGGTGTGCCCCGCTACACGTTCTAAGCCGTCCAGCCGCCCGGTGCCCGCATCACTTCGACCACCGCGCACGACCAGGTGAACCCCGCGCCGATGCCCATCAGCAGACACAGGTCGCCGGGACGCAGTGCGCCGGAGAGCGTCAGGTGCTCCAGACTTGCGGCCTGGTCCCCCGCACCGAGGTGGCCCACCCGACGACTGAACTCCCAAGTGGTGCGCTCCGGGCCGATGCCCAAGGGGCGCAGGCAATTGGTCTCCAGCCGCCGACGGCCGAAATGCGGCAGCACGAACCGTGCGATGTCCGCGAGCTCCACGTCCGCGCCGGCCAGCGCCCACTTCACCGCGTCGCGCTGGCCGCTCGCCACCCGGGCCACGCTGAACGACATCCCCGCCCGGTCGACGTACGACCGCCTGCAGCTGTCCAGATCCAGAACCCCGGGCGGCGTCACCTCCGCGGTGCCGAACGCGTCACCGACCCGGTGCATGCCCTCCAGTTCGGGGTCCGACACCATTGCCAGACTGCGGACCCGTGCGAATCCGTCCCGACGGGACAGCAGCATGGCCGTGCCCCCGTCGGCGTACACCGTGCCCGGATCGCTGCGCCAGCGGTCGAAACCCGGCGGGCAGAACCGGTCCGCCGTCGTCACGAGTGCCTCAGTGGCAGTGGGTACGGCGGCCAAGTACGAGCCCGCCAGCGTGAGTGCCGCCATCCCGCCGTTGGATACCTGCCGGATCTCCATGGCCGGGCAGGTGCTGCGGACCGCCCGTCGCTGGACGTACGAAGCGGTGCCCCACAGCGCGTTGCCCTGATCGTAGAGACTGCTGTGCAGCAGCAGCCCTACGTCCGCGCCGTTCGTGCCGGCCCTTCGCAGCGCCGTCGCGGCGGCCCGCACCGCCATTTCCGCCGGTGCCTCGGTGGTGTCATCGCACACCGTCACCGACTCCATACCGCTCCGAACGGCCGTTTCTGAGGAGCACGCACCGCGAGCGACCGCCGTCGCCACCGGAATCGCGGAGGGCAGCCAGCTGCCGAGGGAGGCGATGTACAGGTGATCGAACCTCATGGACCGTTTCCCTTCCGGGCCCGCTCGACGGGCGCCGCCTCGATGGTCGGGCCCCGTCCTCCACAGCAGCTCAAGGCCCGGTGGAAGACCACACGGTCGCGGGTGGTGTGGCGGATTCGTCCCACAGCCACCGTCTCGATCAGCGGTGACCACCGTCTCCATCCACGATCGAGCGAGAATCCAGCGCCGCCGTACAGGGTCTGAGCCGACGGACCGCGCCAGTCGGTACCGCAGGAAGGAGAGGGCATGCTGTCATCACCGCCGGGAGGCGTGGACGTACCGTCAACAGCGCAGTCCGCGACAGCCGGTAGGCCCGACCGGCTCCCCGTAGCGTTGCTTCTGCCGGGCCAGGGGGCACAACACCCCGGTATGGCCGTGGGCCTCTACGAGCACCAGCTGGTGTTCACCGCCGCCGTCGACGAGGTCTTCGCGGCACTGGGACGTGACGGAGGGCGGCTGCGCGCCGACTGGCTCACGGAACGCCCGAGTGTCCCGGTCGACCACGTCACCCGCTCGCAGATGCTGCTGTTCGCCGTCGACTACGCCCTCGGGTGCACCCTGCGCTCCTGGGATGTCCACCCGGCTCTGCTCCTCGGGCACAGCGTCGGCGAGATGGCCGCCGCCGTACTCGCCGGCGTTTTCACGCCCGCCGACGCCGCCCGGCTGATGTGGGACCGGGTCAACAGGCTCGCCGAGGGGCCCGCGGGGGGCATGGTCGCCGTCGCCGCGGCACCGGAGGCGGTGACGCCATGCCTGCGCGGCGACGTGGTCGTGGGTGCGCTGAACGCACCTCGCCAGACGGTCATTGCGGGGCCGGAGCCGGAGTTGAGCGAGGTCACCGAGGTGCTGCGGGATCTCGGCCTGACGTGCAGAGTGGTGCCCTCCTCCATCCCGTTCCACAGCCCTGCCCTGGCCCTGCTGGCCGCGGAGGCAGAGAAGGAGTTCGCCGCCGTGCCGGCCGCACCGCCGCGGATACCGCTGATCTCCGGCTACACGGCCGCCCCGATGACCGACCTGGAGGCCGCCGACCCCGCCTACTGGGCCAGCCACCCGGCCGTTCCCGTACGCTTCTGGCCCGCCCTTGATCACCTGCTCTCCGGTCCCGGCCTCCAGCTCGTAGAATGCGGGCCCGGCCGCGGGCTCGGTACGGTCGCCCGGCGCCACCCTGCGGTGGTGAACGACCGCAGTCGCGTTCTGTCGCTGCTCCCGCCAGGGCCGACGGACCCGGCGTGTACCCGTGACTGCCTCGCGGCCGCAGAAGCCGTCCTGACTGGGCGTGGCTGACGTGCTGCCGCCGGTCACCCGGCCGTTGTCGTCCGAAGGTCCTCGGCCCGATGCGGCTGGATCAAAGCCCTCGTCCGGCACGTCCGCCGGCTCCGGGAGCCCGGCACCCGCTGTGACCGGCCTGCGGCAGCGCGCGGCCGAACTCGCCGCGCTCCGTGCGCGGGTGAGTCTTGGCCCGAGCGAACGGGCGACTCGGGCGCAGCACGCCAAGGGCAAGCTGACGGCACGTGAGCGGATCGACCTGTTGCTGGACCGGGGGTCGTTCCGCGAGGTCGAGCAGTTACGGCGGCACCGGGCGACCGGGTTCGGCCTGGAGGACAAGAGGCCATACACCGACGGTGTCATCACCGGCTGGGGCACGGTGGAGGGCCGCACGGTATTCGTGTACGCCCACGACTTCCGCATCTTCGGTGGCGCGCTGGGCGAGGCTCACGCCACCAAGATCCACAAGATCATGGACATGGCCCTCGCGGCCGGTGCCCCGCTCGTCTCACTCAACGACGGGGCAGGAGCGCGTATCCAGGAGGGCGTATCGGCGCTCGCAGGCTACGGTGGCATCTTCCAGCGCAACACCCGCGCATCGGGCGTCATCCCGCAAATCAGCGTGATCCTGGGGCCGTGCGCCGGCGGGTCGGCGTACAGCCCGGCCCTGACCGACTTCGTCTTCATGGTTCGCGGAAGCTCACAGATGTTCATCACCGGTCCTGAGGTGATCCGCGCGGTGACGGGCGAGGAGATCTCCCAGAACGGTCTGGGCGGCGCCGACGTGCACGCCGCACTGTCCGGGGTGGCGCAGTTCGTCTACGCGGACGAGCAGTCCTGCCTGGCCGACGTGCGCCATCTGCTGAGTCTGCTGCCCTCCAACAACCGGCAGAATCCGCCCTCCGTGCCCTGCCATGACCCCGCAGACCGCAGATCAGTCGCCTTGCTGGACCTGGTGCCCGTCGATGGCGGCCGGCCGTACGACATGCGCGAGGTGATCGAGGAACTGGTCGACGACGGTGCCTTCTTGGAGATCCACGAGAGCTGGGCGCGCAACATCCTGTGCGCCCTGGCCCGCCTCGACGGTGAGGTCGTCGGCATCGTCGCCAACCAACCGCAGTGGCTGGCCGGGGTGCTGAACATCGAAGCGTCGGAGAAGGCGGCGCGCTTCGTGCAGATGTGTGACGCGTTCAATATCCCGATCGTCACCCTGCTGGACGTCCCCGGCTTCCTTCCGGGCGTCGACCAGGAGCACGGTGGGATCATCCGTCACGGCGCGAAGCTGCTCTACGCGTACTGCAACGCCACCGTGCCGAGGATCTCCCTGATCCTGCGCAAGGCCTACGGAGGTGCGTACATCGTCATGGACTCCCAGTCCATCGGGGCCGACCTCACCTACGCCTGGCCCACCAACGAGATCGCGGTGATGGGCGCCGAGGGCGCCGCCAACGTCATCTTCCGCCGTCAGATCGCCGAAGCCGAGGACCCCGAGGCCATGCGCACCCGGATGGTCAAGGAGTACAAGGCCGAACTCATGCACCCCTACTACGCGGCCGAGCGCGGCCTCGTCGACGACGTCATCGAGCCCGCTGAGACCCGCGGAGTACTCATCGCCGCTCTGGCGATGCTCCGGACAAAGCACGCCGACCTACCACCCCGCAAGCACGGCAACCCACCCGTGTAGGAGTCGCCCCACCCGCCGGGGCGGTCAAGCTGCTGTTCGACCAGGGGCGCCTGTACATGTCTCCGGTGACGGAGGCGCGCTGCGAGGCGGACGATTCGATCCGGCTGCAGTCGGCGGAGCAGCTGGGCGTGGAGTGCGTGCTCCACCGGGAGCCGAAGGGGGATGAGTACACCTCGGCGGTGCCCCACCGATTCGGCGATGGAGATCGAGTTCTCCATCGCCGGGGTGTCGGTGATGGTGCGGACCGACTTCAAGCAGATTCGCTGAGGCCGGTCCGCAATGACGTGAGGCTTCAGGGGGCAGGGCTGCCCTGAGTGTCCGGCCGGGCACGGTGACGGCGAGGGTCGCGCCGGGCCTGTGCGCGGTGCGGTTCCACGGCGGTGAGGATGTCGGCCGCGCACCGGCCCTTGATCGCTTCGAAGCGGGAGAATTCGTCGATCACGCCGTGACGGGGCGGAGCGTCTTCTGGTAGCAGCGCGGCCGGCCCGTCGCACACGGCTGGAGCACCGCGCTGAGATCGGTCCGTGCGTGGTGTTCAGTCGTGCGTACCAGGTGGTTCTCGTCGTGGGTGGTGATCACAGCGGTCCTGTGGTGTTCCAGGAGGGTGGAACACCCGGGCAGGGGCGGGCGTGACGGCGTCCGCGTCCAGGTGTGGACGGAGCCTCTCGCAGGTGTGTACGGACGGTGGGATCGTCCGCTGTCCCTCAGAGACGCGGGCGGGGCCATTTCTCCCGGAGCCATGCCAGGTCGGTCTCGGCGCGGGCCCGGGTCGCCCGCTCCCGGCTGAACACCGCGTTCGTCTTGGCCAGCACCAGGGTGTAGGGGCGTCCCTGGCGCCGGGTGGTGTGGGACACGGGAAGGCCCGCCAGATCGATACGACTGTGGATGTGGCGGCGCCTGTCCTTGGCGAGCGGCCACTCCATGAGCCGACGGGTGCGGGAGGTGAGGAAGGCGTCGAGGTCGAGGCAGAGGTCGCAGCGGGACCGGCAGGTTCCGGCCGGGGTGAGTGACCAGTCGTCCGCCACCCGTACGGGGCGGGCGGCGTCTGCGGTCAGCCTGGTCTCGCAGTGGTCGGCGAGCGACTGGAAGGCGCGGGCCGCGGGCGTGCCGTCGCGCACGGCGGCCGGTCGGCGGGCCGCGGTGCGCAGGGCCGGGAGCAGGCATTCCAGGGCGGTGTCCGGCAGTCCGCGCAGGGCGGTGGTGATCGTGTCGGCGCTCCCGGGGCCGGCTGCCCGCAGGATGTGGGCCAGCGTGGTACCGAGCCGCTCCATGCTCGCGCGGCGCTCCTGCTCCCGGCTCGTTCCGAGCAGGCCGGTGAGCTGTTCCCCGGTCGTTCGCCAAGCCCCTTCGACCAGCGGTGTGGCCACCGCGTCCCCGTCACCGGCGGAGGTCCGCAGCGCGGCGCAGAGACCGGGCAGGGACTCGATCCACGCGGCGCGGTCGGCCCCGGGGTATGTGTCGGCCGGGCCGAACCAGCTGCCGACGGCCTCATGCGCCCACGTCCGCCCGTACCGTGCGGCCGCCGCAGCGAGAGCGGGGGCGTGCCGCTCGCCCAGGGTCTCCACCCCGAAAGGAGCGAGGAGCATCGTGGCGGTGTCCGCTTCTCCCAGTCCCACCGCGACAGGCAGTGCGGATGCGAAGAGCCCGGATGCCGCCGGGCCCGAGCCCTGGTGCTTCCAGATCGGGGCGAGTGACCGGGCGAGTGTGCGGGCCTGCTCCACCTCCCCGGTTTCGAGGTGGCCCTGGAGTTCCCGCAGGGCTTCTTCGGAGCCCGCCTCCGCGCGTGCCGCGAACGAGCGCTGCCGGGGCCAGAGCACCACCGCGGCCCGCCGGTACCAGCGGTCCAGGGTGTTGCCGTAGTTGCCCATGTAGCCCTCGTACTCGGACTGGTAGGGCGTGAGGTCCTTGTTGTCGGTGGTGGCACACACCTCGGCGTACGAGACGGGCAGGGTGATCTGCTCACCGCCGGTGCCGTCGGGGCGGGTCCACCAGCCGAGGGTGGTCTCGTCGTCGACCAGGTCGTTCAGCTCGTAGTCGGAGAAGTCGCCGCTGCGGCGGCGCTCGGCTCCGGGCTCGCCGTCGGGGTCGAGGAGGCACTGGCCCTCGCATTCGTCGTCCTCGCAGTCGTCGAAGTGCTCGACGTCGCCGTAGTAGTCGTAGCGGTCGTAGGGCGGTACGGCGTCCCAGGTCTCCTTCACCTCCGCCAGCGCGAGGACCGCCTCGCAGTCCGCCTGTCCGGCGGCCTGGCGGAGCAGAGCGGCGCGAGTGGCGTCGGCACCCTTGAGGCGGTCCCAGCCCAGGCCGCGCTGGGTGTACTCGTGGTCGAGGAGGTAGACGAGCCGGTTGGGTGGCGTGGCATCCGGACGGCCGTAGCTGTAGCGCTGCTCGGCCGGCTGGGCGAAGTGCTCGGTCAGGCAGTGGGCCAGGTCGGCCACCGGGCCGCCGCTGGTCCCGTCGGTCGGCCGCATGCGTTCGGCGAGCAGGTTCATGGTGAGGGCGATGCGGTACCCGGAGGTGACGGGCCTGACCTCGTGACGACAGTCGGCGTAGAAGGCGGTGAAGGTCAGCCGCTCCCGGGACGCCCGGTGGGTGACGCTGCGGCCGGCGTGTTCGACGACGAGTTCGCCGCCGGTGTGGTGCGAGGGCAGTGAGACCACGAGGGTGCCCACCATGAGGTCGGCCTTCTCGGAGTCCTGGTGCGGCAGGAAGAACTGCCCCTTGCCGTAGACGAGAAGTGCGTGCGGCTCGGCGCGCAGGACGGTGGTGGGCGGCAGGCCGAGCGCGGTACGTATCCCGTCGAGGACGTCGCTCAGAGTGCGGTGCCAGTCGGGTCCGCCCAGGGCGATCCGGTCCGGAGTGATCTCCCAGGTGTCGCGCACACCGGTGTCGGTCAGGGTCTGCTCGCCGCGGCCGAAGCGGGCCTGCCGAGCCTGGGTGATCAGCTTCCTGGCGACCGGGGCGCGCACCGGAAGGGGCAGTTCGCCGACGCCGTCGATCTCGATGCGCAGGGCGTGGGAGGGCATCTCGATGCGGGTACTGAAGTCCCCGCCCCGCTCCGCGTCGTCGAGCAGCTTCGCCAGTCGCTTCCGTGCCCCTTGGCGCATGGTGTTCCGTCTCTCCGGTCGGCAGCGTGCCCTTTCGGTGGTCCTGGAAATCTTAGGGCTGCGGGACGTCCCTGCACCCGGATGACGGAACGGTCTTGACATCTGAGGCACGTTCAGGTTCGGGGAGCGCGAAGTGCAGGTGTCCAGGGCTGTCCGTGCGCCCGCGTACGCATGGATCGGCTGAGAGACGGGGGTGAAGTGTGCGTCATCAGGAACCGTATTCGCATCGACGAGTGGCCCCGCATCGGCCGGAGCGTACTGTGAGACGTCGCTGGTGAAGGCATGCGAAGACGTACGCGAAGCGCGTGCGGGGATCCTCCGTGGCCCCGAGCTGCCCGCCGTGTCCTGGCGTCACACGGGAAGGAGCCGTAGATGAGCGTTGACGCGATTACGGCATCCCCGTCTACGTGATCGTGGACCCGTACGCCGCTGAGGTCGTCGTCCACACCAAGCCCACCCGCACCGGCTACGGACGGGCGCGGATCGGCGGTGTCCGGGGGTGGAGGGAAGCGGTGTAGCGCTGGACTTCGCCGGCGGTGCGGTCGCAGCCGATCAGGACCGGCCGCGGGCCCAGGGGCCGGAGTTCGGCGGTGTGGTGGTGGGTGGTGCCGGACCGGGGGTCGTGGGCCGTGAGGCGGTAGCGGGTGCCGGAGGTCGGGCGGAGGCTCAGGTGGTGGGCGGGCCAGTCCCATCCGTACGTACGGAAGAGCTCGCGTTCGAGGACCTGCTCGCCGGGGTGGGGCAGACAGGCCCAGCCGCGGTAGAGGTCCATCAGATCGGCGGGGCTGCCGGTGCGGTTGACCAGTTGGTCCATGCGGTCCTGGGTGAGGTTGCCCCAGACGCGGCCTTCCGGGAAGTCGACCAGGGTGGGGGGCGAAGCGGTGGCCGCCGAAGCTGCTGATGCGCCACACCCGTACCGTCCCCGTGCTGCCGTGGGTCTGGCGAAGCTGGTGATCGCGATGCTGGTGCTGCTGTTCCTGGTCACCGGAAGCGTGCTGCTGCCCGTGGTGGCCATCGTGCCTACCCTGCTCAGTCTGACGGCGACGTTCGGGGCGCTGGTGTGGGTGTTCCAGGACGGACACATGGCGGGGCTGCTGGGCGGCTTCACCCCGACCGGCAATATCGCGGCGACCATTCCCGTGATGCTCTTCGGCCTGGCCTTCGGTCTGGCGATGGACTATCAGGTCTTCCTGCTCTCCCGCATGCGGGAGGAATACGAGTTGACCGGCTCCCCGACGGAGGCGGTCGCCCGCGCCCTGGAGCGCACGGGCAGGATCGTCACCGCGGCCGCCCTGGCGATCTCGATCGTCTTCCGCGGCTTCGTGGTGTCCGACGTCTCACTGGTGAAGGCGTACGGCATCGGGCTGCCGCTGGCGGTCCTGATGGACGCGACGCTCGTCCGTGGCGCACTGCTGCCGGCCGCGATGCGGCTCGGCGGGAGGGCCACCTGGTGGGCGCCCGCGCGGCTGCAGCGGGTGCACGCCCGCTTCGGCCTGCGAGAGGAGGGGCCCGCACCGAAGAAGGGTGAGGACCGCGAGCTGACACCGACCAGCTGATCGCTGACCGGCCCCCGTGCCCCGGAGCTGAGCGTCGGGGCACGGGGGCCGGGGTGGGTCACCAAGGCACCCGGTGGGTCACAGAGACTCGGGACTGATGTCCCCGTACTCCTTGCGCAGCGCATCGAGGACGGCATGACCGGAGTCGTACTCCACGTCGTCGATCGAGGCGATGGGCCGGATTCCGAAACTGGAGTTGGTGGCGAAGGCGGCCGCCATACCGGAAAGCCGCCCGACACCGACCTCCTCCGTGCACTGCGGGCCTGAGTGGTGGTGCCGGAGCAGGGCCATGGTGACACCGGGCAGGACATCGGCGGCCGGCCACACCAGGCGGGTGCCGTCGAAGAAGCCGATGTTCCAGGTCGGGCCCTCCGCCACGGCCGACGAACCGTCGGTGAACAGGGCGTCGTCGAACCCGTCGCGCTGGGCGAGGCTTCGCTCGTGCAGGGCACCGAAGAGCCCGGTGTGCTTGACCGCCGGGACCTCCCGGAGGTGCCGTGCGGTGCGAAGCCGCAGGGGCGGTGCCGCCGAGGCGGCCGCCGGACGTGTGGTGACCAGGAGTTGCGGGCCTGCCTCCGCTCCCGGCCGCTCAAGTCCCAGCAAGGGGTCGAACACGGTCACCCGCACCGTGATCGGATCCGGCCCGCCGGCCGCGGCCTCGCGCAGGCGGGCGCGCACCTCATCCACGTCGAGTTCGGTGTCGAAGACCGTGCGGCAGTCGCGCTGCAAGCGCGCCAGGTGGAGCGAGAGCCCGCGGACGAGGGAGTGCTCCACTCGCATGGTGCTGAAGTGACCATGGTTGGTCATGGCCAGTGCCGTGATCGTGTCCATCGTGGTGTCCGTCCTGGAGCCCCATCGGTTGGCCGGAGTCGCCTTCCGGGAGTTTCCCCGAAAAGCGACTCCGGCGGCGGGAACGCGGTCAGCTCAGTTCTGGCGTCGTGCTGCGATCCCGGAAAGTTCCTCGCGTCGTGCTGCGATCCCGACAAGCTCCTCGATGTCGAATTCCGAGCGGCCCGGTGCGCCGTAGCGCTTGATCTTCCCGCGGCTCACCCACTTTCGGATGGTCGCTTCGGAAACGCCTGCGGCGAGGGCGGCCACATTCGTCGGTACGAGCCTGTGCCGTGGGGGCTTGGTCATGCGGTGGCTCCCTTCCGCTCAAGTTCCACGAGCTGACGCAAGCGAGTCCAGTCGCGTATTTCCCAGGAACGCCCTTCCGGGCATCCGATGCTGCTCCGCCCTGGTCGACCCCCGGCTCTCCCGGTGGATAGCCCTCGCCAAGTCCGGCCACTACACCATTCACCGGCCCCTGGTCGTGGGGGCGAGCATGGCGGGGCGTACCGATCTCGCCACCGCTTTCGAGGCGTACGGCGAGACGGTCGGCGAGGCGTTCCAGCTCCGCGACGATCTGCTGGACGCCTTCGGGGACTCCGCGGACACGGGCAAGCCCACCGGCCTCGATTTCAGCCAGCACAAGATGACGCTGCTGATGGGCTGGGCGATGCAGCGGGACGAGCGCATCCACGGTCTGATCACGGAGCCCGGCCGCACGTCCGACGAGGTGCGCCGTCACTTCCTGGAGACGGGCGTTCCCGACGACATCGAGCACATCGCTGACCTCGTCGAGCAGGGCTGCAAGGCCATCGCCGACGCACCCATCGACCCGATGTGGCGGAAGGAACTGGCGGACATGGCCATGAGCGTCGCCTATCGGCGTACCTGAGCTCTCGGGCCCCGCCCGAGCTCTTGGCTCCACTTGCCAACTGCCCCCCAACCTGCGGAAACGCAGTGTTGGGGGGCATTCTCTTGTGCCTGGCGACGGTTCGGTGACGGTCTGCCGACAGCTTGTCGGCGGCGCCCCACAGCATCTCAGGGGGCGTTCGTCGCGCTCCGCGGCCCGGGCGGCGAGGACGGAATCCCCGCCGGAGCGAAGGAATCGTCATCACGCGCGAACGCGGAAAGGCCGATGGCATTCCCGATCACGTCCGATAGTCAGGCCTCTGCTCCTTCCTGGGATCCACTGCGCGAAGGAACGTCTGCCCCGAAGTCGAAGAGAGATTTCATCGATCCTGCACCTCGCGGCGGAGGGTGGAGTCGAGACGGTGGCTCACTTGCCTGCATGTCAGCAACATGAGCGCTCGGCACACAGGAAGCTATTGGGTCAAATCGGGCATCGCTTGTTCGGTGTCCGGTAGCCCCCGCGGTAAATCAAGTGTTCCGTTCTGGCCCCTCCGATACCTTTGTCCCTCATGGACCCGCTGAGTGAAAAATCCATCCGGAGTTCCTTTGTGAACTGCACCAGGGGGGAGGCGTCCAGGCTGCGCCTCCCCCTCGGCTTCGGCGAGCTGGCCTGGGAGGACCTGGACTTCCTCGGCTGGGTCGACCCCGGCGCGCCGCTGCGGTCGCATGTCGTCATGCCGGGCCCCGACGGGCCGCGCGGAATCACGCTGCGTGTTTCCAGCGCCGCCCGGAAGAGCGCGGTGAAGTCCAGCATGTGCCAGATATGTCTCACCGGGCATTCGTCGTCCGGCGTGAATCTCTTCGTCGCGCCGCTGGCCGGTCCGATGGGCCGGCAGGGCAATACCGTGGGTATCTACGTATGCGCGGACCTTGCCTGCTCCCTGTACCTGCGGGGGAAGCGGCAGCCCAAGCTGCGGTTCAGCCAGTACGAGGAATCGCTCACCCTCGACGAGCGCATCGCACGGGCGATGGACAACCTCACCAAATTCGCGGACAAGGTTGCCGGGATCGCCTGAGGGATCGGACACCCGAAGTTCCTGCCACCCAGGGGTGGCGGGCATTTCTGATGTTCTCGGGGTCAGCGACCGGCGCTCTCCATGGTGTCCACGAGGCTCTGCGGCCGCATGTCCGTCCAGGACTCCTCGATGTACGACAGGCACGTGCTCCGGTCGGCGGCCGGGAACCCCCGCGACGCCGACGACGGCGAGCGTGCAGACGATTCCGCCGGTGTGCCGAGGTCCTGGAGGAGGCCGACCTCCCCGGACGAGGCCATGCTGCGGAGCGGCGTCCGCATGCGCACGCTCTACCAGCACACCGCCCGGTTCGGCCAGGGGCGGGCTGCCTGCTGAGCGTCCGTACGGATGGTCTTCACCGCCCCCCGAGGCCGCCCGCGGACCGCTGAACGCCGCTGTCCCGGACCTCGATCTCGTACGATCCGAACCATCTCGTTGCCTCCGGGGGCCGAGTGCCGGGGGCACCAGGCACACTTCATACGTAAACAGTCGAGCCACAAAAGGACTCAGGCATGATCACGTTGACGAAGGAAGACGGCCCGGCGGACCTGGGCGGGGTGACCCACCTGTCCATCGGGGCGTCCTGGGACCCGACCGTCGGTAGCAGCGGCGGCCTGATGGGGAAGATCAAGCAGAAGGCCGGCACGGACCTCGACCTGATCGCGATCGCGCTGCAGGGCGGGGACCCGGTGCGGCTGGCCGGTCTGGACTCCCTGGACCCGCTGGGCAACGGCTCACTGGTACACAGCGGCGACAACCAGACCGGTCACGGGGACGGTGACGACGAGACGGTGACCGTCGAGTTCGCCAAGATTCCTTCGAACATCACGTCGATCGTCTTCATCGCCGCCGCGTACAAGAAGCGCAGCGCGTTCAAGAACGCGCGCAACATCAGCTTCAAGGTGTACGACGCGACGGGCGGCAGCACGCAGCAGGTCGCCGACATCTGGCCGAGCATGCTCACCCAGGACAACGGCGTCGCCGTGGCCAAGGCGATCCGCGAGGGCGCGGGCTGGAAGCTCCAGGTGATCAACGAGACCGGGAAGATCAAGCAGGGCGACGAGCAGGCCCTGATGCGCTTCGCCGTGAGCCGGTAGTCGCCGGGCGACAGGACGGACGAGCCACGGAACGAACGGGCAACGATCGAACGCGGCTGCGGTGACCACCCGGGTGGTCACCGCAGCCGCGTTCGTGCTGTCAGGGGATGCGCCCGGGGCGCCCCGGGGCGACCCCGGTCAGGGCCGGTCGTCGAGACCGGAGGTGTTCCCGTCGCCCGGTTCGGCCTCGGCCTGCTTGGCCCGGACCTCCGGGTCGAGGTCGGCCCGGCCGCTGCCGTCGACCGAGCTGAGCGGCGAACGCTCGTCGCCCACCTCGGTGGCGACGGGCGGCTCGACCAGCCAGTCCGGGTTGGCCTGCTTGTCCCACCAGCGCCAGGCGGCATACGCGCCGCCCGC
This sequence comes from Streptomyces sp. SM11, assembly GCF_002910905.1. GTDB lineage: Bacteria > Actinomycetota > Actinomycetes > Streptomycetales > Streptomycetaceae > Streptomyces. Next base: position 13,287 of record NZ_NEUE01000163.1, on the reverse strand, counting down.
CAGGACACCCAGCACCAGGAACCCCTTCGCGGCCCGGCCGGCCTTGGCCCGCCGCTGGTGCTTCCTGGCCAGCTTCTGGATCTCCTTCGCCGTTACCTGGGTGCGCAGCGCCGCCAGGGCGGCCGCGCTGCGGGCGGACGCCTGCTCGGCGACGGGCAGGGCCACCGCCCGGGCGTGCTCGACGCGGGGCGCGGTGTAGTCGGCGGCGCTCCGTGCGGCCTTCCGGGTGGAGACCGCTGCGCGGTGCGCGGCCTCGTCGACCCGGGGCGGCACGTGGGTACGGGCCTGTTCGAGGCGCGGTGCGAGATGGGACGCGTACTGGACACGGGCCTGCTGGGCCGCCTTCGTCACCTTCGGCGCGAGACGTACGCGCGCCTCCTGCGCGTAGTGGGCCGCCTGCTCCTTGGCCGTGTCGGCGTAGGGCGCCACCACTTCCGCGGCGTGCTGCGCGCTGTCCTTCGCCGAGTCGGTTGCGGCGCGCACGCTGTCGATGCGGGTCACGGGATCCTCCTCCTTGGTGGCGGGTAGGTACTCCGCCTGTCCGCCCAGTTCGAGATCATGCCTGCTGCGGCCATGCCCGGCATGCGGGACGGGCATCCGGGTCATGATCGTCATTTGCGGTCGAAACGGTTCATGCGAAGTGTGCCGACGACAATGCCATGGCTCGGTGGTGAACGCGCCGCCCGGCCCGGCATCCGGCCGTACGTTTCCCGGTCCGTGGGAGGATCGACGGACGTCAGCGAAGGATTTGACGGCAGGCGAAGGAAGAAGGAAGGCAGATCGTGGCCGAGCAGCTTTACGCCACCCTGAAGACCAGCCAGGGCGACATCGAGATCCGGCTCCTGCCGAACCACGCCCCCAAGACGGTCAGGAACTTCGTCGAGCTGGCCACCGGGCAGCGTGAGTGGGTCAACCCGGAGACCGGCGCGAAGTCCACGGACCGGCTGTACGACGGCACCGTCTTCCACCGGGTCATCAGCGGCTTCATGATCCAGGGCGGCGATCCGCTGGGCAACGGCACCGGTGGCCCCGGCTACAAGTTCGCCGACGAGTTCCACCCGGAGCTGGGCTTCACCCAGCCGTATCTGCTGGCTATGGCGAACGCGGGCCCGGGGACGAACGGCTCGCAGTTCTTCCTGACCGTGTCCCCCACCGCCTGGCTGACCGGCAAGCACACCATCTTCGGCGAGGTGGCCGGCGAGGCGGGCCGCAAGGTCGTCGACGCCATCGCGGCCACCCCGACCAATCCGCGCACCGACCGTCCGCTGCAGGACGTGGTGATCGAGTCCGTGGTCGTCGAGACCCGCTGACGGCCCGCTCCCCGAGAGCTTCGCCGGGGCCCTCGCCGGCCCCTCGCGGGAACCAACCGCCCTGCCCGTCCGTACTGATACAGAGCGGACCAGCGGGGCGGCCCTGTTCGCGCCGCCCGAGCGACGAGGACCGAGAGGCAGGCCAGGACCGATGGACCAGCAGCCGCCGGGGGGCCGTGACGCCGCGGGAAGCGGTGTGCCGACGCCGACCTGCTACCGCCACCCCGACCGCGAGACCGGCATCAGCTGTACGCGCTGCGAGCGGCCGATCTGCCCGGAGTGCATGGTCAGCGCCTCGGTCGGCTTCCAGTGCCCCGACTGCGTACGCCAGGGCTCGGGCACCGGGCACCACCCGGCGGCCGGCCGGCCGCGCACGCTGGCGGGCGGCACGGTGGCCGCCGATCCGCGCCTGGTCACCAAGATCCTGCTCGGCATCAATCTCGCCGTCTTCCTCCTGGTCGGCATCCGTCCCGAGCTGGTGAACGATCTGACGCTGCTCGGGCGGGCCTGGGACCCGAGCCCGCCGCCGGGGTCCGTCGAAGGCGTCGCCGAGGGCCAGTGGTACCGCCTGGTGACCTCGATGTTCCTGCACCAGGAAGTGGTGCACATCGGGTTCAACATGCTGGGACTGTGGTGGCTCGGCGGACAGCTGGAGGCCGCACTCGGCCGGTCCCGCTACCTCGCGCTCTATCTGCTGTCCGGCCTCGCGGGCAGCGCCCTCACCTATCTGCTCGCCGCGCAGAACCAGCCTTCGCTGGGCGCGTCCGGCGCGGTCTACGGCCTGTTCGGTGCCACCGCCGTGCTGATGCGCCGGATGAACTACGACATGCGTCCGGTGCTGGTGCTGCTGGCGATCAACCTGTTCTTCACCTTCCGCTGGGACGGCATCGCCTGGGAGGCGCACGTCGGCGGTCTGATCGCGGGCGTCGCCATCGCCGTCGCCATGGTCCACGCCCCGCGCGAGCGGCGTACCGCCGTGCAGGCCTGCACCTGTGCGTTCGTCCTGCTGGCGGCCGTCGGGATGATCGTCGCCCGAACGATGTCCCTCACCTGAGCGGAATGGGACCCTCCACCCCCAGGTGGGCCGAAGTTGTCCACAGTGTGCGCAGAATCTTGTGCATGGCAAGAGGAACATTCGTTCCCCACGTCGCTGAGCTGGGTCCTTCCGCCCGGACAGCGGGGTGCAGCCCCCCTCGGCGAGGGGGGCTGCAGTCACACCGGCGTCAACTTGAGTGGAGGTTATCCACAGATCGTCTGACCTTTTCCCCCGACTGTGGATAACTCTGTGGGTAACTCAGGGCAAGGCTTGCGCGGAGGTGGTCCGTCACTTCCACTGCGTCGACACGGCGAAGCCGCCGGCGATGAAGCCGAAGCCGACCACGATGTTCCAGTTGCCCAGGGCGTCGACCGGCAGATCACCTTCGGTCACGTAGAACACCACGATCCAGGCCAGTCCGATGAGGAACAGGGCCAGCATCACCGGAGCGACCCAGCTGCGGTTGGTCAGCTTGATGGACGTTGCCTGCTTCGCCGCGGGCGGCGTGAAGTCGGCCTTCTTGCGGATACGTGACTTCGGCACGAGGGACTCTCCTGTCGATGCGCTGCGTGACCGCGCAGGGATCTGTGGCTGGCGCCGGGGCGGGGTGCCAGGGGGAATGCCGCCTCCCCCGAGCGTCCGTTAGCGTAGTGCTTCTCTGGCGCCTGATGAGATAAGGGTACGTTGAGCAATCCCGCCGACTCCCCAGAAGGCCCGGTCCGGCGCACTTCCGTGTGGGCGGTCCGGGGGCTCACCGCTGCGGTATTCGCCCTGGCCGGACTCATCTTCGTCACCAGCGCCAACACCGCCAAGGGCACCAATCTGCGCAGTGACTCCTCCCTGCTCAAGCTCTCGGACCTGATCAGGGAGCGCAGCGAGAAGAACGGCGAGCTGAACGATTCGGTCGCCGGCGCCCGCGCGGACATCGACGCGCTCGCCCAGCGCGACGACGGCTCCACCGAGGCCGAGGACGCCCGGCTGAAGGCCCTGGAGAAGGCGGCCGGCACCACGAAGATCACCGGCGACTCCGTCAGCGTGACCCTCGATGACGCGCCCCCCGACGCCACCGCCAACCCCGGCTACCCCGAGCCCCAGCCCAACGACCTGGTCATCCACCAGCAGGACCTGCAGGCCGTGGTGAACGCGCTGTGGGAGGGCGGGGCGCGCGGAATCCAGGTGATGGACCAGCGGCTGATCTCCACCAGCGCCGTCCGCTGCGTGGGCAACACGCTGATCCTCCAGGGCCGCGTCTACTCCCCGCCGTACAAGGTCACCGCGGTCGGCGACCCGGGCAGGCTCAAGCGGGCGATCGACGACTCCACCGCGATCCAGAACTACCTGCTGTACGTGAAGGCGTACGGGCTGGGCTGGAAAGTCGACGAGAACGATGCGGTGACTCTTCCCGGGTACTCGGGCACAGTGGATCTGCACTACGCAGAGCCTGTGGAGTGAGCCCGAGCTGAGCCCCGGGGAGGCCGTCCGGTGTCGGTGCGACTCGTCGTCAGAACCTTCAGCGAGCTCTGCGTCACCGTGGGCGCGCTGATCGTGCTCCTTGTCGTCTATTTCCTGTTCTGGACGGGAGTGAGGGCGGCCGACGCGGCCGAGGGCGAGATCGACACGCTCCAGAGCCAATGGGCCCGTGAACCCGTGACGCCGGCCCCGCCTCCGCCCGCCTCCGCCGAGCCCCCCGTCCCGGCGGCCCCGGCCCCGTACCGCGACGGAAAACCCTTCGCGATGCTGCACATCCCCCGCTTCGGCTCCGGCTGGGAGTGGCCCGTCCTGGAGAACACCGAGGTCGGAACCTTGCAGAAGGGGCTCGGGCACTACAGCGGAACCGCCCGCCCCGGTGACACGGGCAACTTCGCGGTGGCCGGGCACCGGCGGACGTACGGCGACCCCTTCAAGGACTTCCCGAAGCTGCGCCCCGGGGACGCGGTGGTCGTCAACGACGGGACGACCTGGTTCACGTACCGCATCGCGAGGAAGCCGTACCGGACCGTGCCCACCGACACCGCCGTCGTCGATCCGGTGCCCCGCGGCTCCGGCTTCGGGGGCGCCGGACGCTATCTGACGCTCACCACGTGCGAGCCGGAATGGGGGAGCAGCCACCGGCTGATCGCCTGGGCGCAGCTGGACGCGACGCGGCCGGTGAGCGACGGGAGACCGCCGGCTCTCTCCCGCTGACCGGAGCTTTTCCACAGCTGACCCACTCCCCGGCCGCGGCACTCTAGTCTGGTGCGGGTACCGAATGGAGGGGTCAGCATGTACGGCTGGATCTGGCGGCATCTGCCGGGCAACGCATGGGTGCGGAGTGCCATCTCGCTCGTGCTGGTGCTGGCGGTCGTCTACGCGCTGTTCCAGTACGTCTTCCCGTGGGCGGAACCGCTGCTTCCGTTCGGTGACGTGACCGTCGACGGCGCGAGCGCCGGTGAAGCAGGAGCAGGCCAGTGAGCGCACGCGTCCTCGTCGTGGACAACTACGACAGCTTCGTCTTCAACCTCGTCCAGTATCTCTACCAGCTCGGCGCCGAGTGCGAGGTGCTCCGCAACGACGAGGTGACCACCGCCCACGCCCAGGACGGGTTCGACGGCGTCCTGCTCTCGCCGGGCCCCGGCACGCCCGAGCAGGCCGGCGTCTGCGTCGAGATGGTCCGCCACTGCGCCGACACCGGCGTTCCGGTCTTCGGCGTCTGCCTGGGGATGCAGTCGATGGCGGTCGCGTACGGCGGCGTCGTCGACCGGGCCCCCGAGCTGCTGCACGGCAAGACCTCCCCCGTGACCCACGAGGGCAAGGGCGTCTTCGCCGGGCTGCCGTCGCCCTTCACCGCGACGCGCTACCACTCGCTCGCCGCCGAACCCGGCGCGCTGCCCCCGGAGCTGGAGGTCACCGCCCGCACGGCGGACGGCATCATCATGGGGCTGCGCCACCGCGACCGGGCGGTGGAGGGCGTGCAGTTCCACCCCGAGTCGGTGCTCACCGAGCACGGCCATCTGATGCTCGCCAACTGGCTGGAGCAGTGCGGTGACCAGGGGGCCGTCGCGCGGTCGGCGGGGCTCGCGCCGGTGGTGGGCAAGGCCGCCGCGTGACCGCAGGCCGCCCCGGACCCGACGTCGGACCGGAGGGCCCTGAAGCACAGGGGGCCCACGGGGCCGACGGCGCGTTCGTGGCGGCGGTGGACGGCCTCGCGGATCCGCTCAACGATCCACTGCCCGGCGGCCACGCCTCACCGTGGTTCCGGGCGGACAACATCCCGGCGGCGGAACCCGCGTACGAGGACGGGCGCGGGCCCGGGTACGCACCCCGCCAAGGGCCTCAGCAGCCCCAGGGAGCCCCGAGCGAGTGGTACGACCCCGCCGGGTACCAGCGCGACTGGTACGGCCCTCAGGAGCCGTCTGCGCGCATGGCTCCGGCAGCTTCCCCTTTTCCGGCAGCCCCGGCCGAGGAGCGGGCCCCGGTCCCGGACCTCCCCGCCGAACCCCGTACCGAAGTCATCGCCCGCATCCCGGCCGGGCCCGCCCCCGAGCCGGCCGCTGAATACGCCCCCGGGCCGGCCCCTGAGCCCGCCCCAGAGCCTCCCTCCGGCGGGCGGGCCGAAAGACGGCGGGCGGCCAAACGGGGCGGCCGCCGGCGCCCGGGGCCGGTCGCGGACCGACCCGCCCCGGCCGCCGCCCCGATGTCCCGGGTGGAGGCCCGGCGTGCGGCGCGGGCGGCGAAGGACAGCCCGGCGGTCGTCGCCAGCCGGGTGGTCGGCGAGGTGTTCATCTCGCTGGGCGTGCTGATGCTGTTGTTCGTCACCTACCAGCTCTGGTGGACCAACATCCGGGCCGAGCAGCTCGCCGGCAAGGAGACGAGCCGGATCCAGGACGAATGGGCCAACGGCGACCGGAAACCCGGGGTGTTCGCGCCCGGCCAGGGCTTCGCGATCATGCACATCCCCAAGCTGGACGTCGTCGCCCCGATCGCCGAGGGCATCGACAAGGAGAAGGTCCTCGACCGGGGGATGATCGGCCACTACGGCGAGGGCAGCCTCAAGACGGCGATGCCCTCCGACAAGCAGGGCAACTTCGCGGTGGCCGGTCACCGCAACACCCACGGTGAACCGTTCCGCTACATCAACAAGCTCAGCCCCGGCGACCCGATCGTGGTCGAGACGCGGGACGCGTACTACACGTACGAGATGGCCAGCATCCTTCCGCAGACCTCGCCGTCCAACATCTCGGTGATCGAACCGGTGCCGGTCGGCTCCGGGTTCGAGGGGCCGGGCAAGTACCTCACGCTGACGACCTGCACCCCGGAATTCACGAGTACCTACCGGCTGATCGTCTGGGGCAAGATGGTCGACGAACGGCCGCGCAGCGAGGGAAAGCCCGACGCGCTCGTCGGCTGAACATCCTCACGACAGGGACGGTGCGGTGGCAGCGAGGACCGAGCACGACGAGCGGACCGACATGTCCGCGTCCCCGCCCCCGGCACGCCGCCGCGGCCGCCACCCCGTCGCGACGGCCATCAGCGTCTTCGGCGAACTGCTGATCACCGCGGGCCTGGTGCTCGCGCTGTTCGTCGCGTACTCCCTGTGGTGGACCAACGTCCTCGCCGACCGCGAGGCCGACAAGCAGGGCGACACGGTCCGCAGCAGGTGGGCGGAGGGTCCGGGAGCCCTGGACACCAAGGACGGCATCGGCTTCCTGCACGTGCCCGCCATGGAGAACGGCGAGGTCCTGGTCAAGAAGGGCACCGACCCCAAGACCCTCAACAACGGCATCGCCGGCTACTACACGGACCCCGTCGAGTCGGCCCTCCCCTGGGACGACGAGGGCAACTTCACGCTGGCCGCGCACCGCGACGGGCACGGCGCGAAGTTCCACAACATCCACAAGCTGAAGAACGGCGATCCGGTCGTCTTCGAGACCAAGGACACCTGGTACGTCTACAAGGTCTACAAGACGCTCCCCGAGACCTCGAAGTTCAACGTCGACGTGATCCAGCCGGTCCCGGAGGAGTCGGGCGTCGAGGAGCCCGGCCGCTACATCACGCTGACGACCTGCACCCCGGTCTACACCTCGAAGTACCGGTACATCGTGTGGGGCGAGCTGGAGCGAACGGAGAAGGTCGACAAGGACCGCACGATCCCGGCCGAGCTGCGCTGAGTCACCGCGCCGAGCGCGCGGACGCGCTCACGCACACGGGAAGGGCCCCGGTCACCTTCGTGGTGACCGGGGCCCTTCGCCGTACGGGGCGGGTGCGCGGGGGGCTCAGTCGCCCCGGCCTCCGAAGAGGCCGCCCCCACCGCCCTCGATGGTCACGAGGATGACGGTGCTGCCCTTCTCCGCCTGAGTGGTCGGTGCGGGGCTGCTGGTGATCACCTTGGCGTTCGGCTTGTCGACCGAACCCTGGGAGAGTGCGACCACGAAGCCGAGCCCTTCGAGCTGGGCCTTCACATCCTGGTACGTCCTGTTGCCGATGTCACCGGGGATCGGGACCTGTTCCGGCTGCGCCGGCCCCTTGGAGACCTTCAGGACGATCTGCGTGTCCTCGGCGTGCTTGCCGGGCTGCGGGGTCTGCTCGACCACCTCTCCGGCCGGCTTCTCCGAGTCCACGTCGGTTCGCGAGATATCGGTGAAACCGATGCCCCGCAGCTGCTGCTCCGCCGCCTCGTACGTGCGGGTCCGCATGTCCGGCAGGTCGAGAGGCTTCTCCACGGCCACGGTGATGGTGATCTCGGCCCCGTCCTCGGCCTTCGCGCCGCCCTTGGGGTCCTGCTTGATCACGGTTCCCTCGGTCTCCTCGGACTGCTCCGTGGTGACGTCGACCGTGAAGCCCTTCTCCTCCAGGACCTGGCGGGCGCCGTCCTCGGACTTCTCCAGGACGTTGGGAACCTCGGTCTTCGGCGCTCCGGTGGAGATGACGACCGTGACGGTGCCGTCCTTGTCCATCATCGCGTCGCTCGTCGGATCCTGCGAGCAGATCTCGCCCTTCTCCTGCTCCTCGCACGGCTCCTCGGCGCCGACCTTCACGGTGACGCCGGTGCGGGCCGCGAGTTTCTCCGCGTTCTCCAGCGTGGAGCCCACCAGGTTCGGGGCCTTGATCTGGCCGTCGTCGTTGGTCGGAGTGAAGATCACCCGACTGATCATGATCGCGCCGACGAGCACCAGGATGCCCGCGACGACCAGCAGGATCGTCGAGGTGCTGCTCTTCTTCTTCTTCTTCTTCTGCTGCCGCCGGCGGCCCTGACGGTCGTCGTAGCCGTAGCCGCCGTCGTCCGGGTTGACCGGCGGCAGCATCGAGGTCTGGGCGTTGTTCTGGTCGGCCGGGCGCAGGGCGGTGGTGGGCTGGTCGTTGTTGTAACCGTCGTAGCCCCCGTACCCCGCGGCGCCCATCGCCGCCGTGGCCGCGACCGGCCGGCCGTCGAGGCAGGCCTCGATGTCGGCCCGCATCTCGTCGGCGGACTGGTAGCGGTAGTCCGGGTCCTTGGTCAGCGCCTTGAGGACGATCGCGTCCATCTCGGGCGTGATCTCGGGGTCGAAGTTGCTCGGCGGCTGCGGCTCCTCCCGGACGTGCTGGTAGGCCACCGCGACGGGTGAGTCCCCGACGAACGGGGGCCGCACGGCGAGCAGCTCGTACAGCAGGCAGCCGGTGGAGTACAGGTCGGAGCGCGCGTCGACCTGCTCGCCCTTGGCCTGCTCCGGGGAGAGGTACTGGGCGGTGCCGATGACCGCGGCGGTCTGCGTCATCGTCATCCCGGAGTCGCCCATGGCGCGGGCGATGCCGAAGTCCATGACCTTGACCTGGCCGGTGCGCGTCAGCATGACGTTCGCCGGTTTGATGTCGCGGTGGACGATCTGGGCGCGGTGCGAGTACTCCAGGGCCTGGAGGATGCCGACCGTCATCTCCAGCGTGCGCTCGGGGAGCAGCCTGCGACCGGAGTGCAGCAGTTCCCGCAGCGTCGACCCGTCGACGTACTCCATCACGATGTACGGGATGGAGACCCCGTCGACGTAGTCCTCGCCGGTGTCGTACACGGCGACGATCGCGGGGTGGTTGAGCGAGGCGGCCGACTGGGCCTCACGGCGGAACCGGGCCTGGAACGACGGGTCACGAGCCAGATCGGCCCGGAGCGTCTTCACAGCTACGGTGCGGCCGAGCCGGGTGTCGTGCGCGAGGTAGACCTCGGCCATGCCACCACGGCCGAGCACCGAGCCCAGCTCGTACCGGCCGCCGAGGCGACGCGGCTCTTCCATAACTGTTCCAGCCCTCTCCGTCAGTCCCGACCGCACCCGTGTGTGGTCCGCGGCGGTGCGCTGTTCGCGCATACGCTACCGGGCACGGGTGACGTGATCAGCCCGCACCCGTCAGCCGATATCCGACCGGTATCCGATGTCCGGTATGACGGGCGACCGCCGTGACAGGTCTCACTTCTTGCTGTCGATGACCGCTTTCATCACGTCGCGCGCGATGGGGGCGGCCAGGCCGCCACCGGAGATGTCGTCCCGGTTGGCGTTGCCGTCCTCGACCACGACGGCGACGGCGACCGGGGAGCCGTTGTCGGTCTTCGCGTACGAGATGAACCAGGCGTACGGCTTCTCGCTGTTGTTCAGACCGTGCTGTGCGGTACCGGTCTTGCCGCCCACTGTGACGCCGGGGATCCGTGCGTTGGTTCCCGTGCCGTCCTTGACGACGGTCTCCATCATCTGCTGGACCTTCTGGGCGTTCTCACCGGAGAGCGCGCGGCTGAGTTCCTTGGGTTCGTGGGTGTAGACCGGGTCCAGGTTGGGCGCCTGGCGCTCGGCGACCATGTAGGGCTCCATCAGCTTGCCGTCGTTGGCGATCGCGGAGGCCACCATGGCCATCTGGAGCGGGGTGGTCCGGTTGGACGCCTGGCCGATGCCGGCCATCGCGTTCTGCGGCCTGTTGTCCTCGGGGTAGATGCTCGCGTCGGCGCGGACGGGCGTGAAGACTTCCTTGTTGAAGCCGAACTTGTCCGTCTGCTCGATCATCTTCTTGTTGCCGAGGTCGTCGCTCACCTTGCCGAAGACGGTGTTGCACGACACCCGCAGGGCCTCGCGCAGCGTGGCGTTCTCGCAGGGAATGTTGCCCTCGTTCTGCAGCGGAACGCTGGTCTGCGGCAACGTCCAGGGCAGCGGCGAGTCCGTCTTGGCGTCGATGTCGTCGTAGAGCCCGTTCTCCAGGGCGGCGGCGGCGGTGACGACCTTGAAGGTGGAGCCGGGGGGGTAGGTCTCGCGCAATGCCCGGTTGAGCATCGGCTTGTCCTTGTCCTTCAAGAGCTTCTGCCGGTTGTCCGAGTCCTTGAGCGAGTTCCCGGCGAAGACCGAGGGGTCGTAGGACGGGGTGCTGGCGAGGGCGAGGATGGCGCCGCTCTTCGGGTCGAGGGCGACCACCGCGCCCTTCTTCTCGCCGAGCCCCTCGAAGGCGGCCTTCTGGGCGTCGCCGTTCAGGGTGGTGACGACGTTGCCGCCCCGCTTCTTGTCGCCGGTGAACATCGACAGCGTCCGGTCGAAGAACAGCTGGTCGCTGTTGCCGGTCAGGATGCCGTCTTCCAGGTTCTCCAGCTGCGAGGAGTCGAAAGCCTGTGAGGAATAGCCGGTCACGGGGGCCCACAGGGGCCCGTTCTTCCAGACCCGCTTGTACCTGAAGTCGCTGTCCTCGGTCTCGGCGGAGCCGGTGATCGCCTTGCCGTCGACGATGATGTCGCCGCGCTCGTGGGCGTACCGCTCGATCTCGACCCGACGGTTGTACTTGTGGCTGTTCAGCTCGTCGGCACGGACGTACTGGAGCCAGTTGTCCCGGATGAGGAGCGAGAGGACGAGGATCCCGCAGAAGACCGCGATCCGGCGCAGGGGCTTGTTCACGGCCGGACCACCTGGGTCATCTCGGCGTCCGTCGATGGAGAGGGGGCAGGTGCCGGGCGGCGGGCGGTGTCGCTGATTCTGATCAGAATGGCGATCAGGGCCCAGTTGGCGAGCACGGAGGAACCACCTGCCGCCAGGAACGGCATCGTCATACCGGTGAGCGGGATGAGGCCCATCACACCGCCGGCGACGACGAACACCTGGATGGCGAACGAGCCGGAGAGGCCGATCGCGAGCAGCTTGCCGAACGGGTCGCGGGCCGCCAGGGCGGTGCGTACTCCGCGCTCGACGATCAGGCCGTAGACGAGGAGCACGGCCATCATCCCGGCGAGCCCGAGCTCCTCGCCGACCGTGGCGAGGATGAAGTCGGAGTTGGCGGCGAAGCCGATCAGGTCGGAGTTGCCCTGCCCGAGCCCGGTCCCGAGGGTGCCTCCGGAGCCGAAGGCCATCAGGGACTTCGCCATCTGCTCGCTGGCGTTCACCTTGCCCCAGCCCGCGAACGGGTCGAGCCAGGCGGTGATGCGCTGCTGGACGTGCGGTTCGAACGAGGCGACACCGACCGCGCCTGCCGCGGACATCAGCAGGCCGAAGACGATCCAGCTGGTGCGCTCGGTGGCGACGTACAGCATCACGACGAACATGCCGAAGAAGAGCAGCGAGGAACCGAGGTCGGTCTCGAAGACCAGGATCAGGATCGAGAAAGCCCAGACCATCAGGATCGGTCCCAGGTCACGGCCTCGGGGGAGGTACAGGCCCATGAACCGGCGGCTGGCCAGGGCCAGTGCGTCCCGCTTGACCATCAGATAGCCCGCGAAGAACACGGTGATGATGATTTTGGCGAACTCACCGGGCTGGAGTGTTCCGACTCCGGGGATCTTGATCCAGATCTTGGCGCCGTTCACGGCGGGGAAGAACATCGGCAGGATCAGCAGGAACAGCGCCACGACCATGGAGATGTACGTGTAGCGCTGCAGGATGCGGTGATCCTTCAGGATGGCCAGGACCGCGACCAGCATTCCCACGCCGATGGCGGAGAACAGCAGCTGCTTCGAGGCGGCGGGGGCGAAGGTGTCGAGGGCCTGGAAGCGTTCGGACTGGTCCAGCCGCCAGATGAGTGCCAGGCCGAGCCCGTTGAGCAGGGTCGCCAGGGGCAGCAGCAGCGGGTCCGCGTACGGCGCGAACCTCCGGACCGCGAGGTGGGCGACCCCACCGAGCAGCGCGAGGCCCGCCCCGTAGCCGAGCATTCCCGAGGGCAGTTCGCCGTTGAGGGCGAGGCCCACGTTGGCGTAGGCGAACACCGAGATGGCGACGGCGAAGACGACGAGCGCCAGCTCGGTGTTGCGGCGGCTCGGTGCGTCGATCGCGCCGATGGTGGTCGTGTTGGTGACAACGCTCATGGTGCTGAGGCCCCCTACGGCTTACTGCTTACCGCACTGCGGGACCAGCTTCTTCTCTTCCTCCGAGAGGCTGGGGCCGGGAGTGGGAGCGGTGGTCGACTTGGTCCCCTTGGCAGAGGACGTGGCGGAAGTCCTGGTGGCGGGGGCCCCGGCGGTGCCGCCGGCCTCGCCCTCGCCCGTACGGGCCCGGTTCTCGGCGTCGGCCGCGCGGCGCTCCGCGTCCTTCTTGCAGGCGGAGGCCTGGGCGGCGAGCTCGGCGATCTTCTCGCGGGCGTCGGTGATGTTGCCCTCGGCGATGGTCGACTCGACCTGCTTGCGCTGGTACGGCGGCAGGTACTTGAGCTCGATCTCGGGGTGGTTCTTCTCGACCTTCGAGAGCGAGACCCACGCGAGGTCCTGGCTGATGCCCTGGTACAGCGCGACGTTCTCGTCCTTCACGCCGACGTAGAACTGCGTCTGCGTCCAGCGGTGGCCGCCGTACAGACCGCCGCCGATCACGGCCAGCGCGAGCACGATGTAGACGGAACGCTTCAGCCATTTACGGCCGCCACCCGGTTTGTCGAAGTCGTCGTCCGCGTAGGTGTCGTAGGAGTCGTCCGGCATGCCGTCGTAGCCGACCTCGCCGCTGCCGGCGCTCGACGAAGCGGCGGTAGCCGTGCTCCAGGAAGCCGGAGGCG
>NZ_NEUE01000162.1 GCF_002910905.1 Streptomyces sp. SM11 | reverse complement strand
CCTCCGCCGCGCGGTGGCGGGGGCCGGGCAGCCGTACGGCGACCAGCAGGCCGAGGGCCAGCGCGGCCGTGCCGACGGCGGCCACGCCGATGCCGGACTCCGTGCGGAACAGCAGCAGCAGGGCGAGCGTCGCTGCGACGACGGTGGCCGAACCGTAGGCGAACTGTGCGGCAGTCGGACGCGGCATGGCGGTTTCCGTCCTCGGGACGTCGGGTGGGCGGGGCGGTCGGCACGGTTGATGGCGCCGAACGACCCTACGACGGTGGATGCCCGACCCGGACCGGCAGTAAGCGTGACCTAACCCACGGTACCGGTGCACAGGGGGCGCACGGAGTCACGTCTCTCATCAACCGGACAGGTGGGCGCGCCTGTTGAAGCGCGCAGGCGGCCTGGTCCGGGTCGCCTGCGTTCTTTTACCGTTCCTATGCGCTCCACATACCGTCCGCATACCGGAAGAACGCTCCGCATAGTGCACTTGGTCTGTTCAAGTCAAGGTCTGTCTTTTCTCTCATAACTCCGATCGAATGTCGTCACTTGTGACGCGTTCACGCGCACGGCCCACTACTCACCCCCCTGGCCGCTGCGCGGACGCCCGGGGAGGACTGCATCAAGTGACCAATCAGAGACAGGCACTTCGGACCGCCGCTGTTGTCGTGGCCATGGCTGCGACCGCCGCGACGGCGTCGACCTTCGCCACGGCTCAGGCGCATGACAACACATCAGGTTCCGGTGTCTCCACCGTCGACCGCCGTGACCCGGCGCCGGCCAAGGGGCATGTGGAGCACAACCTGGAGGGCCCCTTCAGCGAGCGGCAGGCCGCCCAGCGCGAGGCCGCGCTGGAGGAGGTGCTGTCCGGGGACAAGAAGGTGGCGAACCGGGGCGGCTCCAAGGTCGTCAAGCTCGACAACAAGAAGTACGTGGAGCTCGGCCGGGAGAAGACCGACAAGATCTTCACCATCCTGCTGGAGTTCGGCGACCAGGTCGACGACACCACGATGTTCGACCCGGACGGCGACGGCCCCAAGCCGCCGGTCAAGAAGTACGGCGGCGCCCCCGGTCCGGCGCACAACGAGATCGCCGAGCCGGACCCGGAGAAGGACAACAGCACCGCCTGGCAGGACGACTACAACCGGAAGCACTTCCAGGAGCTCTACTTCGGCGAGGGCAAGGGCGTCAACTCGCTCAAGACCTACTACGAGAAGACCTCCTCGGGCCGCTACTCGGTCGAGGGTGAGGTCTCCGACTGGGTGAAGGTCCCCTACAACGAGGCCCGTTACGGCTCCAACTACTGCGGCCAGTCCAACTGCGCCAACGTGTGGGACGCGGTGCGCGACGGCGTGAACGCCTGGGTCGCCGACCAGCAGGCCAAGGGCCGCACCGACGCCGAGATCAAGGCGAACCTGGCCGAGTACGACCAGTGGGACCGCTACGACTTCGACGGCGACGGCAACTTCAACGAGCCCGACGGCTACATCGACCACTTCCAGCTGGTGCACGCCGGCGAGGACGAGTCGGCCGGCGGCGGCGCCGAGGGCACCAACGCCATCTGGGCGCACCGCTGGTACGCGTACGGCACCGACGCCGGTGCGACCGGCCCCTCGGACAACAAGGCCGGTGGCGCCCAGATCGGCGACACGGGCATCTGGGTCGGCGACTACACCGTCCAGCCCGAGAACGGCGGACTGGGCGTCTTCGCCCACGAGTACGCCCACGACCTCGGTCTGCCGGACCTGTACGACACCTCCGGCGGCGGCGAGAACTCCGTCGGCTTCTGGTCCCTGATGTCGGCGGGCTCCTGGCTCGGCACCGGCGAGGGTGAGATCGGCAACCTGCCGGGCGACATGACCTCGTGGGACAAGCTCCAGCTGGGCTGGCTCGACTACGACACGGCCAAGGCGGGCAAGACCTCGCTGCACAAGCTGGGTGTCTCGGCGTACAACACCAAGAACCCGCAGGCGCTCGTCGTCGAGCTGCCGGAGAAGGCCGTCACCACCACCGTCGTCAAGCCCGCCGAGGGTGCGAAGCAGTGGTGGAGCGACATGGGCGACGACCTGTCGAACACCCTGACCCGCTCGGTGGACCTGACCGGCAAGTCCAAGGCCACGCTGGACCTTTCGGGCTGGTACGACATCGAGGCCGACTACGACTACCTCTACACCGAGGTGTCCGACAACGGCGGCAGCAGCTGGACCGCGCTCGACGGCACCGCCGACGGCAAGGCCCTCCCGCGCGACGCCAGTGACAAGCCCGCCCTGACCGACGTCTCGGGCGACCACAAGGAGCTCTCCTTCTCCCTGGACGCCTACGCGGGCAAGAAGATCGACCTCCGCTTCCGCTACCAGACGGACGGCGGCGTGAGTGGCAAGGGCTTCACGGCCGACGAGATCACCATCACGGCCGACGGCGCCACGCTCTTCTCGGACAACGCCGAGGGCGACGACAACGGCTGGACCGCGAAGGGCTTCTCGCGGGTCGGCGAGTCCTTCACCCAGGACTACCCGCAGTACTACATCGCGGAGAACCGCCAGTACGTGTCGTACGACAAGACCCTGAAGGTCGGCCCGTACAACTTCGGCTTCTCCGGCACCCGTCCGGACTGGGTCGAGCACTACGCGTACCAGACGGGTCTGCTGATCTGGCTCTGGGACACCTCCCAGAAGGACAACAACACCTCCGTCCACCCGGGCCAGGGTCTGATCCTGCCGATCGACGCGCACGCCAAGCCGCTCAAGTGGAAGGACGGCTCGCTCCTGCGCAACAAGATCCAGCCGTTCGACGCGCCGTTCAGCTGGTACCCGAACAAGGGCTTCACGCTGCACAACGCGGACGTTCCGCTCCGGATCAAGCCCGCGCTGGGCAAGCCGGTCTTCGACGACCGCAGGGGCACCTACTGGTACAAGGAGAACCCCACGGGCAGTGTCAAGGTTTCTGACACGAACACCCGCATCTCCATCCTGCACGAGCCCCGCAACGGCTCGACGATGAGGGTACTGGTCAGCCCCTCGGGCCGCTGATCAAGTAAAACCGCAGGTAAAACCATGATCGGCCGCCGCCCCCTAGCGGGCGGCGGCCGATCGTGTTTAGGTGCGTCTTGTCCACATCCTTATTGACACGACGTCTCACGGGGGAGCGCGGAGCATGGCAGGCGGAGGTTTCTGCAGGTTGCCGAACGGCACGGTGGTGGTCGCCCTGACCCTGACCAGACCGGCCGACGGAACAGGTCCCCGCGGCGGCACGGGAGCCGGGCCCGGAGCCCCGGTACGGGTTCTGGTGCACGCGGCGAACCGGGCGCGCGCCCTGACCAGGCTGCGCAACCTGGGGCTGCGCGCGGTCTACCTGCGCGGCAACGACCGGCCGCCCACGCCGGACGAGATCACGGCGGTGCTGCACCATCCGGACGGTCTGCTGTGGCGGGCCGCCCCGCAGGCGGAACCGGCCGGCCTGTCGGGCCTCGCACCCCAGTCGTGCCAGGAGCTGTGGCACCCGATCAGGGCCCTGCTGGGCTCCGCCGGGTACGCCGGCCCGGCCCGCCCGGCCGCTTAGGGGGTGTCCGGATCCGGTGGGGTCACGGCGCGACGACCGGCGTTCCGGAGAGCTTCACGCCCGCCGTACGCAGCTCCGCCAGGGCCCGTTCCGTGGTCGCCCCGGACACCCCCGCGGTCAGGTCGAGCAGTACGTGCGTGACGAAGCCCTCACGGGCCGCGTCCAGCGCGGTGGCCCGTACACAGTGGTCGGTGGCGATGCCGACCACGTCGACCTCGGTGACCTCGCGGTCGCGCAGCCACCGGGCGAGGCCGGTGCCGTTCTCGTCGGAGCCCTCGAACCCGCTGTAAGCGGCGGAGTACGCCCCCTTGTCGAACACCGAGTCGATCGCGCCGGAGGCGACGGCGGGCGCGAAGTTCGGGTGGAAGCCGACGCCCTCCGTACCGGCGACGCAGTGCACCGGCCAGGAGTGCTCGAAGTCCGGGTTGGGCGAGAAGTGGTCGCCCGGGTCGATGTGGTGGTCGCGGGTGGCCACGACATGGCGGTAGCCGGGCTGGGCGTCGCCGATCAGGTCGGTGATGGCGGCGGCGACATCGGCACCGCCCGCCACCGCGAGGCTGCCGCCCTCGCAGAAGTCGTTCTGGACGTCCACGACGATCAATGCGCGGTGCATGGCGGGTGTCCTTCGGTGGGGGCGGGAGCGGATGGAGCGGGATTGGAGCGGGAGCGCGGAGCGCGGAGCGGGGTGGGGGCCGGAGCGGAAGGGGGATGCCGGGGGTGCCCGGGTGTGTCCGCGGGTTCGAGCCTAGGCACTGGACCGCCACAATCAAGCCCGTCCGCCGAAACCCCCGGTTGCGGACCCGGCCGGTCCGGATCCCGGGGCGGCCGCCGCCGGGCCGCCCCGGCCGCTCTCAGGCGTACTCGGTCGGGATCACCGGCTCGCCCCGCGACAGCTGGAACGCCGACATCGGCAGCCCCGCGCGCGCGGCCACGTGCCGCTCCCGGGCGGCCTCCAGCGGCTCGCGGGCGACCACCTCGCCGCCCCGCACCAGCTCCACCAGCAGCGGCCGGCCTGCCGGCTCCGCGGGCGCGGGGCCGGTGCCGATCACCTCGGCCTCGGCGACCCCGTGCTCGTCGGTCCGGCGGGCGGCCCACTTGCGACCGCCCTTCGACGACTTCGCGCCGAGCGACTTCTTGGCCACCGGTACCAGCGGAGCGTCCGGCTCCGCCGTGCCGGCGCGGGCCACCAGCTTGTAGACCATCGAGCAGGAGGGGTGCCCGCTCCCGGTGACCAGCTGGGTGCCGACCCCGTACGCGTCCACCGGCGCGGCGGCCAGCGAGGCGATGGCGTACTCGTCCAGGTCCGAGGTCACCACGATCTTCGTGCCCGTCGCCCCCAGCTCGTCCAGCTGCTGCCGCACCCGGTGCGCGACCAGGAGCAGGTCCCCGGAGTCGATCCGTACGGCGCCGAGCTCGGGACCCGCGATGTCGACGGCCGCCCGGACCGCCTCGGTCACGTCGTACGTGTCGACCAGCAGTGTCGTGCCCCGGCCCAGCGAGTCCACCTGCGCCCGGAACGCGTCGCGCTCGCAGTCGTGCAGCAGGGTGAAGGAGTGCGCGCTGGTGCCGACGGTGGGGATCGCCCAGCGGAAGCCGGCCGCCAGGTCGGAGGTGGCGTCGAAGCCGCCGACGTACGCGGCGCGGGCCGAGGCGACCGCGGAGAGCTCGTGGGTGCGGCGCGCGCCCATCTCGATCAGCCTGCGGCCCCCGGCGGCGGCCGACATCCGCGAGGCGGCGGCGGCGATGGCGGAGTCGTGGTTGAGGATGGAGAGGATCACCGTCTCCAGCAGCACGCACTCGGCGAAGGACCCCTCCACCCGCAGGATCGGGGAGCCCGGGAAGTAGACCTCGCCCTCCGGATAGCCCCAGATGTCACCGCTGAAGCGGTAGTCGGCCAGCCATTCGAGGGTCGGCTCGTCCACGATGTCCTGCTGGCGCAGGAAGCCGATCATCTCGTCGTCGAAGTGGAAGTTCTCCACCGCGTCCAGCACCCGCCCGGTGCCCGCGACGACTCCGTAGCGCCGCCCCTCGGGCAGCCGGCGGGTGAACGCCTCGAAGACCGAGCGCCGGTCGGCGGTGCCGGCCTTGAGGGCCGCCTGCACCATGGTCAGCTCGTACTGGTCGGTGAAGAGCGCCGTCGACGGAACGCCGACCCGTCGCCCGAGGTCCGCTGAGTTCATGGCCGAGATGCTACCCCCTATTCGTCAAAGTGACGAGATGTGGGGTCCGTTTGTGCGCCGGGCCCGCCCGGGTGGCAGCATGGGACGGGTGAGCGTTGCTACCCCCGTAGAGATCGAACGTCCCGATTCGGCCGAGGAGACCTTCGCGGTCCCCGAGCCGGACGTCCCGTGGGTGACGCTCGTCCACAATGACCCGGTCAATCTCATGAGCTACGTGACCTATGTCTTCCAGGCCTACTTCGGCTACCCGAAGGACAAGGCCCACAAGCTCATGATGGACGTGCACCAGAAGGGCCGCGCCGTCGTCTCCAGCGGGAGCCGCGAGGAGATGGAGCGCGACGTCCAGGCCATGCACGGCTACGGGCTGTGGGCCACCCTCACCCAGGACCGCAACTAGAACCGCCCGGGCGGCTCCCCCGCCGTACCGCCCCCGCCCCGTTCGACCCACCATCGGAGAATCCATGGCCGGCCACTTCGAGGCCACCCCAGGCGGCGGCGCTGCCGTCGCGCTCGACGAGGTCGAGATCTCCATCCTGCGCTCCCTCGTCGTCCAGCTGCTCGAACTGATCGGCCCCGGCGACCAGCCCGCCGACGGCGAGGACCCGCTCGCCGCCCTCTTCGCCGAGGGCCCCAGCAAGCCGCCCTCCGACCCGGCGCTCGCCCGGCTCTTCCCCGACGCCTACGGCGGCCCCGACCGGCCCGCCGAGGGCGGAAAGCCGGAGGACGAGCTGCGCGAGCTGTCCGCCGAGTTCCGCCGCTTCACCGAGAACGACCTGCGCTCCGGCAAGCGCGAGGACGCCGTCACCGTCGTCCGTACCCTGGACGCGCTCGCGCCCGCCGGGGACGGCGGCGCCGTCCTCACCCTCACCGGCGACGAGTGCCGCAGCTGGCTCCGCTCCCTCAACGACCTGCGCCTGACCATCGGCACCCGGCTGGAGGTCTCCGACGAGGACGAGGGCGAGGAGGGCTCGCTCTACCGGCTCCCCGACGCCGATCCGCGCAAGCCCATGGTGATGGCCTACCTCTGGCTCGGCGCGCTCCAGGAAACGCTCGTCGAGACGCTGATGCCGTAACCGCACCGGGAGCGGGCCGTCTCCCCGCCTGCGCCGGATCGAGCGCCATCCGTTCGCTCAAGGGACGCTCGGATCCGCGGGCGGCTCCCCGCGTACCACCCACCGGCAGGGGGCCGCCTGCCGCAGACCGACCGGCAATGGGGGGTGCGGCGTCGCGGGGCCGGGCACGCACATCTGCCGCCCTCCCCGTCACCGGTCGGTCTTATCCTGGCGCCATGCTGACCATCACCCAGACGCTCTACGACCAGATCGTCGCCCACTCCCGCGCCGACCACCCAGACGAGGCGTGCGGAGTGGTCGCGGGCCCGGCCGGGACGGACCGCCCCGAGCGCTTCATCCCGATGCTCAACGCCGCCCGCTCGCCCACGTTCTACGAGTTCGACTCCGCCGACCTCCTCAAGCTCTACCGCGAGATGGACGACCGCGACGAGGAGCCCGTGATCGTCTACCACTCGCACACGGCGACCGAGGCCTACCCCTCCCGCACCGACATCACCTACGCCAACGAACCCGGCGCCCACTACGTCCTCGTCTCCACCGCCGACACCGACGGCGCGGGCCCCTTCCAGTTCCGCTCGTACCACATCGTGGACGGCGTGATCACCGAGGAAGACGTGCAGGTCGTCCAGGCGTACTGAGCAGCAGCGTCCGGCCGCCCCGCAGGACCCCCGCACGGGTCTGGCACACTGCCCCCAGAACCGATCAAGGCAGCGGGAACCAGGAAGCCGGTGCGAATCCGGCACGGTCCCGCCACTGTGACCGGGCCCCCTCCCACGCGGACGACTCCTCGACGGACGAACCCGCACCGGAGGGCGGCCCGGAAGCCAGGAACTGGCCCGCTGCCTTCCCGCATCGACCAGGGGACGCGGAAATCCCCCGGAGAGGCCCCGCCATGTCCCGGCGCACCCCCGCGCTCATAGCCGCCGCCGTGCTGCTCCCGCTCGCCCTCACCGCCTGCTCCACCCCACCGGACGGCGACGCCGCCACCGGGGACAAGGCCGCGGCGAAGAACGAGGGATTCCCCTACACCGTCAAGAACTGCGGTGTCACCACCACGTACCAGGCCCCGCCGAAGCGCGTGGTCACCATGAACCAGCACGTCACCGAGATCATGCTGGAACTGGGCCTGGCGAAGTCCCTCGTCGGCACCGCCTACCTCGACGACCAGGTCCTGCCGAAGTACGCGAAGGACTACGCCTCCGTCCCGGTCATCGCCAAGGAGTACCCCTCCTACGAGCAGGTCCTCGCCACCGACCCCGACTTCGTCTACGGCGGCTACAGCAGCGCCTTCGCCGCCGGCGACGGCCGCAGCCGCGAAGCGCTGAAGAAGTCCGGCATCGAGACCCGGCTCAACGCCGAGAGCTGCACCGAGGGCGACCAGCCCATGGACACCCTCTACGAGGAGGTCCGCGCGGTCGGCCGCACCTTCGGCGTCCCCGACCGCGCCGAGGCCTGGATCAAGCAGGCCAAGGCCGACAACGCCGCCACCGCGAAGAAGCTCGCCGGCCTGAAGCCCGTCTCCGTCTTCGTCTACGACAGCGGCGACAAGACCGCCTTCACCGCGGGCGGCGAGGGCATCGGCAACGAACTGATCGAGCGGGCCGGCGGCACCAACGTCTTCGCCGACCTCGACAAGCCCTTCGGCGACGCCTCCTGGGAGAACGTCGTCGCCCGGGGGCCCGAAGCCATCGTGATCTACGACTACGGCTCCACCACCGTCGAACAGAAGAAGAAGCGCCTCCTCACCGACCCGGCCCTCGCCGACGTCCCCGCCATCAAGAACAAGCGCTTCGCGGTCATGCCGCTCTCCGACGCGGTCCTCGGCGTCCGCGTCCCCGCCGCCGTCGACAAGCTCGCGGCCCAGCTCCACCCGGCGGCCACCACCCCGTGACCTGCCGCACCCCCGCACCGCGGCGGCCGCTCCGCTACACCCTGGTGCTCGGCGTCCTCGCCGCGCTCCTCGCCGCCGCCGTGCTCGCAGCCCTCGCCCTCGGCTCCGTCCGCATCCCGCCCGGCCAGGTCCTCGACATCCTGACCGGGCGGGCGGACGCGAGCCCCTTCCGCACGATCGTCCTGGACGTCCGGCTGCCCCGCGTGCTGCTCGGCATCGTCGTCGGCGCCGGACTCGCCGTCATCGGCACCGTCCTCCAGGCCCTCGTACGCAACCAGCTCGCCGACCCGTTCCTCCTCGGCGTCTCCTCCGGAGCCTCCACCGGCGCGGTCCTCGTGATCGTCCTCGGCATCGGAGCCACCCTCGCCACCACCGTCACGATCCCCGCCGCCGCCTTCGCCGGCGCGCTGCTCTCGCTGCTGCTCGTCTACTCCCTGGCGCGCGGCGGGGGCGGCCTCACCACCGGCCGGCTCGTCCTCGCCGGGATCGCCGTCTCCTACATCCTCTCCGCCCTCACCAGCCTGATCCTGGTCACCTCCGCCCGCGCCGACCACCTCCAGGAAGTCCTCTACTGGACCCTCGGCGGCCTCGGCGCGGCCCGCTGGGACATGCTCGCCCTCCCCACGGTCACCCTGGTCATCGGCACCGCCGTCCTCCTCACCCTGGCCCGGCCGCTCGACCTGCTCCTGGTGGGGGAGGAGGGCGCCACCGTCCTCGGCCTCGACACCGCCCGCTTCCGGGCCGCCGTCTTCGTCCTCGCCTCCCTCATGACCGGGGCGCTCGTCGCGTACAGCGGGGCGATCGGCTTCGTCGGCCTGATGGTCCCGCACATGGCCCGGATGGCCGTCGGCGCCGCGCACCGCGCGCTGCTCCCGGTCGTCGCCCTCGGCGGCGCGGTGTTCCTGGTCCTCGCCGACCTGGCAGCCCGGACACTCGCCGCCCCGCAGGACATCCCCGTCGGCGTCCTCACGGCCCTGACCGGCGGCCCTTTCTTCCTCTGGATGCTGCGCCGCAGGCCCGAAGGAGCCCCCGCATGACGACCGCACCCTTCCCCGAGAGGGCCCGCCCGTGACCACCCTGCGCACCGAGGGCCTCTCGTACGGCATCGGCGAGGGCCGCCACCTCGTCGACGCCGTCGATCTCACCGCCGCCGACGGTGAGACCGTCGGCCTCGTCGGCCCCAACGGCAGCGGCAAGACCACCCTCCTGCGCTGCGTCTACGGCACCCTGCGCCCCACCCACGGCCGTGTCCTCCTCGACGGCGACGACCTCGCCACCCTCCCCGTGAAGGCCCGCGCCCAGCGCATCGCCACCGTTCCGCAGGACGGCCACGCCGGTTTCGAGCTCACCGTCGGCCAGGTCGTCGCGATGGGCCGCGCCCCGCACAAGCGGTTCTGGGAACCCGACACCGCCGCCGACACCGCCCTGGTCGCCGACGCCCTCTCCCGGGTCGGCATCGCCGCGCTCGAACCCCGTACGTTCGCCTCCCTCTCCGGCGGCGAACGCCAGCGCGCCCTGGTCGCCCGTGCCCTGGTCCAGCAGCCCTCGCTCGTCGTCCTGGACGAGCCGACCAACCACCTGGACATCCGCTACCAGCTGGAGATCCTCTCCCTGGTCCGCGACCTCGGCACCACCAACCTCCTCGCCCTGCACGACCTCAACCTCGCCGCGTACTACTGCGACCGCCTCTACGTCCTCAAGGACGGCCGCGTCGTCGCCTCCGGCACCCCGGAAGAGGTCCTCACGGCCGAACTGCTGGGCGAGGTGTACGGCGTCGCCGCCGAAGTCAGTACCCATCCGAAGACCGGCGCACCCACGGTCGTCTACCTGCCGGAAGGGCTCACGCGTCCCGCGCTGTCCACATAGCGATCGCTCACCATCCAGAATGTGGGATGCCCCTCGGGTTTCCGCACAGGGAATCGATACGATGCCCGCATGGTTCCCCATGACGTGAGCAACAAGACGCCGGGCACGCTGCTCGTCGCGCGGCTGCACGTCGACCTGTGCAGGCTCGCCAGCGCGATCTGTCCCGCCCGCAGCCTGCCCGTGAGCCGCCCGGCCTGAGCCGCGGTCCGCGCGCCCACCCACACCCACCACCCCCTGCGCGGGGGCAGAAACGCGCGCCCCACGCCACCTCTCCGCATTCGACAGGAGCCCACGCCATGGCCATCGAGGTCCGCATCCCGACCATCCTCCGCACCTACACCGACGGCGCGAAGGCCGTCGAAGGCAACGGGGCCACCGTCGCCGACCTCTTCGCCGACCTGGAGAGCCGCCACACCGGCATCCGCGAGCGACTCGTCGACGGCGCGAACGGCGAACAGCTCCGCCGCTTCGTGAACGTCTACCTCAACGACGAGGACGTCCGCTTCCTCGACGGCATCAGCACCAAGCTCAGCGACGGCGACAACGTCACGATCCTCCCGGCCGTCGCCGGCGGCATGCGCTGATGCGGTACGACTCCCCGCTGGCGGCCGTGGGGAACACCCCCCTCGTCCGCCTCCCGCGACTGTCCCCGTCCGAGGACGTCCGTATCTGGGCCAAGCTGGAGGACCGCAACCCCACCGGCTCGATCAAGGACCGCCCGGCGCTCCACATGGTCGAACAGGCCGAGAAGGACGGCCGGCTGACACCCGGCTGCACCATCCTGGAGCCCACCAGCGGCAACACCGGCATCTCGCTCGCCATGGCGGCCAAGCTCAAGGGCTACCGCATCGTCTGCGTCATGCCGGAGAACACCTCCCAGGAACGGCGCGACCTGCTCGCCATGTGGGGAGCCGAGATCATCTCCTCCCCGGCCGCAGGCGGCTCCAACACCGCCGTCCGCGTCGCGAAGGAGCTGTCGGCCGAGCACCCGGACTGGGTGATGCTCTACCAGTACGGCAACCCGGACAACGCGGGCGCCCACTACGCCACCACCGGACCCGAGATCCTCACCGACCTCCCGTCCATCACCCACTTCGTGGCGGGCCTCGGCACCACCGGCACCCTCATGGGCGTCGGCCGCTACCTCCGCGAGAACCGCCCCGGCATCCGGATCGTCGCCGCCGAACCGCGCTACGACGACCTCGTCTACGGCCTCCGCAACCTCGACGAGGGCTTCGTCCCCGAGCTCTACGACGCCTCGGTCCTCACCACCCGCTTCTCCGTGGGCTCCGCCGACGCGGTCACCCGCACCCGCGAACTCCTCCAGCAGGAGGGCATCTTCGCCGGCGTCTCCACCGGCGCCGCGCTCCACGCGGCGATAGGCGTGGGCAACAAGGCGGTCAAGGCGGGGGAGAGCGCCGACATCGTCTTCGTCGTCGCGGACGGCGGCTGGAAGTACCTGTCGACGGGCGTCTACACGGCGGAGACCACGGAAGCGGCGATCGAAACGCTTCAGGGCCAGCTCTGGGCGTGAGCTTGCCCAGCCAGTCCGGCGTTCGAGGACATCCTTTCCAGCCTGGCCGGGCGCACGCTCAAGCCCGGTCCGGGCAACCCAGCCGGTCCGGCGCTTGAGGAGCGGGGCCCGGGGCAGCGCCCCGAAAGGGCCCCGCCCTCACCCCGCCCCCAACCCCCGCACCCGCTCCCAAACCCCCGGATCCACCGCCCCCACCCGCCGCCGGAACCCGGCGACCCGCACCTCCCGCAGCTCATCCGTCTCCAGGAAACTCTGCCGCCCCCGCTGATCCCCCACCGTCCCCGGGGGCAGCGCGATCACCCCGGGCCGCTCCTCGTGATGCTTGCTGGTGATCTTGGCGACGAGCGCCGTGCGCCCCCGGCCCCGCCCCCGTACCGAGATCACCAGACACGGCCGGTCCTTCGACCCGGGCCCGTCCTCGTACGGCACATCGGCCCACCACACCTCACCCGCCCGCGGCGTACGCCCGTCCCCAGGCCCTTCCGGGCCCGAAGGCCGCGACGGGCGAGACGGGCGGGACGGCGGCCGGGACGACCCCACCGGCTGCCGGGGCCGCCGCGAGCGGGGCCCGCGGTCCGAGCGCCCCCGCCCGTCCACCACCGCGGCGACGAGCGCGAGCAGAACCACGGCGACCAGCGCCACCCACCAGAACGTGTCCATCCACCGACCGTACCGGTGGGCGCGCTTCCATCGAACCGGTGACAGAGCAGGTGAGTTCCCCCACAACGGAGGGCAGCGGAGGAGCGACGCGGAGTTTCGCGCCTTACGCTCGACAAACCGCAGAACCCGTCCCGCAGGAACCGTACGAAGCTCCGGCGGAATCGCACGAACCCTCCCCGTTCCCACGTCTCGGAGGTTCACGCTCCATGAAGCTCACCGTCGTCGGCTGCTCCGGCTCGTTCCCGTCCACGGGTTCGGCATGCTCGAGCTACCTCGTAGAGGCCGACGGCTTCCGGCTGCTCCTCGACATGGGCAACGGCGCCCTCGGCGAGCTGCAGCGCCACGTCGGTCTCTACGACCTCGACGCGATCTTCCTCAGCCATCTGCACGCCGACCACTGCATCGACATGTGCGCGTATTTCGTCGTGCGCTACTACCGGCACGACGGCGCCCGCCCCGTCCCCCTCCCGGTCTACGGCCCCGGGGGCACCGAGCAGCGGCTGACCGCCGCCCACGGCGACACCCCCTCCGACCGGGCGATGAGCGAGGTCTTCGACTTCCACACCCTCTCGTCGGGAGCCTTCGAGATCGGCCCCTTCTCGGTCCGTACGGCGAAGCTCCGCCACCCCGTCGACACCTTCGGCATCCGGGTGGAGCACGGCGGCTCCGCCCTCGCCTACTCCGGCGACACGGGGACCTGCGATGCGCTGGAGGACCTCGCCCGGGACGCGGACCTGTTCCTCTGCGAGGCGTCGTTCGTCGACGGCAAGGAAGACATCCCCGACCTGCACCTCAACGGCCGAGAGGCCGGCGAGGCGGCGGCCCGCGCCGGAGCGCGCCGGCTCGTCCTCACCCACATCCCGCCGTGGACCGACGCCGACCGCAACGCCGCCGACGCCCGTGCGGTCTACCCGGGTCCGGTCGAACTGGCCGCCCCGGGAGCGGTGTACGAGTTCTGAGAGCAGGCCGCCGAGCCGTGGCCCGCGCTGCGAGACTCCCGGGATGATCACGATCAGACCCGCCCGGCAGGGCGATCTCGACGGCTTCCTGGCACTGGCGTCCCAGGTCGACCGGAGGGGGCGGTTCCCGCCAGATCTACCGCCTGCCCGTACCCGTATCCGTACGCCAGGTGTGACGCGACCTGCGGCAGGTACGACGAAGCCCCCGCCCCCGAAAGACATCTTCGGGAAACGGGGGCCGCGTCGTACGGGCGTGGCGGAGGCTTGGACCCACCGGCAATGGGGGGCCTTACTTCGCCTCGGCCTTCTGCAGCTCGGCGAGCTCCTCGTCCGACTCCCGGCCCGGGGTCGGGAGGTTGAACTTGGTGATCGCGAAGCGGAAGACCACGTAGTAGATCACCGCGAAGCAGAGGCCGACCAGGACCAGCATCCAGGGCTTCGACGCGATGCCGAGGTTCAGCAGGAAGTCGACCAGGCCGGCCGAGAAGCCGAAGCCGTCCTTCATGCCGAGCGCCCAGGTCAGAGCCATCGACACACCGGTCAGCACCGCGTGGATCGCGTACAGCACCGGGGCGATGAACATGAACGTGAACTCGATCGGCTCGGTCACACCGGTGACGAACGAGGTGAGCGCGAGGGAGAACATCATGCCGCCGACGACCTTGCGGCGCTCCGGGCGGGCACAGTGGACGATCGCGAGGCAGGCCGCCGGGAGGGCGAACATCATGATCGGGAAGAAGCCGGTCATGAACTGTCCGGCGTTCGGGTCACCGGCCAGGAAGCGGGCGATGTCACCGTGGGCGCCGTCGTACTCGCCGGCCTGGAACCACGGGAAGGAGTTCAGCAGGTGGTGCATGCCGACCGGGATCAGCGCACGGTTGGCGACACCGAAGATGCCCGCGCCGACCGCGCCGGAGCCGACCAGCCACTCGCCGAAGTTGTGCAGACCGGCGCCGAGGACCGGCCAGATCAGACCGAAGACGATACCGATGACCAGACCCGCGAAGGCGGAGAGGATCGGGACCAGGCGGCGGCCGCTGAAGAAGCCGGCCCAGTCGGGCAGCTTCGTCCGGTAGAACTTCTGGTACAGCAGGGCCACGACTATGCCCATGACGACACCGCCGAGGACACCGGCGTTGACGGGGGCGTCGACCATCACGATCTTGTCGTCGACCACGGTGGCGACCTTGGGCAGGTTGCCGTCCGTGAAGGTGGCGAGCACCTTCTGGAAGACGAGGTAGCCGGTGACGGCGGCCAGGGCCGTCGAGCCGTCCGACTTCTTCGCGAAGCCGATGGCGATACCGACGGCGAACAGCAGCGCCATGTTGTCGAGGATGGCGCCACCGCCCGCGGCCATGTAGCCGGCCAGCTTCGTGATGAAGGTCGGGAACGAGTCGCGGCCCAGCATGTCGCCGTTGCCGAGGCGGACCAGGAGTGCGGCGGCCGGCAGCACGGCGACCGGCAGCATGAGGCTGCGGCCGATGCGTTGCATGACGGCCATCACGCCGGCGCCCTTCTTCTTGGCCGCGGGTGCGGTCTCAGCCGTGGTCATCAACTTCCTCCATGGGACACGGTGCCGCCCAGATGGTGGATGCGGGGAGGCGGCGACTCGGCAGACGGCGGCAGACAGCCGTGGTCTGGACCACTCAGTGGTGTAGACCAGTTTTAGCACGGTGAGGGTTAGATAAGGAACCTGCAATTCCCTACTTATTCGCAGTAGCAGATCCGGCACGTTCGGTGACATGCTGAAGGCCCCCGGACCGATGGTCCGAGGGCCTTGCGCGAGCCCGGTGCGGCGGGCCCGGAAGCCCCGCCGTCCTGCTGCTCCCCGCTACTTGGTGAGGTCCTTCTCGATCTCCTTCTCGATCTCCTCCGGTTCACGCCCCGGTGTCTTGAGGTCGAACTTGGTGATCGCGAAGCGGAAGACCACGTAGTAGATCACCGCGAAGCACGCGCCGATCGGGATGATCAGCCAGGGTTTCGTATCCAGATGCCAGTTGACGACGTAGTCGATCAACCCGGCCGAGAAGCTGAATCCCGCATGCACTCCGAGCAGCCAGGTGATGCCCATCGAGGCCCCGGTGAGCACCGCGTGCACGCCGTACAGCAGCGGTGCGACGAACATGAACGAGAACTCGATCGGCTCGGTCACACCGGTGACGAACGAGGTCAGTGCCACCGAGACCATCAGGCCCGCCACTTCCTTGCGGCGCTCGGGCCGCGCGGTGTGGGTGATGGCCAGGGCCGCGGCGGGCAGCCCGAACATCATGATCGGGAAGAAGCCCGAGGTGAACTGGCCGGCCGTCGGGTCCTCGGCGAAGAACCGGGAGATGTCCCCCTGGACGGTCGCGCCGTCGGCCCCGGTGAACTCACCCGCCTGGAACCAGAAGAACGTGTTCAGGAACTGATGCATGCCGATCGGGATCAGCAGCCGGTTTGCGAAACCGAAGATCGCCGCGCCCCACGAGCCGAGATCGATCAGCTGCTTGGAGAACCAGGTCAGTCCGTCACCCACCGGCTGCCACAGCAGCCCGAACAGGACGCCGAGGATCACGCAGAGGAACGCCATCAGGATCGGCACCAGGCGCCGGCCGTTGAAGAAGCCGAGCCAGTCCACCAGCTTGGTCCGGTGGAACCGCTGCCAGACCACGGCGGTCAGCAGGCCGATGAGGATGCCGCCGAGGACGCCGGGGTTCTGCGGTTCCCCGTCCGGCGTCTCCTCCGTCACGGTGCCGTCCATCGGGAAGGCGGTCAGTACGCCGCGGTAGACCAGGAAGCCCACCACGGCCGCCAGCGCGGTGGAGCCGTCCGCCTTCTTCGCGAAACCGATCGCGACCCCGATACAGAACAGCAGCGGCAGACCGAGTTGGCCGTCGAGGATCGCGGTGCCGCCGTTGAGCAGTACCTTGGAGGTCTTGTCCCAGAACGCGCCGTCGAGGTAGGAACTGAACAGGTTGCCGAGGCTGACGAGCAGACCGGCGGCGGGAAGGACGGCCACCGGGAGCTGAAGACTCCGCCCGACCTTCTGCAGGCCCTGGACCGGTCCGTTCCACCATTTTTGCTGCGGTGCCGCAGCGGCGCTCGAACTCATGGGCGTCCTCCCGGAACACTTCACGTTTGGCGGTCGTTGCAAACTGGTGTAGACCAGTTGCGTCACGGTCCGGGGTCCGTCCCGAAGGCAGGGCGCCGGTGATCGTCATCTTTCGGGATTGTCCGGTTGCCTGCCCGTGAAGTTGGGCCAACCGTGCGTTACCGTGACGAAACGGACCCGCAGCGGGCGGCCGTCTGCGCGCGAAACCAGGGAGAAGGACATGGCCACCAAGGCTGAGAAGATCGTCGCCGGGCTCGGCGGTATCGACAACATCGACGAGATCGAAGGCTGCATCACCCGCCTTCGCACCGAGGTCCACGACGCCAGCAAGGTCGACGAAGCCGCCCTCAAGGCCGCCGGCGCCCACGGCGTCGTCAAGATGGGCACCGCGATCCAGGTCGTCATCGGCACCGACGCGGACCCCATCGCCGCCGACATCGAAGACATGATGTGACCGGCTGACCCCACGCCGGACACGGCACGGCCCCGTCCACCGGTGGACGGGGCCGTGCCGTGCCCGGACGGCTCCGGGTACGCGGCCCACCACGGCGCCCACCGCACCCGAACGGAGCCACCCCCGCCAGCGGATAAGGTCGGACCCATGTCTCGCATCGACGGCCGCACCCCCGAACAGCTCCGCCCCGTCACCATCGAACGCGGCTGGAGCAAGCACGCCGAGGGCTCAGTCCTCATCTCCTTCGGCGACACCAAAGTCTTCTGCACCGCCTCCGTCACCGAAGGCGTCCCGCGCTGGCGCAAGGGCAGCGGCGAAGGCTGGGTCACCGCCGAGTACTCCATGCTGCCCCGCTCCACCAACACCCGCGGCGACCGCGAAGCCGTCCGCGGCAAGATCGGCGGACGCACCCACGAGATCAGCCGCCTGATCGGCCGCTCCCTGCGCGCCGTCATCGACTACAAGGCACTCGGCGAGAACACCATCGTCCTGGACTGCGACGTCCTCCAGGCCGACGGCGGCACCCGTACCGCCGCCATCACCGGCGCCTACGTCGCCCTCGCCGACGCCGTCACCTGGGCCCAGGGCAAGAAGATCGTCAAGGCCGGCCGCAAGCCGCTCACCGACACCGTCGCCGCCATCAGCGTCGGCATCGTCGACGGCACCCCGCTCCTCGACCTCTGCTACGAGGAGGACGTCCGCGCCGAGACCGACATGAACGTCGTCTGCACCGGCGACGGCCGCTTCGTCGAGGTCCAGGGCACCGCCGAGGGCGCACCCTTCGACCGCAAGGAACTCGGCGCCCTCCTCGACCTCGCCACCGCCGGCTGCGTCGACCTCGCCGCACTCCAGCTCGACGCACTCGCCAGCACCCAGGACGCTTAGCGACCCACCCTCCCCGGGTAAAGAAGCAACCAAATACGCACCACACAGCGTCGTTACGGATACGGACGCACGGGTCGAACCGTGCGTCCGTCCACGTATCGACCCCCGGGGAGGGACCGCACCATGGCTTCGCGCCGCCACCAACGCCTCGCACTCGCCACCGCCGCCACCCTGCTGACGCTGACCACGGCCGTGGGCTGCGCCGGCCTCGACAAGGCGCTCGACTGCGTCCGCACCGCCGACGCCATCGCCACCAGCGTCGGCAACCTCCAGCAGGCGGTCTCCAACGCCTCCGAGGACGTCACCCAGGCCTCCGAGTCGCTGGACGAGATCGACCGCGAGCTGAAGAAGCTCGACGACACCACGGACGACGCCGACCTCTCCAAGGCCGTCGACGACCTCCAGGCCGGCGTCACCAGCGTCCGCAGGTCCATCGAGGGCGGCGACGCCACCCCCGACATCACCCCGGTGACGGACGCGGCGACGGAGATCGGCAAGGTCTGCAGCCCGTAGTACGCGGGCGCGGGGTGAGCCGGAGGCGCGACCGGCCCACCCCGCCCGACACCCCTGCGGCGATAATCGCCCCATGAAGCGCCTGATCCTCGCTACCCGCAACGCCGGGAAAATCACCGAACTCCACGCCATCCTCGCCGACGCGGGACTCGACCTCGACCTCGTCGGCGCGGACGCGTACCCCGACATCCCCGACGTCAGGGAAACCGGCGTCACCTTCGCCGAGAACGCGCTCCTCAAGGCCCACGCCCTGGCCCGCGCCACCGGCCTCCCCGCCGTCGCCGACGACTCCGGCCTCTGCGTGGACGTCCTCGGCGGCGCCCCCGGCATCCTCTCGGCCCGCTGGTCCGGCACCCACGGCGACGACCAGGCCAACCTGAACCTGCTCCTGGCCCAGCTCGGCGACATCGCCGACGAACACCGCGGCGCCCACTTCGCCTGCGCCGCGGCCCTGGCCCTCCCCGACGGCACGGAACGCGTGGTCGAGGGCCACCTGAAAGGCACCCTGCGCCACACCCCGTCCGGTACGAACGGCTTCGGCTACGACCCGATCCTCCAGCCGGAGGGGGAGACCCGCACGTGCGCGGAGCTGACCCCGGCGGAGAAGAACGCGATCAGCCACCGGGGGAAGGCGTTCCGGGCGTTGGTGCCGGTGGTGGGGGAGTTGGTGGGGTGAGGAGTGGAGAAAGGGCCGTCCCGATCGGGACGGCCCTTTCTCGTGGGCGTGCGGCCGGTGGGATTCGAACCCACACAGGATTTCTCCCAGATGCCCCTAAAACACCCGCCGATACCAGTTTGGCCACGGCCGCGCAGCAGATCTCAGCTTACTGCCCTCTGCGATGGGAGTGTGGGGGGTATGCGGGAGAGAGTCTCAGGGCTTCGCGACGCCGCCTCCTCTGCACCAGGTGCGGGTCACCGCATGGCAGTTCGGGCACAGGAGCTGGAGATTCTCCCTGCGGTCGTCGCTCCAGTCACCGTTGATGTGATCTACCTCCAGCGTCATGGGTCTGCCCATCCAGACAGCGGGGGTTCCGCACCCGGCGCACTCCTCCGCGAGGCCGACTTCCCGGAGCGCCCGGCGCAACAGCGCCGTTTTCGTGCGGCGTCTGCCCTCGTGTTTCACCAGGATCTGTTCAGCGGTCCTGAGAGAGGTGGGCCCGGCGTGCCCTCGCTGGTGTCCTTGCCCCAGAAAGTGCGAGGTGGTGAGTCCGTCTGCGGCGATCCACGTGCGTAAGTGCTGCCGTTGGCTTGTGGTGTCCGCCCGGCCCAGTCGCCTGAGGGTGTCTGCGATGGAAACGGCAGCGGCGACGACCTCTGCGAGTTCTGCGGTGGAGGGGCGATCTCCGGCTCTGCGGTAGGCGCGCCGTGAAAAGTGGGACACGTCGATCCCGAAATGCTTGAAGCGAGCGAACAGGTAGCGGCTGAGCCTGCCGTAGGGGCGGGTACCCAGAAAGGCAATGACCTCTTCGATGTCGGCGCACTGGCGGGCTGCCTCGGCCAGCCGCTCCCGTGTGTAGCCACTGCGGGGGCTCATCGGGCCTCACCCCGGGCCGGGATGCGACGCCCCTTGCCACGGCCGCGATACGTGTCGGTCGTCGAGTGGCAGTTGGGGCAGAGAAGCCGAAGGTTCTGTGGTTGATTGTTCCGCCAGTTGCCGTCGATGTGATCGACCTCAAGTGGCAGCGGCCGGTCCCGCCATGTCCGCCCTGTGCCGCAGAGGGCGCACCGTTCGGTGGCGCCCAGCGCGATCATGGCCCGCTTGAGCTGCTCGCCGGGTATGCGGCGTGCGAGGTTCTGACTCTGGTCGACCAGCAGTTCCTCCGGACGCCGACGACGTACGGCGCCGGTCCTCGCCGGTGCCGAGAAGTGCGACGTGTCGATCCCCAGAGCCTTCACGCGGCGGCTGATGTGGGTGTGCTGGCCGCCGACCACCTCAAGCCCGAGGCGCCGCAGCACTTCGCACATGGTGGTCGAAGACGCGACCGCCGCCTGAAGCACTTCCTCCGTCCAGCGCACGCCTTCTCTCTCGAAGTGGCGAGTGTCCACGCCGAGTTTCCGCATGCGATCGAGCAGGTACCGCCGCGTCGAACTCTTCGGATCCACCCCCAGTTTCGTCAGCGCCTCCGAGAGTGTCCGCGACGACAAGGCCGCCTCTGCCAGCCGCTCACGCGTGTACGGGCTGTTCCCCATGCAGTTCCCCCTCCGTCTCCGGCCGCCCGTTCGCAGCCTCGTACGGAGTAACGAACCGTTTATCGGATGGTCACGTCCGAAATCCGGATGGGGCACACAAGCCTGAAGGGAGCGGCTCAGAACTTCGGCTCCGGCGCCTGCGCCTGCACCAGTTCCGCCGCCTCCTCCTCCGTCTCGACCGACGGCGGGGAGCCGATCAGCGGCTTCTGGGCGGTCTCCTTCATGCAGGCGACCGCGATCACGCCGACCAGGGCCGCCGCCATCGCGTAGTACGCGGGCATCAGGTTGGAGCCGGTCCAGCTGATCAGGGCCGTGATCACCAGCGGGGTCGTGCCGCCGAAGAGCGACGCGGAGAGGTTGTAGCCGACCGACAGGGACCCGTAGCGGACGTTCGTCGGGAACAGGGCCGGCAGCGCCGCCGACATCGTGCCGAGCATGCAGACCAGGGAGAGGCCCAGCAGCAGCATGCCGACCGTGATCGGGAGGATGCCGTCCACCCGGATGAGGAGGAACGCCGGGAGCGAGAGGAGGAGGAAGCCCAGCATCCCGGTCATCAGCAGCGGCTTGCGGCCGAAGTGGTCGGAGGCCCTGCCGATCTGGCTGATGATCGTCATCAGGAACAGCATCACCGCCAGCAGGATCAGCAGGCCGTGCGTCTCGCTGTAGCCGAGCTCGTCGGAGAGGTACGTCGGCATGTACGACAGCAGCATGTAGTCGGTGATGTTGTACGCCCCGACCAGGCAGATGCAGAGGATCAGCGTCCGCCAGTGCTGCCGGAAGATCTTCGCGAGGTCGCCCTTGGCCGTGGACTCGACGCCGTCCGCCGCCTCGCTCGCGTGCGCGGTGCCGCCCTCCAGTTTCTGGAAGGCCGGGGTCTCGTCCAGGCGCAGTCGCAGGTAGAGGCCGACCAGGCCGAGCGGGCCCGCGACGAGGAACGGGATCCTCCACCCCCAGGTTTCCATCTGCGCGTCGGTCAGGAGGGCGTACAGGGCCGTTACGAGGCCCGCCGCGCCGACGTAGCCGGCCAGGGTGCCGAACTCCAGGAAGCTGCCGAAGAAGCCGCGCCGCTTGTCGGGGGCGTACTCGGCGATGAACGTCGAGGCGCCGCCGTACTCGCCGCCCGTGGAGAAGCCCTGGAGCATCCGGAAGAAGATCAGCAGGACCGCGGCCCAGACGCCGATCGTGTCGTGCGAGGGGATCAGGCCGATCGCGAAGGTGCCGACCGCCATCAGGATCATCGTCAGCGCGAGGACCTTCTTGCGGCCGACCTTGTCGCCCATCGGGCCGAAGAACATGCCGCCGAGCGGCCGTACGAGGAAGGCCACCGCGAAGGTCGCGAACGAGGAGAGGAGCTGGGTGGTTTCGTTCCCGGACGGGAAGAACACCTGTCCGATCGTCACGGCCAGGTAGGAGTAGATCCCGAAGTCGAACCACTCCATGGCGTTACCCAGCGAGGCGGCCTTCACGGCCCGCTTGACCGCGGCGTCGTCCGTGACCGTGATGTCCGTCCGGCGCAGCCGGGGATTCCGCCGTTTTCGGATGGCCCGGAAGAGCGTGGGGTGGCGTTTGACCGCTGCGGGGTCGGCCGCCTGGTGGGGGTCGGGGGCCGCCATGGCTGGGTCCTTTCCTCGGAGTGTCTATCCAGGAAAGGCTTCTGCGCAGTCATGGCGGTCGCAAACCGACTTCGTGGGCCGATGCGATCTCCCTCACAGGATCTTGACACGTTCTCCGGCCGGTCGCCGGTCGGAATCGTGTGGGGGCGCCCGGGGCCGGAGCCCGGGCGCCGGGTGGGTGTCAGATGCCCAGATCTCTGATGATCTTCGCTACATGGCCGGTCGCCTTCACGTTGTAGAACGCGTGCTCGACCTTGCCGTCCTCGTCGACGACGACGGTGGAACGGATCACGCCCGTCACCACTTTGCCGTAGAGCTTCTTCTCGCCGAAGGCGCCGTACGCCTCCAGAGTTTCCTTGGCCGGGTCGCCCACCAGGGTGACCTTGAGGTTCTCCGTGTCGCGGAACTTCGCGAGCTTCTCCGGCTTGTCGGGGGAGACGCCGATGACGTCGTACCCGGCGCTCGCCAGGAGGTCGAGGTTGTCCGTGAAGTCGCAGGCCTGCTTGGTGCATCCGGGGGTTAGAGCGGCCGGGTAGAAGTACACGATGACCTTGCGGCCCTTGTGGTCCGCGAGCGACACCTCGTTGCCGTCGGCGGCGGGAAGGGTGAAGGCGGGAGCGGTGTCGCCGGGCTTCAGTCGCTCGCTCATGTGGTTCTCCTCGGGTGGTGCGCGGGTCGGACGGGTCCGAGGGTAATAGGGGTGCCGCCGGGTGCGCGGGGGTTCGAGCTGACAGACTGTCGACGAAGGCCCAGACGAAGGTTTACCGGACGACGACCACGGAGGCGGCGCAGTGTCGGATGCCAGGACCCCTGCGCAGATCGAGGCGGACATCATCAGCAGGCGCGAGCAGCTCGCTGTGGTGCTCGACGAGATCGGGGTGCGGGTACACCCGAAGACGATCATCACGGACGCCAAGGCGAAGGCGGCCGAGTCCGTGGACCGGACGGCCGGCCGTGCTTTCGTCGCGGTGAACCGTTCGGTGTCGCAGGTGAAGGCGCGGTTCGTCGCGGAGGACGGTTCTCCGCGGCTGGAGCGGGTGATTCCCGCGGCGTTGCTGGTGGTCGGCGTGGTGGGGCTGCTCACCGTGTCCAGGCGCCGCCGTACGTGACCGGGGCGGTGACCGGTCCGCGTCCGGAGGTGTTCCGCACCCGGAGGCGGACGGTCCCGGGTCCGGCAGGTAGGTTGCGGGCGTGAGCGACAACACCCACGAGGGCCATCGCGGCGCCACCGGCTCCGCCGACGACGACAAGCTGCCCATCCGGATGCTGCACGACCGGGTGCTGGTGCGGAACGACGCGTCCGAGGGCGAGCGGCGTTCCGGCGGCGGCATCCTGATCCCGGCGACGGCCGCGGTGGGCCGGCGCCTGGCCTGGGCCGTCGTCGTCGCGGTCGGGCAGAACGTGCGGACGGTGGAGCCCGGTGACCGGGTGCTGTACGACCCCGAGGACCGTGCCGAGGTCGAGGTGCGTGGCGTGGCGTACGTCCTGATGCGGGAGCGTGATCTGCACGCGGTGGCCGCCGACCGGTTCGAGGGTTCGGTGGATTCGACCGGGCTGTATCTGTAGGACCGATGGCTGTTCAGGGCCTGGTGACCGGTGTCACCAGGCCCTTTCCCCGTTTTTTGCTACGGTGGGACCACCCCGACGAGACGCGCCGTACCGGGCCTGCAAAGACGACGCACCCGTTCTGTTCACGTGGTTGTCGTCGGAGGTGCCAGTCATGGCGTGGGTTCTGTTGATCATTGCCGGTCTGCTCGAAGTGGGCTGGTCGATCGGGATGAAGTACACCGAGGGGTTCACGCGGCTGTGGCCGAGCGTGTTCACCGGCCTCGGGATCGTGGCGAGCATGGTGCTGCTGTCGCATGCGGCGAAGACGCTGCCGATCGGTACGGCGTACGGCGTGTGGGTCGGTATCGGCGCGGCCGGTGCGGCGATCCTGGGCATGGTCGTGCTGAACGAGCCGGTGACCGCCGCCCGGATCTTCTTCGTCTGTCTGCTGCTGGTGGCCGTGGTCGGGCTGAAGGCGACCTCCGGGCACTGAGGTCGTGGGGCCGGAGGTCGGTCACACCGGTCGGTCGCCGGGGAAGCCGGGGCCGCGGGCACCCTCGGTGAAGCCCCCGTCGCCCCCTCCGCTTTCGCCCCCTCCGCTTTCGTCTCCTCCGCCGGTGTCTCCGGTGCTCCCTGTTTCTCCTGAGCCGCCGGTGGCACCGGTGTCTCCGCTTGTTCCGGTTGTTCCCCCGCCGCCGGCGTCCGTCCCGTCGGTCGTTCCGTCGGTGGGTGTGGTGGTGGGGCCGGACGAGGAGGACGGGTCCGTGCTCCCGTCGGGGTTCTCGTCGACCAGGGGTTCGTCCTCCTCGTCGGAGCCCGGGGCCGTCTCCAGGTCGAACTCCTTGGCCGGGGAGGAGCGCAGCGCCGCTTCCGTATAGGCGGCCCAGGTCTCGGCGGGGGCGCCGCCGCCGTTGACGCGGGGCAGGCCGAGGGCTCCGTACAGCGGGGTCTGGGCGCCGGTGTCCGGGTTCTGGCCCATTACGGCGACGACGGTCACGAGGTCCGGGGTGTATCCGGCGAACCAGGCGGCCCGGTCCTCCTCCGCGGTGCCGGTCTTGCCCACGGCGGGGCGGCCCACCGCCTGGGCCGCCGTGCCGGTGCCGCCCTCCACGACGCTGCGCAGCACGGCGGTGGTGGTGTCGGCGGCCTCGCGGCTGACGGCCTGGTCGGTCGTGCGCTCGGGCAGCTCGACCTCCGTACCGTCCTTGGTGATCGTGCCGACGAGGACGTGACGGCCGTGCCGGCCGTGGTCGGCGAGGGTGGCGTACGCCTCGGCCATGTCCAGGACGCTGGCGTTGGCGGGGCCGAGCGCGATGGAGGGGGAGGCGGTGAGGTCGGGGGTGTCGGTGGGGATGCCGAGGGCGACCGCGGTGTCCCGGACCTTCTGGGGGCCGACGTCCTGGGCCATCTGTGCGTAGACGGAGTTGACGGACTTGTCGGTGGCGGTCCGCACGGTGATGTCGCCGTAGTCGACGTCGTCCTCGTTGGCGGGGGCGTAGCCGGTGGGGCCCTGTGGGCCGACGACCATGCGTTTGTCGGTGCCGTCGTAGACGGTGTTGGGCGTGATGCGCCGGCCGTCCTGCGTGGTGGAGTCGTTGACGAGGGCGGAGGTGAGGACGAACGGTTTGAAGACGGAGCCGACCTGGTAGTCGCGGCGGGTCACGTTGCTGACGTACTGCTTCGTGTAGTCGATGCCGCCGTACAGGGCGACGACCTCGCCGGTGTCGGGGACGATCGAGGCCCCGCCGACGCGGACGTTGCGGTCGGCCTCGCGGTCGGCGCTGGTCCTGGCCGTCACGTTGGTGTCGACGGCCTTGACGAAGGCGTTCTGCTTGGCCTTGTCGAGCGTGGTGGTGATGCGGTAGCCGCCGGTGGCGAGGGTCTTCTCGTCGAGGATGCCGCGCCGGTCCAGGTAGTCCTCGACGGCCTTCACGATGTAGCCGCGCTGGCCGGAGAGCCCGGTCGACGGTTTGGCTTCGCCGGGGGTGGGGAACTGTGTCGTCGCCCGTTCGGCGGCGTCGAGCCAGTCCTCCTTGACCATGCCGTCCAGAACGTAGTTCCAGCGGTGCAGGGCGGCGGGTTTGTTGTCGGGTCGGGCGGCGACGTCGTAGGCGCTGGGGGCGTTGAGGAGGGAGGCGAGGTACGCGCCCTCGGAGGTGGTGAGGTCCTCGACGTTCTTGCTGTAGTACGCCTGGGCGGCGGCCTGGATTCCGTAGGCGTTGCGCCCGAAGTAGCTGGTGTTGAGGTACCCCTCCAAGATCTGGTCCTTGGTCTCCTCACGGTTGAGCTTGACCGCGATGAAGAACTCCTTGGCCTTGCGCAGGACGGTCCGTTCCTGGCCGAGGTAGTAGTTCTTCACGTACTGCTGGGTGATCGTCGAGCCGCCCTGTTTGCCCTTGCCGGTGACGGTGTTCCAGCCGGCCCGGACCATCGCCTTCACGTCCACGGCGTGTTCGGAGTAGAAGTCCCGGTCCTCGGCGGCCAGCACCGCGTGCTGGACGGACACCGGGACCTGGGAGAGCCTGACCTTCTGGCGGTTCACGTCGCCGTCACGGGCGATGACGCTGCCGTCGTTGTAGAGGTAGACGTTGGACTGGGCGGTGGCCGCGGTGTTGGCGGCGGGGATGTCGACGAACTGGTATCCGGCGAAGAACCCGCCGATGAGGAGGAGGCCCAGGCCCAGCACGGTGCCCAGGGTCATCCGCCAGGTGGGGATGGCGCGCCGCCACCCGGTGCGCCGGGCCCGCTGCTTCTTCCCGTTCTTCCCGTTCTTCCCGGGTGGTTCCCCCCGGTCGCCGCCGGGTTCGGCCGCCGCGCCCGAGGGGTCGCGGGGGGCCCAGTGCTGTGACTCGTCGCTCATGTCCGTGGGGCTCCTCGGGCGTGGTCAGTTCTCCCATAGTGCCCGTTTTGCCGGTAAACCTATGGTTCTCTCCGGTTCGTTCCTTCTTCCGGTCGCCCTCTAATGCGTTCGCGGTGGCCGTCACGTGTGCACTAAGCTCGTGCGCTTTGGTGTCGGGAGCCGGTGGAGGCGGGGGAGAGGGGACGGCGTGCGGCTCTATGCGGTGGTGGCGGGGGGTGCGTTCCGGCGCTATGCCACCTACCGGACGGCTACGGCCGCGGGGGTGTTCACCAACACGGTCTTCGGTTTCATCATGGCGTACACCTACACCGCCCTGTGGGACGCGCGTCCGCAGCTCGGCGGCTACGACACGTCCCAGGCGCTGACCTACGTCTGGCTCGGGCAGGCTCTGCTGATGGCCTGCGCCATGATGGGCGGCGGTTTCGAGGACGAGCTGACGGAGCGGATCCGGACGGGTGACATCGCCGTCGATCTGTACCGTCCCGCCGATCTCCAGCTGTGGTGGCTGGCGGGGGACCTGGGCCGGGCGGCGTTCCATCTGCTGGGCCGGGGGATCGTACCGATGCTCGTGGGGGCGCTCGCCTTCGATCTGGCGATCCCCACCTCGCTGTGGACCTGGCCGGCCTTCTTCGTCTCGGTGTTCCTTGGCGTGGTGGTGAGTTTCGCGGTGCGCTATCTGGTCGCGCTGTCGACGTTCTGGCTGATGGACGGGGCGGGCGCGATGCAGATCGTGTCGCTGGCCGGGCTGTTCTTCTCCGGGATGCTGCTGCCGCTCAATCTGTTCCCCGGGCTGCTCGGCGAGGTGGCGCGGGCACTGCCGTGGTCCTCGCTGCTCCAGGTCCCGGCCGATGTGTTCCTCGGCAAGCACACGGGGTGGGGGCTGGTGGAGGCGTACGCGTTCCAGGGCGGCTGGGCGGTGGCGCTGCTGCTGGCGGGCCGGCTGTTGCAGACGGCGGCGACCAGGAGGGTGGTGGTGCAGGGTGGCTGACACGTTGGTGGTGCGGACCGGCGGGGAACAGGCCCCGGAACCGGGTGGTTTCGCGTTCGAGGAGCGGCCCCGGCTGCTGGAGGGCGTCCGGGCGTACGGGCTGATCATGGCGATGTGGGTGCGCTCGACGATGGCGTACCGGGCCTCGTTCGCCATGACGGCGTTCGGGAACCTCGCGGTGACGGCCTTCGACTTCGTGACGATCCTGCTGATGTTCTCGCACGTCGACGCGCTGGGCGGCTACTCGCTGCCGGAGATCGCCCTGCTGTACGGGGTGTCGGCCACCGCGTTCGGGCTGAGCGACCTGCTGCTGGGTTCGATGGACCGGGTGGGCCGCCGGATCCGGGACGGGACACTCGACACCCTGCTGGTGCGGCCGGTGCCGGTGCTGGCGCAGGTCGCGGCGGACCGGTTCGCGCTGCGCCGGCTGGGGCGGATCACGCAGGGGCTGCTGGTGCTCGGCTACGCGCTCGTCTCGCTGGACATCGCGTGGACGCCGTTGAAGGTGCTGATGCTGCCGATGATGGTGGTGAGCGGGGCGGCGATCTTCGGGGCGGTCTTCATCGCGGGGGCGGCGTTCCAGTTCGTGGCGCAGGACGCCTCGGAGGTGCAGAACTCCTTCACGTACGGCGGGACGACGCTGCTCCAGTACCCGCCCACGATCTTCGCGAAGGACCTCGTGCGCGGGGTGACGTTCGTGGTGCCGCTGGCCTTCGTCAGCTGGCTTCCCGCGCTGTACGTGCTCGGCCGGGAGTATCCGGTCGGCCTTCCGCAGTGGGTGGCGTTCCTGCCGCCGCTGGTGGCGGCAGCCTGCTGGGCGGCGGCGGGCCTCGCGTGGCGGGCGGGGCTGCGGACGTACCGGAGCACGGGCAGTTGAGGAAACGGGAGTCGGACATGTCGGATGGGTTTACGCAGGAGGATACGGGCATGGGCGACGGCGGCTTCATCTCCCTCGACGGCGTCGAGAAGGTCTTCCAGGTCCGCCGCCGGACCGGCCTGCTGCGCCGCGTGCGCCGCGAGGTGCGGGCGGTGGACGGGATCAGCTTCCGGGTCGCTCGGGGCGAGATGGTCGGCTACATCGGACCGAACGGGGCCGGGAAGTCGACGACGATCAAGATGCTGACGGGCATCCTCACTCCGAGCGGCGGCCGGCTGCGCGTCGCGGGCATCGATCCTTCGCGCGAACGTACGCGCCTGGCGCACCGTATCGGCGTGGTCTTCGGCCAGCGGACGACGCTCTGGTGGGACCTGCCGCTGCGCGACTCGTACCGGCTGATGCACCGCATGTACCGCATCCCCGACCGGCGTTACCGGGAGAACCTGGACCGCTGCACCGAACTCCTCGACCTGGGCGACCTGTTGGACGTCCCCGTACGGCAGCTCTCGCTGGGGCAGCGGATGCGCGGCGACATCGCGGCGGCGCTGCTGCACGATCCGGAGGTGCTGTACCT
This sequence comes from Streptomyces sp. SM11, assembly GCF_002910905.1. GTDB lineage: Bacteria > Actinomycetota > Actinomycetes > Streptomycetales > Streptomycetaceae > Streptomyces. Next base: position 18,159 of record NZ_NEUE01000162.1, on the reverse strand, counting down.
GGACGAGCCGACGATCGGTCTGGATGTGATCTCCAAGGCCAAGGTGCGGCAGTTCCTGAAGGAGTTGAACGCCGAGCTCGGGACGACGGTCCTGCTGACGACGCACGACCTCACCGACATCGAGCAGCTGTGCGGTCGGGTGATGGTGATCGACCACGGCCGTCTGATGTACGACGGTTCGCCGGCGGGCCTCCACGAGGTGGGGGAGAGCCGGCGCATGCTGGTGGTGGACCTGGAGAGCGAACTCCCTCCGATCGTGCTGGAGCCGCGGGGGGCGGAAGGGGGACCGGCCGTGCGGGCGGTGAAGGTGGAGGGCCCGCGCCAGTGGCTGGAGTTCCCCGCCGCCGCTTCGGCGGCCCCGCTGGTGGCGCGGATCGCCGCGGACTACCCGCTGGTCGACCTGTCGGTGCGGGAGCCGGACATCGAGGACGTGATCGCGAGGATGTACGAGTCCGCGCCGTGACGGGCGTGACAGGCGCGGCGGGCCCTCTCCCCGGGACCCTCCCGGGGCGGCGCGCGCAGGTCGTGGGCCTGCAGGTCTGTGCCGGGAACGGCTGCGTTCAATAGGCTGCGCGGTATGACAAGTGAACGTCCTGAAATGCGTGCCTCCGATGCCGAGCGTGAGCGGATCGCGGAACTGCTGCGCGAGGCCGTGGCCGAGGGCCGACTGGATATGGACGAGTTCGACCAGCGCCTCGAAACGACTTACAAGGCCCGTACGCACGGGGAGTTGGAGCCGCTCGTCCAGGATCTTCCGGCACCGGGATCGGCGGTCGCTCCGGTGGGCTCGTCCGCGCCCGCCCCGCTGCGGGGCTCCGCCGCGAACTGGCCCGCGAGGATCGGCGGCAACGCCACCTCGAAGGGGGCGTTCGCCCTGTGGGGCGGCTTCAACCGGAAGGGCCGCTGGACGGTGGGCCGGATGTTCACCGCGTTCGCGATGTGGGGCGGCGGTGAGATCGATCTGCGCGAGGCGAACTTCGAGGGACGCGAGACCGTCATCCGCTGCGTCACCATCATGGGCGGCATCCATGTGACCGCGCCGCCGGAACTGAACGTCGATGTCAGAGGTATCGGCATCATGGGCGGCTTCGGGGAGGGCTCCAACGAGGAGGGCGAGCCGGCCCCGGACGCCCCTTACGTGCGGATCACCGGCTTCGCCCTGATGGGCGGCGTCGGTGTGGACCGCAAGCGGACGAAGGCGGAGCGCCGTCGGCTGAAGGAGGGGAAGGAGGCGAAGGAGGCGGAGCTGGAGGCGCGCCGCCGGCGCGGGCTGGAGGGCCCGGACAGCGGGGCGGCCGGCGGCCGCAAGGAGCTCTGAGGGGCCGGCCGCGAGGAACTCCGAGGGGCCGGGCCGGGGCGGTGCGGGGCGCGGCCTCCTGCCCTCGCCGGTACGTACGTGTGCCTCCTCAGCCTCCTCACAGCGCGTCGGAACGGGGCGTGCGGGCCCGGTCCAGGGACGTCAGGTCCAGCCGGTCGCCGAGCGCGCGGTACCCGTCGTCGTTGAGGTGCAGGTGGTCGCCGGAGTCGTACGGGGCGAGGATCCGGTTCGGCGCGGCGGGGTCGCGTACCGCCGCGTCGAAGTCGACGTACGTGTCGAAGACCGTGCCCGCCCGGATCTGCTCGTTGACCGCATGCCGTACGGCGTCGCGCTCGGGCGTCCAGGTGCGGAAGCCCTCGAACGGGGTCAGCGTCGCGCCGACGACCGTGAGTCCGCGGGCGTGCGCCCGGTCGGTGAGGGCGCGCAGGCCGTCCACGATGCGCTGGGGGTCGGTTTCCTGGGGGGACTGCTGCAGGTCGTTGATGCCGAGCGCCACGACGACGGTCCGGGCTCCGGCGACCGACAGGGCGTCGCGGTCGAGCCGGTCGGTGCCCGACGGGCCTCCGGTGCCGCGGCCGATGCCCGCGACCCGGTTGCCCGAGATGCCCGCGTTGGCGACTCCGTACCGGCCGCCCAGCCGGTCGGCGAGGACGTCGGGCCAGCGGGCGTTGGCGTCGGTGGTGGAGCCGCTGCCCGCGGTCAGGGAGTCCCCGAAGGCGACGACCGCGCCGAGCGCCTGCTCGCTGCGGACGTCCACGGCGGTCAGATAGCGCCAGTGGGTGGTGCTCCAGGTGCCGCGTTCGTCGATCAGGTACGAGGTCTGGTGGGTGCGGGGGTGGTAGGTGACGGGTCCGCCCGCCTGCGGGGTGCGGAAGCTGACCTGGAGGTCGGAGTCGGGGGCGACGGGCACCACGACCGGGTCGCTGATGACCCGTCCGCCCGAGGCGGCGGGGTCGACCGGGTTACGGGCGGCCGCCTGGGTCTCGGCGGGCGGGAGCGGTGCCGACCGGGGGCCGGAGAGCAGCGTCGTGCCGAAGGCGAGGGCGGTGGCGAGCACGGCGGTGCCCGCCATCAGGGCGATGAGCAGGGCATACCCCTGGCGCCTGGGCATGTGCGGTGGTTCTCCTTGTGATGATCGTGCTGGTCCCATGATGCGACAGGCCGTCGGGAACTCGACGTGCGGCCCGGGAGTAGGGGAGGTAGGGACAATGCGTACGTCACGGGGGCGAGGCGTACGCGGACGGGTGGAGCGGATGGAACGGACCGGATCCGGCGAGCAGGGGCAGGACGAGGACGGGGGCGGGGACGCGGTGCGGAAGTCGGAGCAGTCGCAGGAGCCGTCGCGGGAACCCTCGGAGCGGACGGTGGAGCTGGAGGCCGGCCCCGGGCCGGGAGCGGGGCCGGAGCCGGGGCAGGGCCCGGGAGCGGAGCGGATCCCCGGGGGATCCGGGATGCCGCCGCGCGCCGCGGGCCCGCTGGCCTCGTTCGCGTACACCGCCGCCGACGAGGAGAAGCAGCGCGGCGTACGGCGCATGAAACTCACGGCCACCGGCCTCCTTCTGCTCGTCGCGGTCGTCTACGTCCTGGCCACCTGGGCGAAGAACTCAGGTGTGGGGGGCTGGCCGGGCTACGTCGCGGCGGCTGCCGAGGCGGGGATGGTGGGTGCGCTGGCGGACTGGTTCGCCGTCACGGCGCTCTTCCGGCGCCCGCTCGGCCTGCCGATTCCGCATACAGCCATCATCCCGAACAAGAAGGATCAGTTGGGACAGTCCCTCGGTTCCTTCGTCGGAGAGAACTTTCTCTCCGGAGACGTCATTCGTGACCGGATTCACGGTCTGGGGGTCGGCCGGAGGCTCGGAGTGTGGCTCGCGGAGCCGGCCCACGCCGACCGGGTCACCGCCGAGCTGGCGACGGCCCTGCGCGGTGCGCTGACGGTCCTCCGGGACTCCGACGTGCAGGCGGTGGTCGGCGAGGCCATCACCCGGCGCGCGGACGCGGCGGAGGTCGGCCCGAGCCTCGGCAAGATGCTGGAGAAGGTCGTCACGGACGGCGGCCACCGCAAGGTCGTCGACCTCGTCTGCGTACGGGCGCACGACTGGCTGGTGGAGCACGGCGACTCGGTGATGAACGCGGTGCAGGGCGGGGCCCCCGGCTGGACCCCGCGGTTCGTGGACAAGCGGGTGGGGGAGCGGGTCTACAAGGAACTGCTGCGGTTCGTCACGGAGATGCGGGACATGCCGGAGCACCCGGCGCGCGGCTCCATCGACACGTTCCTGAACGACTTCGCGGCCGACCTCCAGAGCGACGCCGACACCCGGGCCCGCGTGGAGCGGCTGAAGTCGGAGATCCTGGGCCGCGGCGAGGTCCAGGACGTCATCGCCTCGGCCTGGTCCTCCGTCCGCACGATGATCCTCTCGGCGGCGGAGGACGAGCGCAGCGAACTGCGGCTGCGGGCACGCGCCTCGCTGATGTCGCTGGGAGCGCGGCTGGCGAGCGACGAGCGGCTCCAGGGCAAGCTGGACGGCTGGCTGGAGGACGCGGCGGTGTACGTCGTGACGACGTACCGCGCGGAGATCACCTCGCTGATCAGCGAGACGGTCGCGAGCTGGGACGCGGACCAGACCTCGAAGAAGATCGAGGCGCACATCGGCCGCGACCTCCAGTTCATCCGGATCAACGGCACGGTGGTCGGCGCGCTGGCGGGCCTGGCGATCTACACGGTGTCGCACGCGCTGAGCGGCTGAGTCGCACGTACGCGCCGGGCGGCGTGCCCCGTCGGCGTGCCCCCGCCGGCCGGGAGGCGGGCTCCTCGGCGCCGCTCCGGGTGCGTAACCGTCCTGTCGTACGGGTACGCACCCGGCTCACGCGGGGGAGTTGCCCGGTAGTACGGGCGGGGCGCGGCGGGTGTTCACGCCCGCGCCGGATTCTTTTCCGGGCGGGCCGGGGCGGGGCGTGCCGACTCGCCCCGGCGTACGCCGGGCCCGGGGCCCGCGAGAACGGATCGGGCCCGCGTGAACGGATCGGCGCCCTCAGGCAGCCCGGCGGGTGACGGCCCAGGACGCGGCGGCCACCCCGCCCGCGACGGCGAACACGGCGGGCCAGGCGCCGACCTTCTTGGCGAGCGGGTGCGATCCGGCGAAGGCTGCGACGTAGGCGACCGTCAGTCCGGCGGCGGCACGCGGCCCGGCCTGGCGGTTCCACTCGTACGCGGCGAGGGAACCGGCGGCGGCGAGCGCGACGCCGCCGAGCGGTCGCTTCCGGGTCCACCGGGCGACGCCGTAGCCCCCGATGAGCCCGCCCGCCGCCACTGCCGCTGCCGGAACCTTCGCCATCGTCGTCACCATCGTTTCCTGTAAGCCGTCGGTATACCTGTGGTTGGCTCTTCAAGCCCGAGGCTAGCGTTCGGGGCGACGGTGCCGCCGGGCGGGACGGCAGTGCGGGGAAGCGACGGGGAGACGGGGGTTCCGGGTGGCAGCGGTCACGACCACGGTGACGGTCGAGGACGGCGGAGGAGCAGCGGGCGGGGCCGGTCCCGTACGCCTCTTCTGCACCGACCACGGCGGCGACGGCCCGCCCCTGCTCCTGCTGCACGGGCTGGCAGGCCACTGCGGCGAGTGGGAGGCGCTGGCGGCCAGGTTCGCGCCCACGCACCGGGTGGTCGCCTTCGACGCCCGGGGCAGCGGGGCGAGCACCCGCCGCCCCGGGGACGTGACGCGGGTGGCGCACGTCCGCGACGTCCTCGCCGTCGCGAGCCGGTTCGGTCTGGCCGGGGCGGACACGGTGCTGGTCGGCCAGTCGATGGGCGGCCTCACCGCGCTGCTGACGGCGGCGACCCACCCGGAGGCGTGCCGTGCGCTGGTCCTGATCGAGGCGGGCCCGGCGGGCCCGAGTCCGGAGCTACCGGAACAGATAGGCGGCTGGCTCGACTCCTGGCCGGTGCCGTTTCCGGACGCGGAGGCGGCCGAGGCGTTCTTCGGCGGCGGGCCGGCGGGCCGCGCCTGGGCGGCCGGTCTCGCACCGGGCCCCGGCGGTCTGTACCCCCGCGTCGACCGGGACGTGATGGTGGCCACCGTCCAGGAGAACGCGCAGCGGCACCACTGGGACGACTGGGACCGGGTGCGCTGCCCGGTGCTGGTGGTGCGGGGCGAGAACGGTGCGATGAAGCCGGACGAGGCGGACCGGATGAGGGCCCGGCACCCCGCGACGCGGATCGGCGTCATCCCGGGCGCGGGCCACGACGCCCACCTGGACAACCCGGCCGCGGTGTACGGGGAGATGGCGGCCTTCCTGGCGTGAGCCCCGGCGGAGCCCCGGCGGAGGGCTGGCGGAGGGCTGGCGGAGGACCGGTGCAGGCCGGCGGAGGACCGGTGCAGGGCCGGTGTATGGTCTGGACCCTTCGTACGAGGGGGGCCTCATGACGTTCCGTAACGCTGCCCGCACGACCACCGTCACAGGTGCCGGTACCGACGCGCACCATCCGGTCCGGGCCGGGCTGCGCTCGGCCGCACTCGCCGTGGTCGTGGCCGCCGCACTGGTGTCCTGCACCCAGGCGTCGAGCGGCGGCGGCCCCGGCGCGGACGTCCCGAGCAGGTCGGCGGACGCGGCTGCGGACCTGGCCCGGAGCGCCGAGGGCGGCGAGAACGCCGAGAACGCGGACCGGGCCGAGCGGGAGGCCGGCGAGGCGGAGGACACCGCCGTCCCCTCACCCGCCCCCGCCCGGGTCCGTGACGCCTTCGCGACGCTCCAGGCGACGCTCGACGACACGTGCACCCCCGGTGCGGGCGACTGCGCCTAATTCCTCGGCCGGGTCACCCGGGAACTCACCGAGCTGGACGAGGCGATGCGGGCGGACGACAAGGGCCCCGGCCACTTCAAGCAGCCGCTCGCCGACATGAAGGTCCTGTTCGACAAGCTGGGCGACGACCGGTCCGAGGTGCATCTGGAGAAGTACTTCTCCGCGATCGTCGGCACCCGTGACGGCATCAACACCTGGATGCAGGACCACCCCGACGACTACCGCTGACCCCCGGACCGGCGGGGGCCGGCCCGTCGACCCGGGCCCGGCGGCCCCGGCCTCGACCTCGGCCTCGCGTCGGAGCGGTCCGGCCGTGACCCGGTGCTCGCGCGACGCTCACTCGCAGCCGATGCCGTCCCCGGCGCGGTCGAGGTGCCGCGTCCGTAGCCGGGATCCCAGGCCCGGACGCGCGCGGCGTCTCAGTTCTCGTAGTACGTCGCCTTCGCCTTCGCCTTCGCCTTCGCCTTCGCCGTCGGCGCGGGCTTCGAGGCGGAGGCCGGGGCCGGTTAGGAGTCGGGCGCGGAGACGGTGATGCGGACGACGGCCGTGGCGGCGGGGACGTCGGTGCCCTTCACGAGGACCCGGTAGGTGAACTCGTCCTCACCGGCGTACCCGTCCCTGGCGGTGTAGGTGACCGTGACCCCGGACAGCGTGGCGGTCCCGTGGTCCGGCTCGGCGTCGATGCTCAGGGCCAGCTCGGCGGGGTCGTAGGCGGCGAGCAGTCCCGCCCCGACCCCGCTCTCCAGGGTGACGGAGTCGTTGTCGAGAACGTCCACGTCCAGGCTGTTGTCCGCGTCCACGCCCTGCTCGTCGTCCATGAGCGCCAGCGTCCGTTCCACGGAGGACGACGGACCGGCCTTCCCGCCCCGGCCGTCCGTGCTGCCGCTGTCGTCCCCGCACCCCGTCAGGATCAGGGCGAGCGCGCCCGCTCCGGCCGACACCCGTATCCGGAGGACCTCGCGCCTCGGCCGCCGTGACTGCTTCCTCGTCTGCATGTGTCGCCCCCAAGGCCGAACGCTGTGCGGTGGAGCAGCCGATGTTCGCAGTGCACCCGGGCGCACATCAGGGCCAGGCGGGAAGCGAAGCGGAATTGTGATGAGAGCGTGTACAAAGCGTGCAGGGGGGGGCGGGAGAGGGCGGGGAGAAGCCAGTGGAGAAGGTGTGGTGTGGAGGCGCGGAAGGCCGCTACGGTGTCCCGCATGGGGGACCGTCCGTCCGACATCGACGAGGCCGCGCTGGCCTCCGTCCTCGGGGCCTGGGACATCGAGGACGTCGTGCTCACCCACGCTCCGGTGGGCTTCGGGGACCACCACTGGGTCGCAGCCGGGGCCGACGGCCGGCGGACCTTCGTCACGGTCGCGGACCTGGCGCACAAGCCGTACTGCGGACCTGACACGGCCACGGCCTGGACGGGCCTGAGCCGCGCCATCTACACGGCGGCCACACTGGGCTCCGAGCTCAACGCCCAGCACGGGGGAACGGTGTTGGTGGCCCCGCTGCGCACCGGGACGGGCGAGACTCTGCTCCGCCTCACCGGCCGGTACGCCGTGAGCGTCTTCCCGTACGTGGACGCGCCGGCCGGCCGCTTCGGCCAGGTGCTGGACTCCTGGGCGCGCCGCGCACTGGTGGAGCGGCTGGCCCAACTGCACGGCACGAGACCTCCCTTGGGGGCACCGGCCCACCACCCGGCCCTGCCGGACCGCCCGTTGCTCGATGTGGCGCTGGCCGGTCCGCCGCGCTTCCGGGCGGAGTCGGGCCCGTACGCGCAAAGGTGCGACGCCCTGCTCGCCGCCAACGGCGCGGCGCTACGTGCCACGTTGGAGCACTTCGACAGCGGTACGGCACGGCTCACGTCCGCCGCGTCGACCGCCGCCATCGTGGTCACCCACGGCGAATCCCATCCCGGCAACGTCCTGGATCCCGGCGGGCGAACCTTCCTGACCGACTGGGACACCGTCGCCCTCGCACCGCCCGAGCGTGACCTCTGGCTGGCCACCGACGATCCGGCGGACCTGTCCCGCTACGCCGAACTCACCGGCCACCACCCGGACCCCGCCCTGCTCGCGTACTACGAACTCCGCTGGGCCCTGGACGACATCACGGCCGCGCTGGAGGTCTTCGGCGCTCCGCACCCGGACACGGCCGACACCCGCCAGACCTGGGAAGGCCTGGTCGACGCGGTGGGCGCGCTGACGGGCGGCTGACGCGCCCCGGGCGCGTGCGGTCAGCGTCTGCCGGCGGTGTTCAACGACGCACGACGGCGGTCTGGTTGGGGGCAATGGGCGAACAGATCTTCGATGTGGCGATGGGCCGGAACGGTGCGATACGGTGACGAGGACATCACGCTCTGTGCGCACGCATGCGCAAAGGGCGGCCCCCGGAGGTGCGTCAACACCCACCCGAGGGCCTCACACTCCCAGTGGTAGGAGCCACTAGAAATGCTGCGTCATGTTATCGCGCCCCCTGCGGGCTGGACCAAGGCCCCGCACACACTCGTACGCGACCGGCGGATGAACAGCGATGCGAAGGTCCTCCTCCTGTACGTCCAGGGCCTGCCCGCCACCGCCACCGACCGCCCCCTCAGTGAACTGGCACGGAAGCTGGACATGAAGGGCCTCCCGTACCAACGGGCCAAGAAGCAACTGGTGGAGCACGGTTACGTCCACGAGTGGCGGTCCCAGGGCGACGGCGGCCGCTGGCGGACGGACCAGCTGTTCACGAACACGCCGCTGACGAGCGCGGAGGCGAGGATCGTACGAGCGGCACTGGAGCCGGACGGCGGCCGTCCGCCGGAGTTCGTGGCCGCTCCTCCGCCGCCGAGTACGCGGTATCCGACGGTCGGCGGGCCGACCCCCCGGACGGCCGGTGGCTATGAACCGGAGGAAGACCACAGTGAAAAGACCACTCCCCACCCACCCTCCGGAGCGGAACGACCGCAGAAGCGGGTGGCGGTCCCGGAACCCGACCCCCTCGAAGCGGCCCCGGCCCCCCACCCCGCCAGCCAACTGGCCAAGGCCGAACGGCTGCTGCTGTCCCTGCGCCACACCCGCCGCGACCTGCTGCTGGGGGTCCGGGAGGCCCGTGCGCTGGCGGTGGAGGCCGTGAAGTGGCTGGAGGGCGGCCTGCCGGAAGGGGACCTGCGGCAGGCGCTCCTGGCCGACCCTCCCGAGAGCGGGGTGCGTTCGGCGGTCGGCTTCCTGCGCCATCGCCTGATCCGGAAATGCCCGGTGACCCCGCTTCCGGCACCGCCTCCCGCGCCGCCCGTCAGGGAGCTGATCGCCTGCGCGGGCCCGGGCGAGGAACACCTCTTCCGTCCGCTGGGCGGCGAGACGGAGTGCGTGGACTGCCGCCGGGCGGCGGCGTACGCGAGCTGGATGGTCGACACGGACACGTACGACTTCCCCGAGGACATGACCTGGCGGCAACGCGTGGCGGCGGTACGGAAGGCCGACGCGCTCCGGGCCGCGCACTCATCCCAGGGCGACGCGGGCGACGACGGGCAGATGGTCGCTGCCGGTGACGGGCAGGGTGCGGATGTGGCCCACGGTGGCTGAGCGGGCCATGACCTGATCGATCCGCACCAGCGGGAAGGCGGCCGGGAAGCTGAAGGCGAACCCGCGCTCGGCGACGTCCAACCGTGAGGTGAGAGGGCTCAGCCCCCGGTCCTCCACGGCCCCGTTGAGGTCCCCGAGCAGAATCACCGTATCGACCGGCTCGCCGTCGAGGGCGCGCCCCAGCAGCTCGGCGCTCTCGTCCCGCGAGGCGGAAGCGAGCCCACCCGCCCCGACCCGGACGGAGGGCAGATGGGCGACGTACGCCGCGACCTCCCCGTACGGCGAGTGGACCACGGCACGCACCCCGCGACTCCACCCGTCCGCGATGGCCGGGGGCTTGATGTCCACCAACCACTCGCCACTGAGCGGGTACTTGGACCAGAGCCCGACCGTGCCCCGGACGACGTGGTGCGGATAGTCCGGGGCGAGAGCCTTCTCGTACACCGCCAGCTGCGGGACCACCAGCTCCTCCAGCGCGACGAGGTCGGCCCCGGCCTCGATCAGGGCACGTGCGGTACCCGCCGGATCACGGTTCTCATCACTGACGTTGTGCTGCACGACGACGAGCTCCTGCCCGCCGGCCTCTTCGGCGGGCAGCAACAGCCCGCCGAAGAGGTGCACCCAGACCCCCACGGGCAGCAGCAGGGCCACCAGCGCGACGGCGGACCGCCGGACCAGGACGCCGATCAACAGCACGACGACGAGGACTCCGGCCCAGGGCAGGAAGGACTCCAGCAGACTCCCGACCCTTCCCGGCCGGTTGGGCACGACCCGATGGAACGCCAGCACCCCGGCCACGACCACGGCGAGCGCGGCGACCCCCCGCCCCCGTCGGCCGCCTCCCGCGCCCGGCGCAACCGGCGTCGCCATCGATGCCCCCCCAGGTCCTGCCCGCTCCGCCATGTCTTCCCGCCCGCTCGGTCCGCTTCCCGCTTCCCGCCTCACAAGACGAATGACCAGGGGAATCAGGTTCCGGTCTCCACACCGCGGCTACCGGCGCCCGTCCGGCCACTCAACTGTGCCCTCTAGTACCTGGAACCGGAGCCGTGCCCCGTATATGCAGGAAGAGTCACGTTCTTAGCGATGAAGAGGCTCCCATGCGCAGTCAGGATGGTCCCGGAAAGTCCAACGAGGAGCACAAGCGTGCCCCGGCCCGCGCGGCTGCGGCCGCAGGCGGAATAACCGGTCACCGGGCTCCTTGCCAGGCAGAGCACGATCGGCAATGCGGCTGTCGTCCAGATGCTGCAGACCGCCGGTCACCTGCCTGCCCAGGACCAGCACAGTCAGGGCGACGGCTGCGGTCACCAGCGGACCGAACAGCCCCCTGTGCAGCGCTCGGCCGTCCCGGACGTCCTGCGCGCGGCCGGCCGGCCGATGGACAGCGCCACCCGCACCGACATGGAAGCCCGGCTCGGCGCGGACTTCTCCGACGTCCGCATCCACAACGACGCCGCAGCCAAGGCATCGGCTGCCGAGGTCGGCGCCCGCGCCTACACCTCCGGCCACCATGTCGTCATCGGCGCCGGCGGAGGTGACAGGCACACCCTCGCCCACGAACTCACCCACGTCATCCAGCAACGCCGAGGCCCCGTCGCCGGAACCGACAACGGCCCGGAACCGACAACGGCACAGGACTGAAGGTCTCCGACCCCTCCGACCGCTTCGAACGCGAAGCCGAAGCCAACGCTACGCGGGCGCTGTCCCGCCCAGCAGCCGGGCCGACCCCAGCCGGGCACGACGCTCCCTCCGCCACGGCCGCACATTCCGAGGGAGCGGTGGTCCAGCGCTTCATGGCGCCTTCCACCGGCGAAAACGCCACTGCCGAATGGAGGCAAGCCGCCGTAACGTATGCCGCTGCCAACAAAGTAGCAATCCTGACAGCGTACACGCGCATGGTGCGAGGAATAGATCCGGCTGAAGACGTCCCTCAAGCAGCCATGACGAGAATCCTGAAGCAGCTTGGCCTTGTTGCCGCTTGGCGTGAAGTGCATACCGCTGGAGCTAATGCGGGGCCAGAGATCGATGAGTCGCTCAACTTGATGGTGAGGAAACTCAACATCATGGAAGAAGAGTGTGCGACGGCGACCAAGGCGGGAGAGCTTGACTACGCCAACCCCTTGTCGGGAAGTGTCGTCGGCACCGAGTTCACATTCACGGACAACAGGCTCAACGGAGTGGAGGGAGGTCGACCCCTTGTCGTTGATATCTCGGGACTGACCGGACAGGCTGACGCAGATGCCGGATCCACGATCGGCTACGCAAGAACCAAGATGACCGAGTGGGAGAGTCCCTTCGGTGCTGATGTCGCGGAGATACGGTCTCCGCACCGTCGTGCTCCTGGCCCCGCCCGGCTGCCGACCGTCCATGGAGACAGCCGGGCAGGAGTCTGCGGCCCCTACGTGGTGGGCCTGTTTGCGCCTACGCCAACGGCGTCATCGCTCGAACCACACCGCCGCGACGATCGACGAGCCGATAGCGGCAAGGCAGACGACGTAGGCGATCTGGCGGGCGCGTTCACTCATGGGCGTCAGCCTTCGGAAGGGACGGAGCGAGTCCGCTAGGTACCGCGCACGGCTCAGCGCGCTCGGCCGTAGCCGCCTTGTGGGTAGGCCGAGGCCGAACGGGGAGCGGAGGGCGAGTCGCAACCGACATATGCGAGTGCTCTGTTGGCTGCTGCATCATGACAATGAGCTTCCGCAGCACGTGTGCCTGAGCACGGACGTAGGCGTAGACCTCGTGGGACAAGGCGGTCGGACATGGCGGGTTGTCAACGAGGTGGATCGCTTCGAGCCGGAAGCTACGGTCGGCGAAGGACATATCTGCTTCCACGGCGAAGATTTCGACCGCAAAGGCGATGATCAACTCGCGCAGCGAAGAAGCGGCCTCGTTCAGTGCCGAGCGGGTGGTCGTGCCCAACTTGAATGCCAGGACTCGGCGTACAGCGAGCTCTGCGTGGATCACTTCCAGAGGCGGCCTTTCAGTCGTCGTATTGCCAGCCACCTCTTGCGGACTGTTGATCGGGGGGTGAGTCATCACGACCTCCTGTGCCCAGGCGCGTAGCGCATTGGATGTCCACGCATAGGCGGCGGACCCACTTGCGGGCCACCCATGCGACGTCGCGGCGCAGCGGGTTGCGACCCGTCACCAAGCGCCTATAGCCGCTCAGTTCAGGTCAGCTGGCTGCTGCCGTCGCTCAACAGACTGCACCCAAACGACGACTGGGCGCAACATGAGTAAGCTCAACGTTGAGATTTCGTGAGAGTTGGAAAGCTCAACAGGCATATGACGAGGTCTGATCAGCCTCATGCGGCACACTGGTCCGCGGCGAAGGAAGGGAATGACGGGTGGCACATCCGGAACCGAAGGTGCGAAAGAAGAGGCTGGGGTCTGAACTGCGCCGACTCCGGGAGGAGTCCGGCGTCAGCCTTCAGCAGGCCGGCGAGACCATCGACGGCGACAAGACGAAGATGAGTCGTATCGAGAACGGCAGGCAGGGGCTGCGGCCCCTGGAGCTGAAGACTCTCCTCGACATGTACCAGGTCGATCTGCCTATGAGGGAGGCGCTGCTTGCCCTTCAGCGGCAGAGCAAGCAGAAGGGCTGGTGGTCGCAGCACTCGGACAAGCTCAAGCCGGACTTCCAGGAGCGGCTCACGCTGGAGTCTGACGCCGTCCGGATCTACGCCTACCAAAGTGTCGTGGTTCCCGGCTTGCTTCAGATCGATGCGTACGCCGAGGCAGTCATCCGAGGTACGGGGAGCAAGCGGATGACCGACGAGGAGGTGCGGACGCTCGTCGATCTTCGTCTTGCTCGGCAGGCGATCTTTGATCGAGATGATGCGCCTCAGTACCTCTGCATACTGGACGAGTCGGTGCTTCATCGTCAGGTAGGAGGCCCTGCCGTGACCGCTGCACAGCTACGGAACCTCGTCGAGGCGTCTGACCGCCCTGGCATCGCAGTACAAGTGATCCCGTACGCGCAGGGCGCCTACGTAGGCATGGATGGTCCGTTCACCGTGTACTCGTACCCGGACCCGATGGAGCTGGACGTGGTCGGCCTCGACAATCTCGATGGCGGCCTGTACCTCGAAGAGACTGGGGCTGTAGAGAACTACCGCAGTGCCTTTGACCAGCTACGTGCAGCCGCTCTATCTTCGCGACAGTCCATGGATGTGATCTCACGCGTTGCGCGGGATCTTGATAACGAGTAAGAGGCTCACGATGATGCGGCACGATCTCCCGACCGAAGCATGGATCAAGTCGTCCTACAGTGGCGACACCCAAGGCCAGTGTGTCGAGTTCCAGGCGGTGCCGGACGGAGGTGTCGCGGTGGGTGACTCCAAGGACCGCAACCGTGGAGCCGTCGTTTTCCCGTCTGCTGCGTGGGGGGAATTTGTGGCTGGAGTAAAGAGCGGCTGCGGAATCTAAGATCAGAGCGTCAGCCGCCCGGCTCTGGGCGGCTGACGCGCCAGAACCTGACAGGCGCTTACTTGCTATTCAAGACTTTGTCAACATGCTTGAACCAAGTGAGTGTCTGTTGAACAGTGCTTAGCTCCGACCGTGGGTTAATTTGAACCTGCATCTTGCCACTGGCACTAGTGTGCGCGATTTCCCCTCGCGCAGTTGCCTAGCTCTCTGTTGCGTTAAGGCAGGTGGTTTCGAACCCCTCTCTAGTGACTCCGAGTGGAAGTAGGATCCTCGGCAGGGTCCTTTCCTTTATCTGCTTTTCTGCATTCAGGTCTAAGCTGTCGCGACCGCTGAGTAGGTCCATACGTCAGCTGGCATCTGCTGGGTGAGCTTCCATGTGATTCCCATGGGCTTGCTACCCGAGTGCTCAATATATTCAGCGGTACCCAATAGCATCCAGGGCTGGGGTCCACCGATGTCCGTCTTTTTGTAGCGGCGAACGAAGAGAAGCACACTGGTGCCCTTTTCGCTGTGTTCCTGGTAGCGGAGACCTGTGGGAGAGCTCTCCGAGGTCTGGTTCTGTGACTCCCAGTGAAACAAGGAGTCATTGAGGGCGTAGTCCTTGTATCGGGTTTCGGGTGAGAAGTCTTTCTCATCCTTCTCCAGAGTGACGAACAGAGCGTCGGCCTGGATGCTCTCGCACCACTTCACGCCCTCGCGAAAGTGGCCGGGTTTGAAGCCGTCTACGGCAGCCTGACCCAGCGCAGGGAGGATCTCCTCGCGGCTGTACGAAGCATGCACGGTCAGCGGGATGCTGGCGTGCATCCCGAGAAGCGGGATCGGCACGTGGTCAGCTTGCTCCAGGACGTGAACGAGTACCTGACGAAGCTCGTCGCGGAACGCTCGCTGGGGGCGGAGCGTGTCCAAGCCTGCTTGGTAGCTCAGGTATTCCCCTCCTAGTGGCCAGAGAGAGAAGAAGAACATGCGAGCGTACCCTTGCTCCTGCTCGCTGAGATCTTCGTAGGCAGGAGCGTCATCGGCTAGGAGCTTGCTGTAGGCAGCAACGCGCAGTGGGTCGTCTACATGAAGGAACGCCGGTACCCGTTTCAGGAGAGCCAACTCGCCCTCAGGGCCTGTCGGGTCTAGAAGCTTGGCCCGGCGCAACAGGCCAGTCCAAGAATTTCCGTTGCCGCGGTACAGCTCCTTGAGCTCCCGGCCGCTATCCCGAAGGAAGTCCGCAAGTCGCGGCTCCGCGTAAGCAGCCACCTCTCGCGCCAACTGCGCTACGTTGACCGCGATCTGTGCACGGATGTTGTCAATGATCAGCTCCTTGGCCTTCGACTCAAGGATGATCTGACAGCCGGAAGGTAGGCGTGGGAAATCCTGCTCGACATTGCTGAGCAGGCGGTTGCGAGTCAGGTTGGTCAGGGCGCGGAACTGCTCCTCGAAGCGAAACTCCTTACGGTGCTGACCGATGAAGTCCAGGACGGTAAGGACTGCCTTGTCTTCTGTACGCCGCAGCCCGCGGCCCAACTGCTGCAAGAAGACTGTGGCGCTGGAGGTCGGGCGGAGGAGGAGCAAGGTGTCAACGTCGGGAATATCGAGGCCCTCGTTGAAGAGGTCGACGGAAAAGATGACTTGTAGATGTCCGGTACGCAAGTCATCGAGTGCGGCCTTGCGTTCTTGACGTGAGGTGTCGCCAGAGAGTGCAACCGCGTTGAGTCCTGCTCGTCGGAAGAAGTCAGCCATGAAGTGGGCGTGTGCGACGGATACGCAAAACCCTAGGGCCTTCATAGAGCCTGGGTCTGTGACCTTGTCCTTCACTGCCTGCGCGACGAGTCGTGCGCGGGCTTCATTGCCAGTGAAGAGATTACTCAAGGCTGTCGAATCGTAGGCGCCACGTTTCCATGCGATGGCGCTCATGTCCGTGTTATCTGTGATCCCAAAGTAGTGAAATGGGCTGAGGAGTTCGTTCTCCAGAGCTTCCCATAGCCGCATTTCGGCGGCGATCCGCCCGTCGAAGAACTCATCTTGAATGTTCAGTCCATCCATGCGCTCCGGAGTAGCCGTGAGACCAAGGAGCTCGTGTGGCCTGAAATGGTCCAAGATCTTGCGGTACGTAGGTGACGTGCCGTGATGGAACTCGTCGATCACGATCACGTCGAATTGATCTGGGGAGAATCTTCCTAGTGCTTGCGAAGTGAGTGACTGGACGCTGGCGAACACATGGGTCCAGCGGTCGGGGTTCTCGTCAGCGAAGAGCAACTCACCGAAGTTCGCATCGACGAGGACGTTCTGATAGACGCGCAAGGACTGCTCAAGGATCTCCTTGCGATGAGCCACGAAGAGTAGACGAGGATCACGGCCGAGCGTTTGGCGTAGGTGATTGTAATCCAGGGCCGCCATAACGGTCTTACCGGTCCCAGTGGCGGCGACAAGGAGGTTCTGGTGCCGGTCATGCACAGTGCGCTCGACTTGGAGCCGTTCCAGCATGTCCCGCTGGTGCGGGTACGGGCGAACTTCAAGGCCGGACAACGTGATGCTTCGGTCCCCAGGGCGGGTGCTGCTGCCTGCATGCGACAAGGCGTCGTCGAGTCGCTGCGCGTCCTTGTCAGGGTCGTACGGCTCGAACGCAGGATCACTCCAATAGGCATCGAAGGTCGCTTCGAACTTGCGGATCACTGATGGTGTCGCGATCGAAGACAGACGGACGTTCCATTCGAGTCCGTCGAGGAGCGCCGCCTTGGATAGGTTGGAGCTGCCGACGTATGCCGTGTCGAAACCGCTGGAGCGCCGGAAAAGCCATGCCTTGGCGTGCAGCCGAGTGGAGCGGAGTTCGTAGTTGACCTTTACCTCGGCGCCGAAGTCTTGCACTAGGCGGTCTAGTGCCCGCCGTTCGGTAGCGCCAATGTAGGTCGTCGTGAGGACACGGATCGGGATACCGCGCTCGCGCGCAGACGTTAGGGATTTTTCTAGGATGCGTAGACCGTGCCACTTGACGAACGCGCAGAGGAGATCGACACGATCAGCGGTAGCTAGTGTCTCGTGATCCTGATCGTGTCAGTTTGAGTTGTTATTAACGAGTTTCTTCATGTTGGTCTGGACGACGCGGACCTTCGCGAGGATCTCTTCGGCGGACGCGGTCCAGGTGAAGGGATTCGCGTCCTCGTTCCAGGAGTTGATGTAGTCGCGGATCTGCTTGACCAGGACGTTGACGCTGGAGAACGTGCCCCGGCGAATGGACTGCCGAGTCAGGATCCCGAACCAGATCTCGATCTGGTTCAACCATGAGGAACCGATGGGAGTGAAGTGGAAGCGGATGTGGGGGTTCTTCTCCAGCCATGCCTTCACCTCCGGCGTGGTGTGCGTGGACAGGTTGTCCAGGACGACATGGATCTCCTTGCCGGCGTGCGGCTTGGTCGCCTTCTTCAGGAAGGCGAGGAAGCTTGCCCCGTTCCGGCTCGGCCTGCACTCGCCGGTCACCTCACCGGTATGGACATTGAGGGCGGCGAACAGATTGGTGGTGCCGTGCCGTACGTAGTCGTGGGTGCGCTTCTCGCCCGCGCCGAAGGTGACCGGCAGTACCGGCTGGGTTCGGTCCAGCGCCTGTATCTGCGTCTTCTCGTCAATGGACAGCACCACCGCGCCGCCGGGCGGGGCCAGGTACAGGCCGACGACATCGGCGACCTTGTCCGCGAATGCGGGGTCCTTCGAGATCTTGAAGGTGCCGTTCCGGTGCGGCTTGAGGTTCTCCTCCCGCCAGATGCGGGCGACGTAGTGCCAGGACACCGAGATGCCCTCGCGCCGCTTCATGTGATTGACCAGCGTCCGCGTGGACCAGTGGGACAGCCCCGATTCCGTCGGCGGGGTTGTCTTCGTCAATGCGATCACCCGGGCCCGAGTGGTCGCGGGGACCTGATCGCGTCCGCCGCCGGGTTTCCGGGAAGCCAGTTGGGCAATCCCGCCCACGAGGTAACGGGCCTTGGCGCGGTCCACCGTATTCGGTGCGACTCCTGCGAGTTCGGCGATGTCCTTGCGTCGCCGCCCCTCGGCCGTCCACAGCACCAGGCGGGCCCGCAGAGCGGCAT
>NZ_NEUE01000161.1 GCF_002910905.1 Streptomyces sp. SM11 | reverse complement strand
CCGGCCCGCTGCCGGGCCGCCGGGATACCCGACGCCGTCGGCTTCGCCACGAAACCCGCCCTCGCCGCCCGCATGATCGGCCGCGCCCTGGACGCCGGCGTTGCCGCATCCTGGGTGGCGGGCGATGAGGTCTACGGAGGCAACCCGCACCTGCGGACCGAGCTGGAGAGACGCGAGACCGGCTACGTGCTCGCCGTGGCCTGTGACCACCAGATCACCACCCGAGCTGGCAACTTCCGGGCCGACGTCCTGGTCAAGATGCTGCCGAAGCGGGCCTGGCAGAAACTCTCCGCCGGCGACGGCGCCAAGGGGCACCGCTTCTACGACTGGGCCCTGGCCGACATCGCCGACGACCGGCCGGGCCACCGTCAGCTGCTCGTCCGCCGCAACCGGCGCACCCGTGAACTCGCCTTCTACCGCTGCTACTCAGCAGTCCGGGTTCCGCTGTCCACCCTGGTGCGGGTCGCCGGGCGCAGATGGACGGCCGAGGAGACCTTCCAGTCCGGCAAGGGCCTGGCCGGACTGGACGAGCACCAGGTCAGACGCTGGACGTCCTGGCACCGCTGGGTCACCCTCGCGATGCTCGCCCACGCCTTCCTCACCGTCGTCCGCGCCGACGAACACGCCCGCCACTCGAAGCCGGACGGGCTGATACCGCTCACCTGCAACGAGATCCAGCACCTGTTCACCGCGCTCGCCGTCCGGCCCGTCCACGACGCGACCCACCGGCTCGACTGGTCCCATTGGCGACGCCGCCACCAGGCCCGATCCCAGGCCAGCCACTATCAGCGACAAGCCGCCCAGACATGAAGATCGCGATCTACAGCTGGAGTATTAGCCGGGTTGGAGGGGATCTCGGCAGCCTGGACAAGGTCGGGAATCGTCGGGTCGTACGACATGCCGGCGAGGTCCGCGGCGTCCCTCAGCTTCTTCTGACTGCGCTTGAGGGCCAGGTTCATGGTGTCGACGGCGTCCGCGCCATCTTCGGCGAGCCATCGGATTTGCGCCATATGCTCGATCAGCGCACGGCGGTTGGGTGCGGCCTCATGACCGAAGCCCTTCCGGTGCAATAGCACGACGGCCGAGGCCTGGCGATGCATGGCAGCCAGGAGCCCCCAGGCAACGAAGTAGGGGCGGTTGTCCTCGTCGGGGTCGAGCGTGCTTCCGACGTTCTCCATTAGCTCGGCGAGCGCGGTGAGTCCGGCGTATGCGAGCCGATTGTCCTCTGCGAAGTCCTCGTTCATGCCTGACATGATCCCGAAGTACAGGTAGATGGCACACCTCGAATCCTCATGAGCGCCCAGGCTGTCAGGACGAGGCCAAACAGTTCGCCGCGTCGGTGCACCGGCAGGAGCAGGATGGGGAACGAGCTGACGATGTGAGGGCCAGGTAAGCGAGGTGACGAACCCTTCGGTGGCCCAGCTCACAGCGAAGACCATGGTGTGAGCGCAACTTCTTCGCGTCGCCACCGGTGCCCGAGGTGGGCATAGATCGCTGCAGCACGGGCTGTCCACGGACACCCGTACGGCGGCCCTGACGGTACGACGGCCGAATCCTGAAGCTTGTCGAACCGGAACAGCGAAGTTCATGACCTTGGTACGGGCCAGTATCGGGCCTCCAGGTCACCGAAGAACCGACGAATAGAGCTGAGGTCCTCACGGGATTCGAGTATCTCCCTTCCACCGAAGCGGAAAACTTCGTAGCCCTTGAGCCGTAGCTCGCGATCCTCTGCGAGCATCTCGGAGTAGAGGTCCGCAGCTACTTCCCACCTCCCTGATTCGGGGGGAACCTCCCGCGCATAGTGGTGTTTTCCATCCACCTCGATCACGATGCGAACCCCACCAGGCAATAGCAGGAGGAAGTCCATGCGCTCACGGGCGAGCCGACGGGGTTTGTTCAAGGTCCGTCGCTGCCGCTCCGTGAGTGGATCGAAGTGCAGATACACCTGCGGCAGCAGAGCGGGCTCCTGCATGGCTTTGGGCCCGGCGTATCGGCTACCAAAGGCGTGGAAGACGTATCGCTCAGCGTCCGAGGCCAGGGATGCCTTGAGTCGCTCGTACAGAGAGAGCCGCAGCGCGATCGTCTACATCCCCCATGTCGTTCCGGTCACGCCACCAGTCAACAAGCTGCCCCCATGTCATTCCAGACTCCGTCAAGGGCCGGTCGTAGACCAGGCAGCTTTCTTCGTGCTTCACGATCTCGATTGCCCCATCGATGACCTGGCTCATGACGATCTCGGGTTTGAACCCGGTAGAGGCAAAGATGATGTTCTTGGGCGCTCCGTCGACTCCTCGGAATCCGAGGCCCTCACCCTCGGCCGATTCCAGCTCGTCCAAGGCCAGCCACACCGGTGAGAAGAGCGTGTTCAGATACCCACGCCGTGCAGCCCAACCGCCTCCGCCGCCCATCCCCTGGGCGCTCCAGTAACCGTGAAACCCTCGAAAGTCCCGGAAAGGCGGGTTGAACGGGATCCCAAGGCGGCGAAGGATGGCCTTCAGGCTCCGGACTGCAGCGGCTATCTCCTCATCGTCCAGCCGTTGCCCACTGTCGGTTCCGCAGTGCTCCAGCTCCGAGTGCACCAACGTGGACAAGCCCTCGGCTGCAGCACTGTCCAAAGTGCCTTCCAGAGGCCCCTTGCGGAGCCGCTCCACGAGTTCCATCTCAAACGCAGAGGCGGTCAGTGGCTCTCCCCAGCCGCCAGTGCCGGTGCTGATTGTGCGGAAGAAGTCGCTGGCCCTCATGCGCCAAGGCTACTGAGGGGCACTGACACGTTGGTGCCAGACCGACCGATAGCCCAAGGGTGCGCTGCCCTTGTCCACCGGCCCGAACCCGGCAAAGCCACCGGCACCACAAAGGGCGGCTAGTGTCTCGTGATCCTGTCGTTGGAACTTGATGGCGCGTCACTTCGTTAGCCTGTTGTGGATCTCTCTTCCGAACAGATCGATGAGCTGCGGGAGTTGGCGGGCAGCCGTCATGCCCCTGCCGATGCCGCTCTGCGGGCCCGCCTGGTGCTGTGGACGGCCGAGGGGCGGCGACGCAAGGACATCGCCGAACTCGCAGGAGTCGCACCGAATACGGTGGACCGCGCCAAGGCCCGTTACCTCGTGGGCGGGATTGCCCAACTGGCTTCCCGGAAACCCGGCGGCGGACGCGATCAGGTCCCCGCGACCACTCGGGCCCGGGTGATCGCATTGACGAAGACAACCCCGCCGACGGAATCGGGGCTGTCCCACTGGTCCACGCGGACGCTGGTCAATCACATGAAGCGGCGCGAGGGCATCTCGGTGTCCTGGCACTACGTCGCCCGCATCTGGCGGGAGGAGAACCTCAAGCCGCACCGGAACGGCACCTTCAAGATCTCGAAGGACCCCGCATTCGCGGACAAGGTCGCCGATGTCGTCGGCCTGTACCTGGCCCCGCCCGGCGGCGCGGTGGTGCTGTCCATTGACGAGAAGACGCAGATACAGGCGCTGGACCGAACCCAGCCGGTACTGCCGGTCACCTTCGGCGCGGGCGAGAAGCGCACCCACGACTACGTACGGCACGGCACCACCAATCTGTTCGCCGCCCTCAATGTCCATACCGGTGAGGTGACCGGCGAGTGCAGGCCGAGCCGGAACGGGGCAAGCTTCCTCGCCTTCCTGAAGAAGGCGACCAAGCCGCACGCCGGCAAGGAGATCCATGTCGTCCTGGACAACCTGTCCACGCACACCACGCCGGAGGTGAAGGCATGGCTGGAGAAGAACCCCCACATCCGCTTCCACTTCACTCCCATCGGTTCCTCATGGTTGAACCAGATCGAGATCTGGTTCGGGATCCTGACTCGGCAGTCCATTCGCCGGGGCACGTTCTCCAGCGTCAACGTCCTGGTCAAGCAGATCCGCGACTACATCAACTCCTGGAACGAGGACGCGAATCCCTTCACCTGGACCGCGTCCGCCGAAGAGATCCTCGCGAAGGTCCGCGTCGTCCAGACCAACATGAAGAAACTCGTTAATAACAACTCAAACTGACACGATCAGGATCACGAGACACTAG
>NZ_NEUE01000160.1 GCF_002910905.1 Streptomyces sp. SM11 | reverse complement strand
TACGTACGCGTCCTCGTCGGCGGCCACCGTCCGGCCGCCCAGGACCACCCGGTCGATGTCGAGCAGGCCGACCAGGTTCGCCGCGCCCGTGCCCAGGACCCGGGCCGCCTCCGCCCGGTCGCCGCGCGCCTCGGCGGCCAGGCACAGCGCCTCGATGCAGCCTCGGCCGCCGCACCCGCAGAGCGGGCCGTCCAGTTGGAGGGTCTGGTGGCCGAACTCCCCCGCCCCCGTCCGCGTGCCCCGGTGCACCTCGCCGCCGAGGACCAGACCCGCGCCGAGCCCCGTACCGAGGTGGAGGTAGGCGAAGTCGCCCCCGCCCGCCCCTCCGAGGGCCAGGGCGAGGGCCGCGGCGTTGGTGTCCTTGTCCAGGACCACCGGCAGCCCGGTCCGCTCGGCCAGGGCGGCGCGCAGTGGGTAGCCGTCCCACCGCGGGAAACCGGTGACCCGGCGCAGGACGCCGTCCCGGTGGTCGAGCGGGCCGGGGACCGCGATGCCAAGACCCAGCACCGGCTTGTGCGGTTCGGCCGCGCGCAGGTCCCGTACCGCGTCCGTCGCGTCCGCGAGGACCCGGTCCGCCGGTGCGCCGAGGTCCAGGGGCGCGCGGGTGACCGCGACCGGCCGGCCCGCGAGGTCGACCAGGACGGCGGTGAGTCCGTCGCGGTCCAGGTGCAGCCCGACCGCGAACTGGGCGTCGGGGACCAGCCGCAGCACCGTGCGCGGCTTGCCGCCGGTGGAGGGGCGCACGCCCGCGCCGACGGCGAGACCGTCCTCCCGGAGCCGGGCGGTGATCTTGCTGACAGCCTGCGGGGTGAGGCCGGTGCCCTCGGCGAGCTCCAGCCGGCTGATGCCCTCCGCCCCGGCCGCCCGCAGCAGGTCCAGCACCAACGCCGCGTTGTGGTGGCGCAGCGCCGGGAGGTTCACCCCCGCGGGGGCCTTCGTCATGCTCCTGTTCACGGTTCACTCCTGCTCACCGTCCCATTGTGCCGGTCGCTTGCACTTTGGCAACAGCGTTGCTTAAGTGGAATGCATGACCCCCAACGCCACCGACGCCCCCCTCCGCGTCGCCCTCGTCGGCTACGGCCTGGCCGGCTCCGTCTTCCACGCCCCACTGATCTCCGCGACCGACGGCCTGGTCCTCGACACGGTCGTCACGTCGAACGAGGAGCGCCGGGCCGAGGCCCGTGCCGCGTTCCCCGACGTCCGCTTCGCCGCCTCGCCGGACGAGCTGTGGGAGCGCGCCGGCGAGCTGGACCTCGTCGTGATCGCCACCCCGAACAAGACGCACGTCCCGCTGGCGACGGCCGCGCTGAAGGCCGGACTGCCGGTGGTCGTGGACAAGCCGGTCGCCGGGACCGCCGCCGAGGCGCGCGAGCTCGCCGCCCTCGCCGACGAGCGCGGGCTGCTGCTCTCGGTCTTCCAGAACCGCCGCTGGGACGGCGACTTCCGTACGCTCGCCGCGCTGATCGCCGACGGCGAGCTGGGCGAGGTCCGGCGCTTCGAGTCCCGCTTCGAGCGCTGGCGGCCGCAGCCGAAGGGCGGCTGGCGCGAGTCGGGCGACCCGGAGGAGATCGGCGGTCTGCTGTACGACCTGGGCAGCCATGTCGTCGACCAGTCGCTGGCGCTGTTCGGCCCGGCGGTCCAGGTGTACGCCGAGTCCGACGTACGGCGTCCCGGCGCGGCGGCGGACGACGACACGTTCCTCGCGATCACCCACGCCAACGGGGTCCGCTCGCACCTGTACGTCAGCGCCACCACCGCCCAGCTCGGCCCGCGCCTGAGGGTGCTGGGCTCGCAGGCGGGCTATGTGAAGTACGGCCTGGACCCGCAGGAGGCGGCCCTGCGCGAGGGTCTGCGCCCGGTGGCCGGTGAGCCGTGGGGCGAGGAGCCGGAGGAGCTGTGGGGCCGCATCGGTTCCGGCGAGTCCCCGCTGACCGGTGGCGGGACCCCGGTCCGCACGCTGCCCGGCGACTACCCCGCGTACTACGCCGCCGTCGCCGCAGCGGTGCGCGGCACCGGCCGGAACCCGGTCACCGCGCTCCAGGCCGCCGCCGCGCTGGACGTCCTGGAGGCCGCCCGCCGCTCGGCCCGCGAAGGCGTCTCGGTCACCCTTCTCCCGCACCACCACGACGACGAAGAGGAGGAGGAGCGGCGCGCATGAGCACCACCTCCCCCACCATCTCCGAGCTGATCACCCAGGAGCGCCGGCTCGCCCTGCCGCACTTCGGCTACGACGACGCGTTCGCGCTCGGCAGCCTGCTGGTCACGCTGGCCCGGGAGCGGCACGCCCCGGTCGCGATCGACATCCGGCGCGGCGCGCAGCAGCTCTTCCACGCGGCGCTGCCGGGTTCGAGCGCGGACAACGACGCGTGGATCGACCGCAAGCGCAAGGTCGTCGAGCGGTACGGCGAGAGCTCGTATCTGGTCGGCACCCGGTTCCGAGCGAAGGGCACGACGTTCGAGGAGTCCTCGCGCCTGGACCCGGACACGTACGCGGCGCACGGCGGTTCGTTCCCGATCTCGGTGGCGGGCGCGGGCGTGATCGGCACGGTCACGGTGTCCGGGCTGCCGCAGGCCGAGGACCACGCGCTGGTGGTCGAAGCGCTGGAGCAGTTCGCGGCGACGCGGGGGGCCTGAGACCCCGTACGCGGGCGAGGGGCGGGCAACACGTACGCAGGCGAGAGGCCCGGCACCCCGTACGCGTCGGCGGGGGCTACGCCCCCCTCGGGTGCACCAGGGCTACGCGCCCTTCAGCTCCTGCCGCTGCCGGCCGAGCCCCTCCACCTCCAGCTCCACCACGTCGCCCGCCCTCAGGTACGGCTTCGGCTCGGGCTGCCCCATCGCGACCCCGGCCGGCGTACCGGTGTTGATCACGTCGCCCGGGTAGAGCGTCATGAAGTGGCTGAGGTAGCGGACGACCTCGCCGACCGGGAAGATCTGCTCGGCCGTGGTGCCGTTCTGCTTCAGCTCGCCGTTCACCCAGAGCCGCAGCGGCAGGGCCTGCGGGTCGGGCACCTCGTCGGCGGTGACCAGCCAGGGGCCCAGCGGGTTGAACGTCTCGCAGTTCTTGCCCTTGTCCCAGGTGCCGCCGCGCTCGATCTGGAACTCGCGCTCGGACACGTCGTGCGCGGTGGCGTAGCCGGCGACGTGCGCGAGGCCCTCATCGGCCGTCTCCAGGTAGCGGGCGGTGCGCCCGACGACGACGGCGAGCTCGACCTCCCAGTCGGTCTTGCGGCTGCCGCGCGGCACCAGGACCGTGTCGTCGGGCCCGACGACGGTGTCGGGGGCCTTGAAGAACAGGATGGGTTCCGCCGGGATCTCCGCACCCGTCTCGGCGGCGTGGTCGTGGTAGTTCAGCCCGATGCACACGATCTTGCCGATGCGCCCGAGCGGCGGGCCGATCCGCAGCCCCGTCGCGTCCAGGGCGGGCAGCACACCGGGCGCCTCGGCGGCCGCCCGTACCCGGGCGAGCGCGGAGGCGTCGGCGAGCAGCTCGCCGTCGATGTCGGGGACGATCCCCGACAGATCACGCAGGGTCCCGTCGCGGTCGAGAAGTGCGGGGCGCTCGGCACCCGCCGTACCGACTCGAAGCAGCTTCAACGGTCCAGCTCCTCTTGGTCGAGGTGGAGAGCCCTCCGGCGGGTTGCGGCCGGCGGAGGACTTGGCTGATCGTCCAAGAGATGCGGACACTCCGCAAGACCTCGTTCACACACTGGACCGGCGCATCGGCCGCCCCGATTACGCCGCGGTGGCCATGGCGCCCCCGCCGACCGGCAGATCGCGGTACAGCCAGGCCCGCTCGATCGCGGTCCAGGTGGTCGTAGTGACGACGTACAGGGCGGCGGCGAGCGGGACGACGGCCACGGTGATCAGGGTGAAGAAGGACAGCAGCGGCATGAGCTTCGTCATCGCGCCCATACCGGGCACGGCCTGTCCGTCCGGGCCGGCGGCGGGCGTCATCGGGTTGGCGGCCAGCTGCCGCTTGGTGCGTCCGTAGCTGAACGTGGCGACGGCGGCGACGATCACGAAGAGCCCCAGGTAGACCCACCCCTGTCCGCCGAACATCCCGCCGTGCGCATTCGCGTCGTGCCAGCGCCCGCCGAGCGGTGCGCCGAGCAGGTCGTGGCTGAGCAGCGCGTTGGGCTCGCCGCCGATCGAGCTGCTGGAGAACAGGTGGTAGAGCAGGATGAACGCGGGCATCTGGAGCAGGCTCGGCAGGCAGCCGGAGAGCGGCGACACCTTCTCGGCGGCATGCAGCTCCATGATCGCCTTCTGCATCCGCTCGGGGTTCTTGCCGTGCTTCCTGCGGAGTTCGGCGATCTGCGGCTGGAGCCGGCTGCGGGCCTTCTGCCCGCGTGCGGCGGCCCGCGACAGGGGGTGGACGGCGAGCCGGACGAGCGCGGTGAACAGGATGATCGCGGCGGCGGTGGACGCGGTCTGGAAGAACGGCTGGAGCAGATCGGCGAGGGAGCCGACCAGATTCGCGAAAGCGGACATGAAGGCGGACATGGGTGAGCCCTCCGGGGGTCTCGTCGTGCCGGGAGGTACCTGCGGGGAGGTACGGGTGGTTACTCGGCATGACGACCGGCGCGGGGCGCACCCGTCACGGGGTGCACGCAGCGCACGTACGCGAGGCACGCGACGTACGCGAGACACGAGAGGTACGAACCAGAGGTGCGGGGTTCCCTACGCGGCGGCCGTCAGGAGGGCGCGCCCGGGTGCTCGGGGCCTGGTGCGGCCCCGGGCGTCGGGGTCGCGTTGCGGGAGGAACGCGGTGCGTTGCTCCCGGTCCCTGATGGCCGTACGGACCCGGGTGCGGGGCACCGGGGACGCGCAGCGGGCGCTGATGACGGAGCAGGCGAGGAGTGCGGAGCCGGCGGCCGCGGTGGCGGCGAGCGCGACCGCGGCGGAGAGGCTGCCGCCCTCGGCGAGGAGGACCTCGGTGAGGAAGAGGACGAGGAGTCCGGCGGGCCGGAGCAGCCGGGCGAAGGCGCGGCGCAGGGCGTTGGCGTCCCGCATCGTTCCCACCCCCCTGCTCCCTCGTCCTGCCGTCTCTCTGTCCTGCGTCCTTCTGTCCTTCGTACCGTTCACCGGAGAGTCCGGTCGACGGCGCTTCCTTCGTTATACACGATGATCGGACGCGTCTCGGAGGACCGGATGAATCCGGCGAGCGCGACGGCCACGGTCAGCCCGCTGAACGCGCGCCGGAAGATGAGCCGCCGCCACAGCGGCTGGGGGCATAGCCCGATTACTCCGAACACCCAGGGACCCCACGCCAGGGACCCCACGCCGGGGACCCCACGCCCAGGGACCCCACGCCCTGGTGTGCTGCTCACCGCGGGCGCATCGCGGTGAGCTTCCCCCAGACGACGAGCCGGTAGCGGGAGCTGAATTCGGGGGTGCAGGTGGTCAGGGTCAGGTAGTAGCCGGGAGTGCTGTAGCCGACGGAGGTCGAGATGTTGCTGCGCGGCACGGGCGCGATGACCCCGCTGTCCGAGGGGGCGGTCCGCGCGAGGCGTTTGCCGACGGTGTACGTGTAGACGGCGTCCCGGGTCTCGACGGTGATCCGGTCGCCGCTCCGCAGCCGGTCGATGCGCCGGAAGGGCTCGCCATGGGTGTTGCGGTGCCCGGCGAGCGCGAAGTTCCCGGCCTGCCCGGCCTGCGCGGTACGGGCGTAGTGCCCGACGTACCCCCGGTCGAGCACCCCGCCCTTGCTGGTGCCCTCGGCGACGGGGGCGGCGAGCCCGATCCGGGGGATGCGCAGGACGGCGTACGCCTGGTCCCAGCGGGGGCTCGCACGGGTACGGGCAGGCGCGGGCGCGGGCGCATCGGTTGCCGCCGGGGCGGCAGCCGCGGCCCCGGCGCCACGGCCGGAGGGCGAGGGACGGGGACTCCCCTCCCGTGCACCGCCACCGCCACCGCCACCGCCACCGCCACCGTCTCCCGGCACCGGCTCGTCCCACTGCCGCTGCAGGCTCTGCACGGTGCGCCCGGCGTCGGCGCGCGCCTCGCGATTGGTCCACCACAACTGATGGACGACGAGAAGGAGCAGCGCGACGCCGAGGGTCACGACGAACTCGGCCGACGCCCACAGCCCCCGGGCGAGGAGACGCGGGCCGCCCCCGCGGCCGCGCACGGCCGACAGAACCCCGGGTCCCCGCGCAGCTCCCCGCCTCCGCATCGACGTCACCTCTCCCCCTTCGTCGTCACCCTTCCCGTACGGCGCGCACGGCAAGGACCCGGCGCGCACGGCAAAGGACCCCGCGCGCAACGTAGGGGCAAACCTCACAACTCTCCAGACTTCTCCCGTCTCTCATCCCCCGACCTCTTCTCCCGGCCGTCGCCGTCCGGCAGTACCGTGTGGTCCATGCGCCCCGACACGCCTGCCGACCACATCACCGAAGCCGAGCGTCTGCTCCGCACCGCGGCGCAGTACCCCGAGGACCACGAACCGCTGATCCTCCAGGCCGCGGCCCACCTGGAACTCGCGGGAGACCGAGCCCGCGCGAGCACGCTCTACGACGACCTGCTCGGAGCTCCCGAGTCCACCGTCGACAACCCGCACCTGATCAAGGCCCTCAAAGCGGCCAATCTCTGGGAGTACGGTCACGAGGCCGAGGCCCGGGCGATCATCGACGGCATCCGTACCGCGGGCCCGCTGGACGCGGCGCCGTGGCAGGTGGCCGCGGAGACCCTGGAGGCGCACGACGAGCTGGAGTCGGCGCACGACGTCCTCTCTACCGCGCTGACCCGGCTGCTGGCCCCCGGCGAGGAGGTCCCGTACGCCGTCCAGTCCCTGCTGACCGGCCGCCACCGGGTGCGCAGGCTGATGGGGCTGGACCACGACGCGTGGGACGAGCTGGCCGGCGAGCTGCACACGGCCCCGGTCCCCCTGGACGAACTCCACGACCCCAAGCGGCTGTGGTCGCTGGGCTCATCGGACCCGGTCGAGCTGAAGGCCGAGATCACCCGTCTCCGCGCGGAGCTGGGCACCTACCGCACGGCCCTCTCCCGCCCGTTCCCGGTCGCCGTCCTGCACTGGCCCGAGCAGGAGCTGCGCGAACTGCTCACCGCGTACCCGGCGTTGACCGAGGAGTACGTGGACCGCGCCACGCACCTGGACCGCCTGGAGACCGCACTCCGCGACCTCCACGCGACGGGCACCCCGAACCTGGGCATCGTGACGGGAACGGTCCCCTCGTACGAGGCGTTCGCCGCCTCGGAGGCCGCGTCCCCGGCCGACCCGGGCCTCCTCCCCCAGTACGCCACCACCCTCGCGGCCCGCGGCCGCGCCGTCCCCTGGCCCCCGTCGCGCACGGCTGCCTGCTGGTGCGGGTCGGGGGAGGTTTATGGGGGGTGCCACGGGGGCGGATGACGCCTAGCGCCGCCTACCAGAGGCCGCCATCCGCAGCTCTTGCGGCTGGCGGCCTCTACGGGTTTCTGCGGTCATCGCCCGGGCTGACAGACCCCCTTGATACAACTGCACATGTAGTACGCAGCGAGATTAGGGGGACTCGACCATGCCCAACGACACTTCGGGCGATGCACCAGTTGCTGGGCTGTACGAATCGCTCATCACCCACCGGCTCGCCGAACGGATGAAGCAACTCGACACCACAGGCTGGCACTCCATCGATGCCGCCGTCGGCCAAGAGTCAGCGCCTCATGTACTCGCTCGCCACATCGGCGCCACCGTGCGGCGGGTCTTCCAAGGCCTCTCACCAGCCGAGCAAGTGATTGCCGCCAATCACATCCTGGAGTCACTCAAGACGATCGAAGGCGCTAAGGAGTGGGTCGATCTCGTCGCCGAAGGGCCGCGACAACTGCTCGCCGTTGCGGAACAGGAGGCACCGGGCGTGTACGCCATACGCCCGGCGACGCCGTTGTCCGAAACGGCACTGATCACGAACTCTCCCGAGGACCCTAGCCTCGGCTTCGAACTGCGCGCCGAGCTAGTGTCTCGTGATCCTGTCGTTGGAACTTGATGGCGCGTCGCTTCGTTAGCCTGTTGTGGATCTCTCTTCCGAACAGATCGATGAGCTGCGGGAGTTGGCGGGCAGCCGTCATGCCCCTGCCGATGCCGCTCTGCGGGCCCGCCTGGTGCTGTGGACGGCCGAGGGGCGGCGACGCAAGGACATCGCCGAACTCGCAGGAGTCGCACCGAATACGGTGGACCGCGCCAAGGCCCGTTACCTCGTGGGCGGGATTGCCCAACTGGCTTCCCGGAAACCCGGCGGCGGACGCGATCAGGTCCCCGCGACCACTCGGGCCCGGGTGATCGCATTGACGAAGACAACCCCGCCGACGGAATCGGGGCTGTCCCACTGGTCCACGCGGACGCTGGTCAATCACATGAAGCGGCGCGAGGGCATCTCGGTGTCCTGGCACTACGTCGCCCGCATCTGGCGGGAGGAGAACCTCAAGCCGCACCGGAACGGCACCTTCAAGATCTCGAAGGACCCCGCATTCGCGGACAAGGTCGCCGATGTCGTCGGCCTGTACCTGGCCCCGCCCGGCGGCGCGGTGGTGCTGTCCATTGACGAGAAGACGCAGATACAGGCGCTGGACCGAACCCAGCCGGTACTGCCGGTCACCTTCGGCGCGGGCGAGAAGCGCACCCACGACTACGTACGGCACGGCACCACCAATCTGTTCGCCGCCCTCAATGTCCATACCGGTGAGGTGACCGGCGAGTGCAGGCCGAGCCGGAACGGGGCAAGCTTCCTCGCCTTCCTGAAGAAGGCGACCAAGCCGCACGCCGGCAAGGAGATCCATGTCGTCCTGGACAACCTGTCCACGCACACCACGCCGGAGGTGAAGGCATGGCTGGAGAAGAACCCCCACATCCGCTTCCACTTCACTCCCATCGGTTCCTCATGGTTGAACCAGATCGAGATCTGGTTCGGGATCCTGACTCGGCAGTCCATTCGCCGGGGCACGTTCTCCAGCGTCAACGTCCTGGTCAAGCAGATCCGCGACTACATCAACTCCTGGAACGAGGACGCGAATCCCTTCACCTGGACCGCGTCCGCCGAAGAGATCCTCGCGAAGGTCCGCGTCGTCCAGACCAACATGAAGAAACTCGTTAATAACAACTCAAACTGACACGATCAGGATCACGAGACACTAG
>NZ_NEUE01000159.1 GCF_002910905.1 Streptomyces sp. SM11 | reverse complement strand
GCGGTGATCTTCTCCAGCAGGGCCGTTTCCTTCGGGCGCAGGTTTTCGGGGTCGGTAAGGAGGAGGCGGCCGGCGTGACGCGGCGTGGTGACGGGTCGGTCGCCTTCGGCGCGGCCTTGGCTGAGGTAGCGGACCAACAGATTGGCGCTGCCGGTGTAGCCCAGGTCTCGGATCTCGCGCAGCAGGTGGGTGACGGGGACGGCAGGGTCGGCCCGGCGTCGTTCGCGAAGGTGGTCGCGGTAGGGGTCGACGAGGGTCGGCCGGTAGGCGGGGGTGAGGCGCAGGGCCTGGGGTTCGGGCATGCGGGCGTAGCGTTTGACGGTGTTCAGGGCCAGGCTGAGGCGGCGGGCGCATTCGAGCAGGCCAACGCCCTGGCCGAGGAGATCGTGGATCTTGGTCCAGCGCTCGCGGGTGGTCTGCTCGCGTATGCCGCCGGGGCGGGACGGATTGATGGTGGCCCAGCAGCCGGCATGTGCGCGGATTTCGAGCTGGACTTTGTCGCAGAAGTTTCGCCAGAGGTGCCAGCGGTCGCTGACCTGTACCGCGTCGGGCAGAGCACGGCGGACGGCCTCAGCGTAGGTGGCCGATCCGTCCCGGCATACGACCTCGGCACCAGGATGTTCGCGCAGCCACGTCTCCAGGGTGTCCGCGGTGCGGTCGGACAGCACGTCGATCCGCTCGCCAGTCTCGGCGTTGGTCACGATGGTGGCATAGCGGTGACGTCGCTTGAGCGCGAAGTCATCCACTCCGATCACCCGCGGGACCTCCCGCCGGGGCAGCGGCAGGCGACGCAGATTGCGCAGCGCGGTACTGCGGGAAACGGGCACGGCCAGCAGGCCGGCCAGGCGGGTCGCCGCCCGACCGCATAACTCCCGTGCCACCTGCGATATCTGGCCCGCCAGCCGAACCGTGCGGCGCTGATGGCGCTCCAGCAGTCCGGGAATCTGCTCGCGGAAGGTCTGTCGCCGGCAGCCCAGGATCGGGCAGGCCAGCCGCCGTACGCGCAGGTGAACGACGACCTGGCGGCCGTCGACCGGTACGTCCGCCACCGTCCGGCGGTGATATCCATGGGCCTTCGCCGTCGGCGATCCGCACACCGGACACGGCACCGCCACATCCCGAGTGCGGGCCGTGACCACTATCGCGTCACCGCCATCCGCCACATCCTCGACGACCAGCGCCGAAAGCCCGGAAAACACCGTCCCGACAAGGGAGTTGACATCCATCACAAGATCATGATCATGGACGGCTACTCGACGTCACCACCGACTACGGGACAGAGCCGCTCGTTTGACAGACCCGGCCCTCGCGCCCAAGCCGCCATGGCCCGCAGCACCACACGACGCCCCGGCACTCCGATCCACCCTGCGACGGCCACACCTGCCGCTGCACCGCAGCAGCCACATGTACGGCGACGTTGATCACGGTGGTCAGGGTTGTTCCCGTCATAGACGTCCGGCCTCGCAGAAGCAGCCAGTGATCCTTGTGCGCCTGGGCAGCTGGCTCCCGTATCGTCGCCCAGGTGACCGACGCGAACGTGGCGGGCAGGACGCACATCCCCGTAGACGATCTTGCCGAGTTGATCAAAGTGTTCGACATCGGCGAGGTGCTGGACCGGCAGCACTTGGCCGATGGCCTGATGAACGTGAACTGGCGGCTGGACACCCCGGTCGGGAGGTTCGCCCTCAAGCGGGTCACGGATGTGCCGATCGACCGGCTCCGGCGCAACCTCGCGGTCCTCCCCGTCCTCGTTTCGCACGGCCTCCCCGTACATGCTCCGCTACCCACCGTTTCGGGCGATTTGATCGCCGAAGTCGACGGCAGCGGCTATTGCCTGTTCCCCTGGTCGGACGGGGAACATGTGCGTGGAATCGACCTGCCCTTGTCGCAGGTGACCGAACTCGGCGCACACCTCGCGCGGCTCCATGCGGTACTGAACCGCGTCGCCGAGGGCGCAGGGCTGCCCGCCGTGCCGCCGTCGGTTACCGCGGAGGTGACGGAGGCCGGGCGAGCCGTGGAGAAGGCCGATCGGCTTGCGGGGGCGGTGCCGACCGGAGGCGTCGGCGACGTCTTCGACGTGGCCGCGTCCGCTGCCCTCGAAGAGCGCAAGCTCCTTCTCGACAAGCACGCCGACCTGCGCCCCGAGGGGGAAGTCCATGCGGGGCCACACGGTTGGACCCACGGTGACTTCCAGTACCGGAACCTCCTCTGGGCGAATGGTGAGCTGGTCGCGGTTCTGGACTGGGACCGACTGGGCATTCGTTCGTACGCGGAGGAAGTTGTGCGTACGGCGCAGGTGCAGTTCGGTGTGAAGGGCGTTTTCGACCTGGAGCGGGTGTCGGCGTTCACGGCCGGCTACCGGTCGGTGATCCGGTTGGAGCCGGCCGTACTGGTCGATGCCGCCCGACGGCTGTGGTGGAAGCGGATGACGGACTTCTGGCAGCTCGAATTCCACTACGACCGGGGTGACCACTCCTGTGACGACCTCTTCCTTGCCGACGAGGCACTCCTGTACTGGTGGACGGAGCGGCTCGACGCGGTGGAGCGGGCGTTCGCCGGGACTGTCTAGCTCTGGATACCGAGTTCCAGAAGTTGGGGAAGGCACGGTCGTGTGAACCGGGTCGCCCGGCGCAGGGCCCTTGTTCCCAGGCCCTCGCAGTCGGCGTTCCGGATCTCTTGCGTCCATGTCTCAGGGCCGGCGGTGCCGGGCAAGACGATGCCCGCGTCGCCGATCGCTTCAGGGATGCCGCCCCGGTTGGTCCCGATGCTCGGGACCCTGTGCAGCGCAGCTTCGATGATCACGCGAGGGAAGGCGTCCTCTACGACGGACGGGACCAGCAGCAGGCGGTGGCTCCGGTACAGGGGCCCCATGTCGTACACGCGGGGCACGTACGTCACGTTCCGGTGCGCGGCGAAGTCGGCGGCCGTGTCCCACCAGCCTTCGACCAGGGTGAAGTGCTGTTCCGGCATGAGGCGGATGAGTTGATGGAGCAGATCCGAGCCCTTGGCCGGGATGGGATTGATCATCAGTACGGACGTGGAGCGGTTCTCGTCTGTGCTCGGCCCGGGTGGAGCGAACGGCGGGTACATCACGGCAAGGCGGGTTCCGGCGGTGTGAGGTGCGCGTGCCCGGACGAACTCCGACACGGCGAAGCCGTAGTGGGGTCGGCCGGCGAGGACGCTCAGACCCGTGGCGGAGACGGAATGCAGGAGGCCGACGACGAGTGTGGTCGAACGGGCTTGTACGGCGAGCTGCGCCGAGCCTTCCTGCGAGGTGAAGACGACGTCGGGACGGAGCGTGCTCAGCAGGCTCCCGAACGCGTGCTCCACGTTGTTCTGCGTCAACGCGGAGCACGCGACCCCGTTCCACCGGTAGTGCAGGGCACCCGCTTCCTCGTCGTACGGGACGCGATGCAGGTCCAGGTGGGCGCGCATTTCCGGGAGCTGGGTCCTCCCGTTCCAGGGGGCTTCGTGCGACCCGAGGTAGGTGACGTGCCAGCCCGAGGAGGCGAGTTCTTCGGCGAGGAGTTGCTGGGTGACCTCGGCGCCGCCGATGAGGAACGGCGGCGGGGTGCGGCGCCAGGCGAAGAGGGCGGTGGGCACCGGCGATCACCTGGCCCAGAAGGAGACGAGGGCTTCTACGGCTTGGGCGACGTCGTCCGGGTCGGCGGCCGCGTCCAGGACGGTGAGTTCTCGTGTCACGGGTTGTCGGGCCGTGTGGACGAAGTAGTCGTGGGCGTGGTCCAGGAAGGCGGGTTCGTGGAGGAAGTAGTCGGACTCGGCAGCCGTATGCCCGGCGGCCTTGCGCCGCAGGTGGAGGGATTCGGCCGGAACGTCGAGGTAGAGGGTGTGGTCGGGCCGGAGGAACGGGAGTGCCTGGAGTCGGTGGTGGAGCTGGTGGTGGACGCCGTACCCGAACAGGGCGTCCAGGGCGTACGCGTGGGCGAGGAGCGTGTCCACGGAACGGTCGAGGATCACCAGGCGTCTGCCGCTCGCGGCGGCCTCGGAGACTCTGGTGGTCTCGATCTCCATGAACCTCTCGAAGGCGCCGAGTTGAGCAGCCGCAGAGGCGGTGCGGGCCGGGGGGATGTCGTCGCGGTGGCTGATGTGCTTGACGTAGCAGTCGGAGACGAACGCCCGGGTGCCGAGGGCGGTGCGGCGTAGGTGGCGTATCGCCGTGGACTTCCCGGCGTACGAGGGTCCCTCCAGGGCGACGATCAGCACGACGGCTCCGTTCGGTAGAAGCGTTCGGCGTAGAGGCCGGGTGGGTCGACGAGGTCGACGGCCGTGGTGAAGGCGTGCCGGACCGGCCGGTACATCTTCCGGGCCGGGTGCATCTGGGAGCCGTGCATTCGCAGGACGGTGACCTTGTCCAAGACCACGTCGGTGATGTCAACAGGCTCGGGTCGCATCGTCGCCCCCGTACGCGTACGGAAGAGGTGCTGGTCGCAGCCGGCGAGCGCATATGTGGACCAGAAGGCGAGGTCCTCCCAGAACCAGCGGCACCCGAGACGAACGGCCGCCTCGTGGACGAGGAGGTGGTCGGGGTGGCGGGTGACAGCGGCGGGCGCGAGGAGTTCGACGCCAGGGTGGGCAGCGGCGATCCGGCGGAGTTCCTCCGTGATCCGGTCGAGTCTCTCGGGGGCGTAGGGCCCGTACGGAGGGTCGGCGTCCTTGTGGCCGAGGAGGTACCGGCGGGCGCCGAACGGTGCGAGCGCGGTGGCGCCCTCGCGGTCGCGCAGTCCAGACACCGCCTCGATGTCGGTGTACGTGGTCTCCAGGTCGGGGTGAACGCTGCGGGAGCGGGTGAAGACGGTCACGACGGTGAGCGGTCGGGGGCGAACGAGGAAGGTGCCGGAGGCGGACAGGGCGAAGTCGTCGTGGTGGGGTTCGACGACGAGGACCGGGCGGCCGGCGGGAGCGCGGGCCTCGATGTAGTAAGGGACGCGGGTGTGAGGTGCGGTCACCTCGAGGACGTGGTGGTCGTGGGCGTGGTGGCGGTCGGCGAGCTGCCGGGTGTGCTCCTGGTGGGCGCGGTGGAGGTCGTCGGGGAAGGTGTAGATGCCGTGGCCGTCCGGCACGGGCAAGGGAGGGCGCAAAGGGGACTCCTTCGTCATCGCACGGTGGTCTCGTACCAGTGGCGCCACTTGCGGGGCGACCGGAGGCGCAGACGGGCGGTCACGGGGTTCTGCCACCAGAGCATCCGCAGGCTCGACCACTGGTCGTAGCGACGGGTCGACGGACGTACGCGCAGTTCGTCGAGGATCGTCACGGGGCGGCCGATGGCCTGGCCGTGAGTGGTGAGCCGGGCGAAGAACTCCACGTCCTCGCTCATGAACAGGTCGTCCCGGTACCCGCCGATGCGGTAAAAGGCGTCGGCGGTGCAGAACTGGTTGACGCCCTGGGCTCCCCCGCGCCGGGTGCGGTGGTGGTCCCAGTAGGCGCACAGCAGGCGGGCGCCGAGACGTTCGGGCGTGTAGAGCGGAGGAATGGCTCCGCCGACGGCCCCGGCGTTCATGGCGGCTGCAGCTGCGGTGACCGCCTCCAGGGGAAGGGCTACGTCGGCGTCGGTGAAGAACAGCCGATCGCCGCGGGCGGCGGTCGCTCCGGTGTTGCGGACCCGGCCGATGCTGCGGACGGTCTCCGTCACGACGCGGACGCCGAAGGAGACGGCCGTGTCGGCGGTGGCGTCGGTGCTGGCGTTGTCGACGACGATCACCTCCCCCATGTGGCCCGTGGCCTCCTCCCAGCGGGCGAGCGAGGCGAGCACGGAGGGGAGGTAGCGGGGCAGGTAGGCGGCCTCGTTGTAGGCCGGGATCACCACCGACAGGGCAGGTGTGGTCATCGGTGCGTCCTTTCCGGGCGGTGGGTGCGGAAGAGGTACGGGGTGCGTCGGCTCAGGTCGTCCAGGCGGCGTTCCCACAGGGCGCGGTCGTCGCCCGGAGAGGAGTACGCCCAGGAGCGCGTGGTGTGGAAGACGGCCCATGCGGACAGCAGGCGGTGGTCGAGGGCGAGGGGGTAGACATCGGTGACCGTCCGGGCCAGGAGCGGAGAGAGGGCATCGGTCATGACCAGGGTCTGGGCGACGTCGGACTCGCGGGGACCGGCTGCGGCGTCGGTGAAGTCGACCAGGTGGCGGACGGCCCGGGGGCGGGCGAGTACGACGTTGTCGCCGTGCAGGTCGCCGTGGCACCACACAAGCGCCGTGGGGGATGCGTCGGTGATGGCAGCCAGGGCGGGACCGATGCGGTCCAGCCCGCTGGGCGGGCAGCGACGGCCGAGCGAGGCGACCTGTTCGTAGAACGGCCGACGTGGTGCCCACGGCTGGACGGGTGCCCGGTGCAGGCGCCCGAGCAGGCCGGCCAGGTCCTTCAGGGTCCGCTCGTCGGAAACCAGACCAGATCGCATGGCGCTGCCGAGGGTAAGTGGCCCCAGGTCGGAGGTGATGAGGGCGGTCGCCTCGTGACCAGGGACGTGGCCGTATCCGACGACAGTCGGTACAGGGACGTGGTGCGCCACCGATCGGATCGCGGCGCTCTCCGTTGCCGCGTTTCGACGTGCGGTGGCCGCGTACAGCTTGATGACGACGCTTCGCCCGTCCATCAGGCCCACCCGGTACACAGCCGTGCGCGAGCGGGCGGACAGACGGCACGCGGTACGAACCGGGGCACCGACCAGAGCGAGGGCGGCGCGCGAGACGACGGCCGGGACTGCCCCCTTCACCGCACACCCGCCGGTTCCACGCCGACGGCGCCCAGCCGACGGACCTGCCTCATGACACCCGCCAGGTGCCGGCGGTACTCGACGACGTCCTCCGTGGCGGGGCAGTCGGCCTGCCACGGCTTCTCGGGACCGACGAAGTGCACGAGAGTGGCGGCCGGATCGGGCTTCGGCGATCGCATGACGACCCGGCGCACCCAGTTCCCGCGTTCGAGGAACCGGCCGACCTCGAACCGGTTGAAGCCGCCGGTCACCGGGCGCACTCGGCCGGATCGCAGGAGCCACAGGTTCAGGGCGTCCTGGTCGTTGTGGAGAATGTGGCGCCGCGTGTGCGTCAGGGCGTGCTCGACGCCTCGGCGGACACGGGGCATGTGCTCGGTGTGGAGCCAGAGCACGCCCGCGTTGAAGTACGGGCGCCCACGCAGGTGGGGCCAGCGTTCGGCAGCTCCGGGCAGGGCCGGGCATGCCCCGACGGTCGGGTTGAACTCGTCGCGTACGGCACCGGTCTCGTCCGGCCGGAGCGAGCCCAGCGGAACGGTGAGGTCTCCCTGCACGAGGACATCCGCGTCCACGTAGATCAGGTACGGCCGATGGACGAAGGCCCTGGTGAACTCGAAACGCAGATAGGTGGTGATGCTGATGTAGGAGGCGTCAGCCATCCGCAAGGTCCGCAACGGGACGCAACGGCGAATGTCGAAGGAGCCGAAGCCCCTTCGCTTGGCGAGGTCGGAGAAGAGCAGGGCCTGTGTTCGGGTGAGGTCGAGCGTCAGCACGCGCACGGCGGCGCTGCGGCGGGCCGCAGGAGTGAGTCCGTCCGCCAGCCCGCATAGGGCGGCGAGACCGGGGACGAGGTACTGCTGGTCGATGCACAGGCCGAACGCGTACATGGGTGATCCGCCTTCCGGGAGTGGTGCACGGGCATGACGAACGGGTCGAAGGCTGTCGGAGGAGACGAGCAGCAGGGGCCTACGGGCCGTCGTGGACTCCGCGGCGGGCGATGATCTCCAGGGTGTCGGGGTCGTCGGTCTCCCAGTGGGGGCCGCCGCCGACCGGCGGTCGCAACACCCAGACGGTGCCGCGGGCCCGGACATCGGTGACGACCGCTCGCGTGCCGCATCCGTCCCTGACGAGGTCGCCGACCCACGCCCTTGCCGCAGTCACGAAGCACCTTCTTCGGCCGCTTGGCTCTGTGGTGACCAGCCGGAGGCCGCGTCCGCGATGTCGCGTCGCCGCTCGCGCTGGCCGGGCGTGTAGCGGGTCGGCAAGGCCCCGGCGACATCGGTGAGGAACCCGCCTCGTTCGCGGATGAGGACACCGAGGCTGGCGAACTGGGCCGCATCGGACGCGACATGAGTCAGCGCACCGACGACGATCCCCCGGATCATGCCTGTGGACAGGGCGGCCGTGACGGCCTGCCAGCCGGGGCGTTCCGCGAGTGGCAGGCCCGGGTCGGAGTCGGACCATGCGCCGGCGACGTGCCAGTGGCGTGCGTCGGCGTAGTAGCGACCCCGCTCCTCTCCCTCACGGACGGCGGTGGGGGCGAGGGCGCAGACGTAGACGGCAACGGGAACGTGTCCCAGAGCGCCTGATGGATTGATCGGCATGCCCACAAGGCTGCTGGGCTGTCAGGCACGGGCCCAGACACGGCCCGTGACTCCGACGGTGGCCCGTACTCAACTGCCCTGCCACGCCTCGTGGCATGGCAGGGAAGCGAGCTTGGCTAGGTGCAACGATCCGTGTCAGTCGTGCAGATGTCAGCAACCGGACTGCTACGGACCGTTGCAGTGCCGACCAGAGTCAGCGCACAGCGAGTGGGACGCCTGCGGAGTCAGCGAGACCCCTGAGCCGGTGAACGGACACTCCGGCGAGCCGACTGATGATGACCCCGGGGAGCATCTGGTGGCGCACCCATCCCGGAGCCATCGTGCAGACGTTTTGGAGCGTGTCGGCGGCGGCGTCCCACCGCCGACATTCGACCTGGGTGAGGGCGACGTCCAAGCCGTAGCGGGCCCGGGTCGCCAGGGGGACGGCCTCGTCCAGGCGAACGGTATCCATCAGCCGCAGCGCTCCGGCAGTGTCGCCGAGCGCCACTGCGATGCTCATGGCCTGCGTGGCGGCGTACATGGGCCCGTACGGCTGGGCATGGGAGCCACGAGCCCGTTCCTCACCTATGCGGGCGGCAACGGCATGGGCTTGAGACAGATATTCGCGGGCACTGTCCGCTCCGGCACCGCCTCGGGACGCGGCGACAGCAGCGTTCGTGACGAGCTGGCCGTACACGCTCAACCGGTCCGGATCGTGCTCGCTCATCCTGGGTTCGATCCGGTCGGCCTGGGCTGCGGCGAGAAGGAAGCCCTGCTTCGTACGGCCGTCTCGAAGGTTGACCCACGCGGTCGTCGCGGCGAGGTGGGCGTCCCGTAGATCGTCCCCGGTCTGCACGGCGATCTGGCGGCCGTACGTCAGCGCCGCGTACGCGAGATCGCGCGAACCGAGCACGTTGGCCGCCATGCCCGCAGTCTGGAAGGTGTCGATCAGAACGCCTGCTGCCGCTTCCCGCTCGACGCTGCTTGCAGCGTCGAGCCTGGCTCGCGCCTCGGGGAGGAGCCGGCCCAGGAGGGTGCCGAGCTCGGTGTACCTGCCTCCCCAGTAGGCGGCGTCCGCGCGACGGACGACTGCACGGAGCTCTTCGGTGGTGCCGGGCTCGACATCGGCGGGGATACCGATGGCAGCGTCATGGGTGGCTGCCGAAACTAGGCGCAGAGCGGCGCGTTCGTCGCGGTCCATGGACCGCCGGGGAGCCTGCTGCCCGAGAAGCACGGCGATGTCCGTGCCGAGCGCGTCGGCGATCGAAAGCAGAGAGGGGAGGGACGCCGTTCCTCCGCGTTCGAGCTTGCGGACCACACCGACGGACACAGCGGCGGCCTCGGCTAACTGTTCCTGGGTCATGGCGCCGCGGAGCGCCTTCATACGCTCCGCGGTGGTGTATTCCGACCATTGCATGATCTAGAACCTCCGCGTGATGGGATCCACACGGACAGTACTGGGTGGAGCGATCGTGCCGACAGGCTTTTACCGGAGAGTAGTTGGCCCTATGCGACGGTCGTCGCCGTCACGCCGAGGAGTGCCTCCAGCTCGGCCACCGCGATGTCCTCGTCAGTCGCGTGGACGGTGGTGATGCCCAGCTCGGCAGCCGGCGGGAGGTTGACCGCGTGATCATCCACGAAGACGCACTGCTCGGCTGGGACGCCGATGAGTTCGAGAGTGAGCTGATAGATGGCGGAGTCGGGCTTGGCCAGCCCCACGAGCTCGGACACCACGTGTACGTCGAACAGGTCCCAGATGCCGACGTGTTCGTACGGGTTGAACGGATCGAGGCCGAAGCTGTTGGAGAGCAACGCGAGCCGATGACCGGCCTCCCGCGCGGCGCGGGCAAGCGCCACCATACGACTAGCCACAGGCACCTTGGCCCAGGCCCGCCCCATCAGGTTCACCGGATCGATGTGCTCACCGAGAAGCGGGGCCGTGCTCTGGTTCCACTCGGCTTGCCCTATCTCGCCGATCTCCAACGCCGTGTAGAGACGGCGCCCTTCAGGGTGATCGTTGAGAGTCCTGCGCCATGCTCCGGGCGTCAGCCCTTCGGAGACGCACCAGGCTCGGTGGACGTCGACGGGGCTGGCGGTGAGGACGCCGGCGAAGTCGAGGATCAGGCCGCCCTGCTTATCCGTCTGGGACGCCTCCGTGTTGTGTGACATCCGGCGCTTGACCCCTTCCGCAGTTGGTCTCCTGGGCGACGCTATCGCGCGGCGATGTGACTGCACACAGGGTCTGCCACCCAGTGGGTCATACAGTCCGCAGAAGGCAAGCCAATGCTCTCGTTCGAAGTGCAGCCTCTGGGTGGACCTCACAGCCTGTGAGGCGACCGTAGGGAGAACGCGGAGGGGATCGGTGCTGTTCAGCGATTCTTCTGACAGCGCGTATCGCCCTCCGTAATCTTGACGTACACGAAGAGACAGGGAGATGCATGACAGACTGGGGTCTTGTGGCTGAGAGCGTCACCACGGCGCTTACGGGGCTGCTTGTCAGCGATGCTTACACGTCTGCTCGGCCACGATTGAGCGCGATCTTGAACCGTTCACGAAACGATGAAGGTGTACGGATCGAAGATCTCGATCGCCTTCGTGCGGCGGACCCAGCGGCATTGCGTAGCGCCGTGCACGAGTATGTCTACCGCCTCGCAGCGTCCGATGAGCACCTGTTGCGGCAGCTTCGGGATGCCCTGGCGGCCTCGCAGCCTCATTCTGGGCTGAACATCTATGACAACCAGTTTTACGGACCCACCCAGATGGGCGGTACCCAGATCGTCAACATGGGTGGTGGAACGTGAGTCAGGATCCTGAAGAGCCAGAGGTCCACCACAATGTCTTCTTCGGTCCTGCCGTGTTCGGCGGAACCCAGAATGTGATTGGTGCCACTTTTGCTTCAGTGCCCTCCCGGCCGTCGATTCCCTCGCAGATTTGGGCGGCAATCATGCTGGCATGGGCGTTCTGCCCAATGGTGGCATGGTGGACGCAGTCAGTTCTTGACGAGGAACTCTTCTCAAGGCTCGCGGGACCTGACCATGACATTGTGGTGTACATCTGGCTGGCGGGTGGTGTCGCTCTTCTCCTCGATGTAGCGGGCTACTTGCTGTATCGACATTGGGCCGTGGCTCAGCGCGCAATCAACCATGCCGTCACCTGGAAG
Organism: Streptomyces sp. SM11; assembly: GCF_002910905.1. Lineage (GTDB taxonomy): Bacteria > Actinomycetota > Actinomycetes > Streptomycetales > Streptomycetaceae > Streptomyces. Next base: position 1,214 of record NZ_NEUE01000159.1, on the reverse strand, counting down.
CTGCGTCTGGTGGCAGTTGCTCTTGGGGGTGTCGTCCTAGTGTCTCGTGATCCTGTCGTTGGAACTTGATGGCGCGTCGCTTCGTTAGCCTGTTGTGGATCTCTCTTCCGAACAGATCGATGAGCTGCGGGAGTTGGCGGGCAGCCGTCATGCCCCTGCCGATGCCGCTCTGCGGGCCCGCCTGGTGCTGTGGACGGCCGAGGGGCGGCGACGCAAGGACATCGCCGAACTCGCAGGAGTCGCACCGAATACGGTGGACCGCGCCAAGGCCCGTTACCTCGTGGGCGGGATTGCCCAACTGGCTTCCCGGAAACCCGGCGGCGGACGCGATCAGGTCCCCGCGACCACTCGGGCCCGGGTGATCGCATTGACGAAGACAACCCCGCCGACGGAATCGGGGCTGTCCCACTGGTCCACGCGGACGCTGGTCAATCACATGAAGCGGCGCGAGGGCATCTCGGTGTCCTGGCACTACGTCGCCCGCATCTGGCGGGAGGAGAACCTCAAGCCGCACCGGAACGGCACCTTCAAGATCTCGAAGGACCCCGCATTCGCGGACAAGGTCGCCGATGTCGTCGGCCTGTACCTGGCCCCGCCCGGCGGCGCGGTGGTGCTGTCCATTGACGAGAAGACGCAGATACAGGCGCTGGACCGAACCCAGCCGGTACTGCCGGTCACCTTCGGCGCGGGCGAGAAGCGCACCCACGACTACGTACGGCACGGCACCACCAATCTGTTCGCCGCCCTCAATGTCCATACCGGTGAGGTGACCGGCGAGTGCAGGCCGAGCCGGAACGGGGCAAGCTTCCTCGCCTTCCTGAAGAAGGCGACCAAGCCGCACGCCGGCAAGGAGATCCATGTCGTCCTGGACAACCTGTCCACGCACACCACGCCGGAGGTGAAGGCATGGCTGGAGAAGAACCCCCACATCCGCTTCCACTTCACTCCCATCGGTTCCTCATGGTTGAACCAGATCGAGATCTGGTTCGGGATCCTGACTCGGCAGTCCATTCGCCGGGGCACGTTCTCCAGCGTCAACGTCCTGGTCAAGCAGATCCGCGACTACATCAACTCCTGGAACGAGGACGCGAATCCCTTCACCTGGACCGCGTCCGCCGAAGAGATCCTCGCGAAGGTCCGCGTCGTCCAGACCAACATGAAGAAACTCGTTAATAACAACTCAAACTGACACGATCAGGATCACGAGACACTAG
>NZ_NEUE01000158.1:67422-80761 GCF_002910905.1 Streptomyces sp. SM11 | reverse complement strand
GCTGGGGCCGCTGTTCACGGACGAGGAGTTCGCGGACCTCTTCCCTGTCCGGGGCCGGCCTGCCTGGTCCCCGGCCGGGCTGGCGCTGGTATTGGTGCTCCAGTTCGTGGAGGGGCTGACCGACCGGCAGGCCGCATAGGCGGTGCGGGCCAGGATCGACTTCAAATACGCCCTCGGCCTTGCACTGGATGACCCGGGATTCGACTTCTCGGTGCTGTCGGAGTTCAGGGACCGGCTGGTGGAGGCGGATGCCGGGCGGCGGGTGCTGGACGGCATCTTGATCGCGGCCCGGGAGAAGGGCCTGCTCAAGACGGCGGGCCGGGCCCGCACCGACGCCACGCACGTGCTGTCGGCCGCCCGTGAGCTGTCCTGGCTGGAGATGGTCGCCGAAACCCTGCGCTCGGCGCTCAACGCGCTCGCCCAGGCCGCCCCGGGCTGGCTGTCGGACATCGCGGAGCCGGACTGGTTCAAGCACTACGCCACCCGCGCGGAGGACTCCCGGTTCCCCAAGGCCCGGACCAGACGCGACGAGGTGGGAGCGCGGATCGGCCGTGACGGGACGCGTCTGCTGGAAGCGGTCTTCGCAGCGGACGCACCGGCCGGTCTCGGTGTCCTGGCGGAGGTGGAGACCTTGCGGCAGATGTGGGTCCAGCACTTCCACCGGGTGGAGGGCGAGGTGAGGCGGCGGGACCCAAAAGACCGGACGCCGGGCGCGTTGCGCCTGGTCACCCTCTATGACACCGAAGCCCGTGGCAGCGTCAAGCGGGACACTCTATGGGACGGATACAAGGTCCACCTCACCGAGACCTGCGAGCCGCAGACGCCGAACCTGATCACGAACGTGGCCACCACCCTCGCCACCGTCCACGACAGCGTGACCATCCCCGAGATCCATGATGCGCTGGCCGGGCGGGACTGCCTGCCCGGTGAGCACTGGGTCGACGCCGGATACCCCACCGCCGGCCAGGTCGTCACCGCCCGCAGGGACCACGGCGTCGTCCTGCATGGTCCGATGGCTGCCAGCACCGACGCGTCGGCCGACGGGCCCTTCGGGCAGGACGCCTTCACCATCGACTGGGACCGCGAACAGGTGACCTGCCCGAACGGTGTCGTCAGTACGCAGTGGGCCGAGCGGCGTTCCCAGCAGAGCCTGCCCGTCATCCGGGTCCGCTTCAGCCCGGCCGACTGCCGCCCCTGCCCTCACCTGCGCGACTGCGTCAACTCACCCTCGCCGCGACGCCGCGAGCTCAACCTCCGGCAGGGCCGCGACGAACACGAAACCGTCCGCACGGCCCGAGCCGAGCAGCGAACCGAGGCTTGGAAGGAGCGGTACAAGATCCGTGCCGGTGTCGAGGGCACCATCTCCCAGGCCGTCGGACGCTGCGGTCTGCGCAGATCCCGCTACCGAGGCCTCGCGAAGACCAGCCTCCAACACCAGCTCACCGGCGCCGCAATCAATCTCGCCCGCATCGACGCCCACCTCACCGGCCAACCACGAGCCCTCACCCGAACCAGCCACTTCGCAGCACTTCGCCCCGCCGGCCACAAGGCCGACGGAGCGAAGTAGGAAGGCCCCGAATAAACCAACAGCGTCCTGCATCGCGTTCCGGGGCTCCGGGGCGTTCCGGGCCGCTGGACGGGGCGGGTTCTCCCGCCGGACCAGCCCGCGCGGGACTGCTCGGACACCTTCTAGCCCGTCGACTCGTCCGGAGCCGGATGCTCGTCGGGATGTGCGCCCGCGTTGCGTGGCGTGTTCCGGCCGGCGCCGGCCTCGTCCAGCTCGGGTGGTCCGCCCTCGCGGGCCACTCTGTCCGGCACCGGTATGTCGAGGGCGTCCTCGCCCTCCTGGCTCTGCTGGTCAGGCATGTCCGCCGGAACGGGGGGCGGGCTGCCGGAAGCCCCGGTGTAGGCGGTGCCTTCCGGCCTGCGGTCGGTCATGGGAGCTTTCCTTCCGTACTGCCCGGCGCGACCGGGGACGAGTGACGCGCCCTGGTGGGTACCCGCTGCCGGGCGAAGCAGTCCCTGGATCCGATGAGGACCGGGACACCTCGCCCCGGTCCGGGGGAGGGACGGAGAAGGTGGGAGGGCCATGCCGCCCGGCCGCATGGGGATTACCGGGGCCACCGGCCGGGAGAGCGTCGCGCGGCACGTGGCGGCGGACGCGTCGCCCCGTGGAGTGTGGCTCGCCCGCGTGCGGGTACCCGGGGCGCGTTGCCCCACCCGGGCGCGGGACGCCACCCGACGATTCCGACGGATGGATGCCTCGCATGCCGATGGCCCACCCCATGGTACTGCGCAACCTGATCGAGCAGTAGGAAGTACTGCGTGCGCTGCACGCGGAGAGCGAGGAGGCCCGACAGCGCATGGACGACGTGGCGTACACGCTGTGCGTGTCGACCGGCACGGGTGATGCCGACAGCGCGCTGGTCGCCGCCCGCCACCGGCTGCCCGGCGCGCGGCCCGAGGACGACTCCGTCCTCTCCGGCTGACCGCCGTCGACCGTCGAAGGGGAGTGCTGTGGTCCGCAGGGTGGGTGTCGAGGAAGAAGTGCTGCTGGTCGGCGCGGACCTGGGGCATCCCGCAGCCTCGGCAGCGGCTCCGGCGACCTCACCGCTCCCGGTCAGCCCGACGATCGGCACGGGGGAGCGGTACCGGTGGATAGCGAGGCGTAACGGGCTGATCGCCCAGGAACAGCTGACCCGCGGCTGCCACGTCCACGTCTCGGTGGCCTCGGCGGAGGAGGGCGTCGCCGTGCTCGACCGGGCGCACTGCCAGTACAGCAGCTACCGCAGCCGGATGTGGGGACGGTGGCCGTCGGCCGGACCGGGGGATGTCCACGGCTGCGTGGAGGCTTGCCACGCCCAGGTGCGGTCCCCGGTCGGCACCGGGGTGCTCCGGGACGAGGGGATGGCCTGCTTCGACGCGCGCATCTCGCACCGCTACGCCACTGTGGAGGTCAGGATCGCGGACGTCTGCCCGGACCCGGCCGCACGGGTGTGGCGGTGCGGTGAGCCGCCTCCGGACATCAGCACGTCACGGATCCAGCGCGAGATCCCGGCGCGGACCGGGAGCCTGCGCGACACCGTCGCCGAACGCGTCCGGATCACGGCCGGCCGTGCCCCCGCGGGCCGTCCCGACGACACGACAGTACGAGACCCGCCCGCCGGCACAGCCATATGAACGGCATCGGACGAACGACACCGGAAGAACGGAGCAGACCATGTCCACCACCGCTCTCGACGACCGCAGGATCCTGGCCATCGTCACCAACTACGGGGTCGAGCAGGACGAACTCGTCGTCCCCGTGAAGCATCTGCGCGGACACGGGGCGCAGGTCAGCGTGGCGGCGGTCTCCGCCGACGGGATCCGTACCCTCGTCGGCGACCGCGATCCCGGCGAGACCGTGCGCCCCGACCTCACGCTCGACGACGTCGACCCCGCCTCGTACGACCTCCTGCTGGTTCCGGGCGGCACGCTGAACGCCGACTCGCTGCGCCTGCTGGACGCCACCACCCGGATCGTCAGCTCGTTCGCCGCCTCCGGCCGGCCGGTGGCCGCCATCTGCCACGGGCCCTGGGCGCTGGTCGAGGGCGGCTACGTCCGGGGCAAGACGCTGACGTCGTACGCCTCCCTGCGGACCGACATCACCAACGCGGGCGGCACCTGGGTCGACAAGCCGGTGGTCCGCGACGACGCCTCCGGGTGGCCGCTGATCACGTCCCGGAACCCCGGTGACCTGGACGACTTCGTCGGCGAGATCGACGCCGTGCTCGCCGAGGCCGGAGCCGTTCCCTAGGGGGTGTCTTGTTTGGTCAGGGCGCTGACGGCGGCGGATGCCGCCCTCGCGAGCAGTGTGTTGTCGAATGCGGCGTCCGCCTCCGTACGGTTGGAGAGCACCGCCAGCACCAGCGGCGCCGCGCCGGGCGGCCACACCACGGCGATGTCGTTGCGCGTCCCGTACGTGCTGCCCGCCCCGGTCTTGTCGCCTACGGTCCACCCCTTCGGGACCCCCGCCCGGATCAGCTCACCGCCGGTGGTGTTGTTCCGGAGCCACTGGGTGAGACGGGCCCGCTCGGGCTTGCCGAGGGCGTCGCCCAGGACGAACGCCCGCAGGTCCTCGGCCATGGCCCGGGGCGTACTGGTGTCGCGGACGGCTCCGGGAGACCACTCGTTGAGTTCGGTCTCCCGCCGCACCATCCGGGTCACGTCGTCCCCCAGTTCCGCGAGCACGGCCTGCAGCTTCCGGGGCCCGCCGACCGCGTCGAACAGCAGATTGCCCGCGGTGTTGTCACTGTGGCGCACGGCGGCGTCGCACAGATCGCCCAGACTCATCCCGGTGGCCACGTGCTTCTCGGTGACGGGGGAGTGCTCGACCAGATCCTCACGGCGGTACGCCACGACCCGCTCCAGCCCGCCCAGCCCGTACTCGCGCAGCACGGCCCCCGCCGCCAGCGCCTTGAACGTGGAGGCGTAGGCGAATCGCTCCCCGTCACGGTGGGCGATCGCGCGCCCGGTCCCGGTGTCGACGGCGTACACGCCGAGCCGCGCCGCGTACTCCTTCTCCAGCGCCACGAAGGCGCGCCCGGCGTCCCGTGCCGCAGCCGAGGGTGATGCGGCCGCCTTCCCGGCGGGCGACGGCGACGACGGGCCGGATTCCGTGCCACAGGCTGCGAGCGGCACGGTCACGAGGGCCCCGCCCAGCAGGCGGAGTACGGAACGCCGGGCGTGGGGGTTCGGCAGTCGGCTCATCCAGTCATGCTAGGGGTGTCTGACCATTCCCGTCGTCGCCCGCAGGGCGGGCGCGCGGCGTCAGGTGCGTGCTCTCGGCGTGCCGGCCCCAGGCCCTCGTACTGGACGTACTTGGGCCTGAGGCCGGTGCGGCGAGAGTGCGTGCATGGCGTCGTGAGGCAGACGGGAATTGTCAGACACCAGGGCGCACCCGCCGCCCGGCAAGATCCGGACGAGCCACCCGCGAGCCCGCCCCGCGCCCACGGGCCGCATAAGCCCCGTCCACCGGACCGACACCGCGTCGCCGGGCGGCCCGGTCGCCGACATGCTCGCCGTCTCCCGGTGTCTCGACGTCCTGCGCGATCCGCCCCGGGGCGGCCCGGCCCGCCTGTCTCAACGGGATCGGCAGGCCGCTGGGCGAGCAACTGTCGCGTATCCGCTGACCGTGACCCGCTGTCAGGTCCTGTGCGCATCGAAGGCCTCCCACCGGTGCGCAAAGCCCTCGCGCAGCGGCCCGCTGATCGCCTCCAGCAGCTTCTTCGCGGCGGCCGCCAACGGCACCGGATCGGCCCGCTCCGCCACCGCCAGGTGCCCGTCCAGCAGGGCCCCGCCCAGGTCCGGATCCGCGGCCAGGAGCCTCCGGGGCAGCCACTTGCCGATCCCCGACCAGGCGGCGCGGTGCGCGGTGACGAGTTCGGCGGCCTCCCGCAGTACATGGTCGGCGACGACGAGTTGCTCATGGCGGCTCGCCGGGGAGGCGTCGAGGAGGTCGTCCAGGTAGCAGGTCAGCACATAGCGGCCGTGGCGCCACCGGTCCCCCGTCAGCGGCGGTGGTCCCAGAGCGACGATCTCCTCGGCCGGCCGGCGCGCGCCGGCCGTATGCTCCGACGGGTCGGTCAGCGTCATGCCCTGGGCGTGGACGAAGACGACGGTCGCCCGCCGCCGGGCACGGTCCCACGCGAAGAAGCCGGGCACGTCCTCCACGGCGTTGAGGAAGAGCTCCACCTGGCGGCCCTCGTGGCGCACCACGCGACGGCCGTTTCCGGCGGAGTCCGGCAGGAGCACACCGGTGTCGAGGTCACTGTTGGCCGTGGCCCGGCCCTGTGCGGCCGACCCGCCGATCACGGCCCCGAGCGCCTCGGGGTACAACTCGGGCACCAGACGGCCTGCCTGGGCCGACGCGGCTTCGGGATCACCGGGATCGTTCATGGGCGTGCATGCTGTCGGGCCGCCGAGGGCGGATGCCGCGGTGGCCCGGTACGGCGGTCTGCCGGGCGGTCAGTCCAGCGACTGGGTCAGCTCACTGTGCGTCGACGTGTGCACGACCCGGGCGCGCGCTCCGTTGACCAGAGGGAGGAACGGCGGCACATGGCCGCACTCGACGTCGGCGACGATCGGCACGTCCAGCGTCCCGAGCGCGTCCAGTACGGCCTGATGCTGGGTGAGCGAGGCCGTGTCCGGGGCCGGGGCCCGGCCGACGAGCACGGCGTTGGCCGCCTCGAAGAACCCGGCCAGCCGCATCCCGTGCAGATTGCGGCAGATGGCGAACGCATCGTCGCCGGCGGCCTCCACGTACACGAGAAGCCCCTCCGGAGCGTGCGTCCGGGCGAAGGCGGAGGTGTCGAGGTACGGCGTCCCCGCGAGGTTGCTCAGTATCTCGACGCAGCCCCCGATCAGCCTCCCCTCGACGTCCACGTCACCGTTGCCGTCCAGCCGGGTCCACCTCCCCGGGGTGTCGAGCGTGAACGTGCTGACGTCCGGATGCTCCGCGTAGTCGTCCCGGCCCGTGGCCCGGTGCCGTTCCGGTGGAATCTGGGTGAAGCGGTGGCCCGGCGGCGCGGCGACGACGTCGAGCCAGGACACGAGCCCCTCCGGCACCCGGTAGGGGGTGTCCATGAGGTTGTTCCCGTGCACGGTCGCCGTCCCGGTGAGGAGGGTCAGCGGCGTCATGACGGTCGACATGTCCCACGGCGGCACACGGCCCTGATGCCGGGGTCCGTCAGCATCGCCGTCAACTCGGCCGCCCGGTCGGCCGCGGGCGCGCTGACATGCCCGGAGCCGTCCATGCACCGGCCGGTCACGGCCTCGTACCCTCTCGCCTCCACATCGCGCACCGCCACGGCGAGTCGCTCGCGCAGTTCCTCGGGCACGCCGCTGGACGGGGAGGTGATCCCGACCCGGTCACCGGGTCGCAGGGGGCGGGGGTATCGAACTGTCATACGCCGGATTCTGGCACGGCTCCCGGACGTTCTGCCGATGCCGTCTCGAACTGATGCCCAGTGGAAGGTTAGGCTGGCCTAAGTTCATTCGGTTCTCTCGTCCCGGTGGGCGAGGCGCTCAGGCCGATCACGCGTACGAAGGGGCAGTGTCCATGACGATCCACCGAGCCGTCGTCGCCCGAGTGCAGCCGCTCACCGCGACCATGACACGCGTCACCCTTCACGGAGAAGGTCTGGCGGGCTTCGGGTCCACCGGGGTCGGTGACGAGTACGTCCGGATCTTCCTTCCGCACGGCCCGGACCGCACCGACGTCTCCCTGCCCCGGACGACCGGGCAGGGCGGGTGGGAGACCCCCGAGGGGCAGCCCGTCGCGCCGATGCGCACGTACACGATCCGCGCGGTGCGCCCGGAGGCGGGCGAGGTCGACATCGACTTCGTGCTCCACGAGGGTGGAGTGGCGTCCGGCTGGGCCGCCGGGGCGCGGCCCGGGGACGTCGTCGGCGTCAACGACCCCACCGGGCTCTACAGCCCCCCGGCCGATCTCACCTGGCAGGTGCTGGTCGCCGATCAGACCGGTCTGCCCGCCGCCGCCCGCCTGCTGGAGAACACGCCGGACCATGTCAGGACCCGGGTGGTTCTGGAGGCGCCCGACCCCTCGGCCGTGCTCCCCCTGCGGGAGCTGTCCGACTCCAAGGTGACCTGGACCTACGGCGGGAACGGTCACGGTCCGAGCCGGCTGGCCGACCTGGTGGCCGCCGCCGTCCCGCCCGGCACCGATCTCGCCGGCGGGTACGTCTGGGTCGCGGGGGAGACCAACGCCCTGCGTTCGGTGCGCCGTTACCTCCGGCGCGAGCTGGGGCTCCCGGCGGAGCGCTTCAAGGTCGTCGGCTACTGGATACCGAACTCCGACACCTGGTCCGAGCGGTACGAGGCGCTGCCCGACGCCGTGCGCTCCGAGCTGGAGGCCCTCTGGGGCAACCCGGCGGCCGGCGATTCCGAGGACCTCACCATCCGTTACGAGGCCCGCCTGAGCGATCTCGGGCTCTGACCGGGCCCGGCCCCAGGTCCGTCGACGGTGCGTCGCGCCACCGGGGTGGCGGCGGACGCGGCGGAAGTCTGCCCCGTGCGGGTGGCTGTGGTCGGCACCGGAACCCATCGCCGTACGGTCCGCCCTGCCCTGCGCGGCGGGAGCGGTCATGCGGGCCGTCACCCGTGATCCCCTGGCCGGCCCGGGGCTGCTCGGTGTCGACGCGGGCGTCCCGGCGCGGGTGGTGCCGGTGGGCGTCACCACCGCCGTGCTGGGCGGTGAGTACCCGGGCTGAGTGCTGCTCAAGCGGCGCGGCAGCGGTACCGCGTGATGCGGCTCCCCGGACGCCGAGACGTCCGGGGGGTCTTTTCAAGCCATCAAAGCCGGTGTTGAGCGCGTGGGGTGTGGGCTTCGTGGAGTCAACCGGGAGACGTGTGGGTAGAGTCGCTACCGGTTGAGTAAAGATAGCCTTGCCTAAATCTATGGAGGTTGCGGTGGCCAATCCGTTCGAGGACGAGGACGGCACCTATCTGGTGCTCGTCAACGACGAGGGACAGCACTCCTTGTGGCCCGCGTTCGCCGAGGTGCCCGCCGGATGGACCGTGGCCCACCCGGAGGACAATCGCCAGGCCTGCCTGGACTACGTCGAGCAGAACTGGACCGATCTGCGGCCCAAGAGCCTGATGCGGAGCATGACGGCCGATCCCGCATGAGACCCTGAACTGCCGGACCCGGTCGCCCGCCGGGGTTCCTCATCGGAGCCGGCGCGGCGGGCGCGGAGGCGGCCTCGGCAACGGACTCGCCCTCCCCGGCGGATCCGGCCGGGCTACAGCCCCGCCCCGTCCTGCCCCGCCCTGATGGCACACCGAACTCGGCCGCGGTGCGGGCCGGCTCTCGACCGGCGTACTCCAACTGATCGGCCCGGTCCGCGCGGCGCTTCTGGACCCGGCGGTCCTCGTCCCCGACGGGAGCATCGCCGACATCGCCCCGAGACGGCACGCCCCCTCATGGTCATCGCCCACCGCGAAGCCACCGTCAAACGGTTTCCGGCCCGGTCGCCGGGACAGCCCTTAGGCTGCGACTCCGAGCCGGCCCGACCCAGGAGCGCACACACCCATGCATGACCCCGACCGCCAACTCCCCTTCCCCGACGCCCTTCGCCCCGACGCGTCCCCCGCGCCGCATCCGCTGCTCGCCCCGGTGACCGGATACCTCGGCACCTGGCGGGGGACCGGCCGCGGCGGGTATCCGACGCTGGAGGCGGACTTCACGTACGCGCAGGAGGTCACCTTCGGCCACGACGGCCGGCCTTTCCTCGCGTACGAGGCGCGGGCCTGGCTGCTCGACGCCGACGGGCACCCCCTGCGGCCGTCCGCCCGGGAGAGCGGGTGGTGGCGCCTGCAGCCGGACGGGCGGGTGGAGGCACTGATCACCCAGCCCACCGGTATCGCGGAGATCTCGGTCGGCCACGCCCGCGACGGCGCCGTCGACCTCACCACCGAGCGGGTGTCCCTCGCCCCGACGGCGAAGGAGGTCGACGCCACCCGCCGCCGCTACACCCTGACGGATCCGGACACGCTCACCTTCGTCCACGACCTCGCCGCGATCGGCCGGCCGCTCCAGCACCACCTGTCGGCGCGGCTCCGCAGAGAAGCCCCTGGCCAGCGCATTTAGTTGCCGGAGTGTGACCTGAGCGGTGCATGGAGGGGGGACCATGGGGCAGGTGGATGAAAAGCACAGGAGAACAGGAGCACCACCCCGATGTCCCTTCCCTCATACCCGGATCCCTCGTACCCGGGTCAGCCCGCCGCCGGTCACGACCCCTACGCCGCCCAGGGGCCCGCACCGACGAACGGATTCGCGGTCGCCGCCCTCGTTCTCGGCCTCATCGCCTGCCTGTCCTTCTGGACCGTGGTGGGCGGGCTGCTTCTCGGCCTGCTCGCCATCGTCTTCGGCGTCGTCGCCGCGCTCCGCACCCGTAAGGGCCGCGCGCCGCGCCGGGTGATGGCGATAGTCGGCGCCGCGTTCGGGGCGCTCGGGCTCATCGGTTCGGCAGTCGTCCTCGTGGTGGCCGTCTCCGTGTTGGACTCGCAGGAGTTCACGGACTTCGAGGACTGTATGAACCGGGCCAGTGGACAGGCGGCCGAGAGCCGGTGCACGGACGACTTCATCGACGAGCTGAGCAACTGACCGACCCCGGGGAACCCGCCCCCCGGGTTCGAAGGCATACGCTCGGCTCATGGTGCACGTACTGGGCAGCAGGATTCTGCTGCGCCCCACCGACCCCGAGCGTTCCCGCGCCTTCTACGGCGAGGCCCTGGGCCTCGCCGTCCAACGGGAGTTCGGTACGGGTCCCGGGCGCGGCACGGTCTACTTTCTCGGCGGCGGGTTCCTGGAGGTCTCCGGCCGGGGCGAGGAGCCACCCTCCCCGGCCGTGCGGATCTGGCTCCAGGTCGACGACGCGGAGGCCGCCCACGACGAACTGCGGTCGAAGGGTGTGACCGTCCTGCGGCCGCCGAAACGCGAACCCTGGGGACTGGTCGAGATGTGGATCGAGGACCCCGACGGAGTGCGGATCGCCGTCGTCGAGGTGCCGGACGACCATCCACTGCGCTACCGGCCCTGAGCGACGGGCCCGTCCGTCGACGGCCGCAGCTCCCGGGCCACGAAGGTGTCGAAGTCACCCGGCGCTCGCCCTGTGAGCCGCAGCACGGTGTCGGTGACCCGGTCCTCGGCCCCCTCGGCGATGGCGCGGTCCATTCCGGCGAGCAGCTCCGCGAACGGGAGCGGTATCCCGGAGGCGGCGAGCCGGTCGCGCATCTCCTCGTGACTCAGGTGCTCATGGACCACCGGTCCTCCGGTGCCCCGGCCGACGGCCGCCGCGACCTCGTCGTAGCTCAGCGCCCGGGGGCCGGTGACGACCAGGTCGGTGTCGGGGGACTCCTCGTCGGTCAGGGCGTGCACGGCGACGGCGGCGATGTCCTCCGCGTCCACGAACCCGACCCGTCCGCCGCCCGCGGCCGTCCTGATGACCCCGGCCTCCCGGATGCTCAGCGCGTGCGGGTGGACCCCGGTGAAGTTCTGCATGAACCAGGACGGCCGCAGTACCGCCCACGCGCCGAAGAGGCCCGGCAGGGCCTGGTGGACGAGGCCGGTCGCGGGCCCGCCCATGGGGATCGCGGAGGAGCTGAGCAGCACCGCACGGCCCACACCGGCGTCGCGGGCCCGCTCCAGAAAGGGCAGCATCACTTCGGCCGGCTCCGGGTGGCCGATCGGGGGCACCAGATAGACCCGGTCAATGCCGGTCAGTGCCTGGCCATGGCTCGCCGGGTCCTCCCAGTCGAAGCGGACCTGCTCGGCGCCGGGGACCGCGCGGGCGGTCCGGGAGGCGGCCCGCACCCGGTGGCCCGCGGCGGAGAGCCGGGCCGCGACGCGGCTTCCGGTGGTGCCGGTCGCACCGATGACCAGGGTCGCGGCGCAGGCGTTCCCGTCGTGAGGGCGTGGCGGGTCGTGGCGGTGGACGTCGGCAGGTGCTGGGTCGGGGTTCATGAAGGCTCCGTCACCTAGAATGTGGACCCTGGGTCCGTTTCATTGACGACGATACGGACTCAGGGTCCGTTTTGCAATCGGAGGAGACCGATGACCGCCCGCACGCCCCGCAAGGACGCCGTCCGCAACCGTGCGGCCGTCCTCGCCGCGGCCGATGACCTCTTCGCCCGCAGCGAGAGCCCCGCGGCCATCACGATGGCCGACATCGCGGCGGCGGCAGGCGTCGGCAAGGCGACCCTCTTCCGCGGCTTCGGCGACCGCACCGGGCTGATCCAGGCACTGTTCGCCGCGCGCCTCGAACCGATCCGGGCCGCCGTCGAGGACGGCCCCCCGCCGCTGGGTCCCGCGACACCACCGCACCGGCGGATCCCCGCCCTGCTCGACGCCGTCCTGTGCTTCAAGCTCGACAACCGGCATCTCGCCCTCGCCCTGGAGGACACCGGCGACGCGGGTCCCTACCGGGCCGAGCACTACGAACGCTGGCACCGTGTCCTGCGGGACACGCTGGACCGGATCGAAGGCCTCACCGGCAGCGCGTTCACCGCCCACGCCCTGCTGGCGGCCACCCGCGCGGACCTCGTCGAGCACCTGGTCATCCGGCAGGGCATGTCGCGCGAAGAGCTCCGCGCCGACCTGGCGCGGTACACGGCCCAGGTCATCGGAGCCCGCGCGCCACGGTCCTGACCGGCGGCCTCCGCACACCTGTCCACACCCGCCCGGCGCGCACCGCCGGTTGCATGCGCACCGGGTGTTTGCCACGGTGTCCCTGGGCAGGCGTCCCGGTGATCTCCGGGCCGTACCGCCCGCTGACCGCCCGCAACGGAAGCACACAGCAGAGAGATGGAGGGGTCGATGTCCTCGAAGCGACGTCGTAAGAAGAAGGCCCGCCGCAAGAACGGCGCGAACCACGGCAAGCGTCCGCAGAGCTGAGACGACGCCGCAGCCCCACCGGGCGGAGGAGCCCGGTGGGGCCGCGGCTGTTTCCGTGGGCCGGGGGAGGGCCGTGCGGAACTCGGGTCCCGATGGTGATGCCCGATGGGCGACCGGTTCACACCCCAAGCGGGGCGGTGGGTTCCGTTCCCGCCCTGGCGCAGACCGACGCGGCCGTCCCGACCGCGTACTCCAGCATCGCCTCCGCCCGCCCGGCGGACAGCACCGGATCCCAGGCGGTCTCCGTCCCGAGCCAGGTCAGCATCCCCGCCATGAACGCGTCGCCCGCACCGATGGTGTTCACCACCCGCACCGGCAGGGCGGGGACGGAGACAGCCGGGGCGTCATGGGCGTACGCGGTGGCACCCCCCGCCCCTCGGGTCATCACCACCAGCCGTCCCCGCCCGGCGAGCCTGCGGCAGCTCGCCTCCGGGGCCGCGTCCGGCCACAGCCGCACCAGGTCCTCGTCGCTCGCCTTCACGACATGCGCGAGAGAGCACAGCTCGCGCAGCCTGCCGAGGCTCCGTACGGGATCGAGCGCCCGGTCCTCGCGTACATTCGGGTCCACCACGAGCAGCCCCGCGCGGGCGGCCGCCCGCGCGGTGGCGGCCACGACACGGGCCGCCGGCTCCACCACAGCGGCGAGCCCTCCCACGTACACCGCGCCGAAGCGCGCCGCCTCCGGTGTTCGGTCCGGCAGCCGGAAGGTCGCCGTGTCCCCGAGGTGGAAGTGGTACGTGTTCCCGTGCTCGCCCGGGTCGGCCACCGCGAGCGCCGTGGGCAGCGCCGACCGGGAACTCGGCGAGAGGTCGACCCCCGCACCGGTCAGCCACTTCTCGATGCGGCCCCCGAAGGCGTCGTCGCCGAGCCCGCCCACGAAGGACG
>NZ_NEUE01000158.1:24845-67417 GCF_002910905.1 Streptomyces sp. SM11 | reverse complement strand
CCGCCCGCCGAGCCGGGCCAGACCCACCGCGACGTTCGCGGGCGCGCCGCCCGGCCGGGCCGCCAGGACCCCGGCGTCACCGCCGGCCGGCACCAGGTCCATCAGCGCCTCGCCGAGCACGAGGACGGAGCCGGGTCCTGAAGGGGACGTGTCCGTCACGACTCCACCACGATCTTGCGGCCGATCCCCGCCCGGAAGCGCTCGGTCGCCTGCGGGTACTGCTCCAGCGGCAGCCGGTCGCTGATGAACACCGAGGCGTCCAGCACCCCGCTCGCGAAGAGCGCGGCGGCCCGCTCGTAACTGTGGAGCACTGCCATCGAACCGGTGATGGTGATCTCCTGGTTGTAGATCCGGTACGGCTCGATCACCGCGGTCGTGGCGTAGTCGGAGACCCCGAACTGAAGGAACGTGCCGCCCTTGGCGACCCTCCCCAGACCGTCCTGGATCGCCCCGGCGTTGCCCGTGGCGTCGATGACGACGTCCCACCCGCCCGGCCGGTCCAGCTCCTCGGCACGGGCGGCCGAGCCGGTGCAGCCGAGCGTCGTCGCGGTGGCCAGCCGCTGGGCGTTGACGTCCAGCATGTCCACCGACGCGGCGCCGGTGCGCTTTGCCAGCTCCAGCATCATCAGCCCCATGGTCCCGGATCCGTAGATCAGCACCTGGGCCCCGAGATTGCCGCTGAGTACGTCGTAGCCCCGCACCGCGCAGGACAGCGGCTCGATCAACGCCGCGTCCCGGACGTCGATGTGCTCCGGCAGACGTACGCAGTTGGCGACCGGCGCCACCGCGAACTCGGCCGCGCCCCCGGGCACGGTGACGCCGATCGCCGCCCAGTTGTCACAGAGGTTGCCGCGGCCCGAACGGCAGTAGCGGCACTCGTGGCAGTGCAGCGAGGGGTCCACGGCCACCCTGTCGCCGATGGACAGCTCGGTGACGTCCGCACCGAGGCCGACGACCTCCCCGGCGAACTCGTGACCGGGCACGATCGGCAGGGTCGGCGCGAACTCTCCCTGAAGGATGTGGAGATCGGTACCGCACAGCCCGCACGACGCCACCTCGACGACCACGTCGCGGGGACCGGGCGTGGGGTCCGGGACGGTGGTCACGGAGACCTTGCCGGGCGCTTCGACGACGGCTGCCCTCATTTGACTGCTCCCAGGGAGAGGCCCTGGACGAGTTTGTCCTGGGCGGCGTAGCCGGCGACGAGCACCGGCAGGGACACGACCACCGACGCCGCGCACAGCTGGGCGAGGAAGAGGCCCTGGGTGGTGACGAAGGTGGTCAGATGGACGGGTGCGGTCCCGGCGACCACGCCGGTCAGCACCCGGGCGAACAACAGCTCGTTCCAGCTGAAGATGAAGCAGATCAGGGCGGTCGCGGCGATACCGGGACCGGCGACCGGGGCGACGACCCGGCGCAGCACCGTCGGCAGCCGGGCCCCGTCGACCTGCGCCGCCTCGATGATGGAGACGGGCACGTCCGCGAGGAAGGACTGCATCATCCACACCGCGATCGGCAGGTTCATCGAGGTGTAGAGCAGGACCAGCAGCCAGATGTTGTCCAGCAGCCCCGTGTTCTTCGCGAACAGGTACACCGGCAGCAGCCCGGCGACCACCGGCAGCATCTTGGTGGACAGGAAGAAGAACATCACGTCCGTCCACTTGCGCACCCGCCGGATGGACAGCGCGTACGCGGCCGGAAGCGCGAGCAGCAGCACCAGCACGGTCGAGAAGAACGAGGCCGCCAGCGAGTTGACCAGCGGGGGCCACGGCGTCGGGCCGCCTCCGCCGCCGAAGAACGTGCGGTAGCCCTCCAGCGTCAGCGCGGCGGCGAGCGACGGCGGGTTGGTCGCCGCGTCGGCCTCCGCGTGGAAGGACGTCAGCACCATCCACAGGGCGGGCAGACAGAAACCGATCCCCACGACCCAGGCGACGATGCCCAGGGCGGCCGAACGCCGACGGGCCTTGCGCGTCGATGCGTTGACGGATGCGGACGCGGATGCGGATGCGGATGTCACGGTCGAGGCGCTCATGCGCGGCTCGCCTCCTCACGGAAGAGGGAGGAGACCACCCGGAGCGCGAAGGTGGCGATGATGATCGTGCCGATCACCACGACCACACCCGCGGCGGACGCCAGCCCGTACTCATGGGCCCGGTAGAAGGTCTCGTAGACGGTGTACGGGAGATTGGCGGTGCCGAGACCGCCGGAGGTGATCGTGAACACCGCGTCGAAGTTCTGCACGATGTACACCGACCCGAGCAGGATGCCGAGTTCGAGGTAGCGGCGCAGATGCGGCAGGGTCAGGTAGCGGAACATCTGCCAGGGTCCGGCCCCGTCCAGCCGTGCGGCCTCCATGATCTCGGCCGGCCGGCTCTGCAGCCCGGCCAGCAGGATCAGCATCATGAACGGCGTCCACTGCCACACGAGCGAAGCCTCGATGGCGATCAGCGGCATCTCGGACGTCCACTCCGGCTGCGCGATGCTCTCGATGCCGAACAGCTCGCCGAACCAGGTGAGCGCCCCGTTGAACAGTCCGTACTCGGGGTTGTAGAGGGCGTGCTTCCACAGCAGCGCGGCCGAGACCGGCACCAGCAGGAAAGGAGTGATCAGCAGGGTGCGCACGAACCCCCGGCCGAAGAAGGCGCGGTCCAGCAGCAGGGCGAAGACGAGCCCCAGCGCGACACTGACGATCACGACGGACGCGGTCAGGACGACGGTCGTCACGACCGATTCGCGCAACGCCTCATCGGTGAACACCGACGTGTAATTGGAGAAACCGGTGAAGTGGCGCTTCTCCGGCTTGAGGGAGTTCCAGTCGAAGAGCGAGATCACCAGGGTTGCCACGAACGGCAGTTGGGTGACGGCGATCAGGAAGATGAGCGCGGGCAGCAGGGGTGCGCGGGTCGCCCAGGCGCGCCGCCGGTTGCTGCCGCCCGGCTTCTTCGCCGGAGCCGGCCGGGACGTGGCCGCTCGGGTGGCGGTGACGGTCATCGGTATGCCTCCGCGACCTTCTCGGCCAGCTTCTGGGAGGCGGCGAGTGCGGAGTCCACCGACTGGCGGCCCGCGATGGCGGCGCTGATCTCCCGCGCCACCCGGGTGCCCAGATCGGTGAACTCCGGTACGCCGACGAACTGGATGCCCGCCGTCGGGCGCGGCTGGGTGCCCGGATTCCCCGGATCGGCCTCGGAGATGGCCCGCTCGGTGACATCGGCGAACGCGCCCGCCTCCGCCCGGTATTCGGGGTTGGCGTAGGTGGAAGCCCGTTTACCCGCAGGGACGTTGGACCAGCCGCTGGTGGCCCCGACGAGCTCCTCGTACTCCTTGCTGGAGGCCCAGGACACGAACTTCCAGGCGTCGTCGGCCTTCTTGGACGCCTTCTGCAGACCCCAGGCCCAGGTGTAGAGCCAGCCGGAGCTCTCGGTCCGCTCGACGGGGGCCGGGACGTAACCGATCTTCCCCTTCACCGGGGAGCCCTTCGCCTCCAGGGACCCGGCGCCCGCCGTGGCGTCGTACCACATGGCGGTCTTGCCCTGGGTCATGTTGTTCAGACACTCGGCGTACCCGGACTGCGGGGCGCCGAGCTCTCCGTGCTCCCGCACGAGATCGACGTAGAACTTCGTCGCCTTCTTGAACTCCGGTGCGTTCAGGCGCGGTTCCCAGTCCTCGGTGAACCAGGTGCCGCCCATCGTGTTGACGACCGTGGTGAGCGGGGCGATGACCTCCCCCCAGCCCGGCAGCCCGCGCAGGCAGATGCCCTTCATCCCGGGCTCAGCCCCGTCCGTGCGCTCGGCGAGCTTCGCCACCTGCTCCCAGGTCGGCTTCTCGGGCATCGTGAGGCCGTGCTCCTCGAAGACGTCCCTGCGGTACATCAGGAAGGACGACTCGCCGTAGAAGGGCTGGGCGTAGAGCTTGCCGTCCTCGGCGGTCAGCGATTCCCGCAACGGTCGGAGGATGTCCTCCTGGTCGAAGGCGGTGTCGGCCGCCGCGTACACGTCGAGGGGGTGCAGCCAGCCGTTCTTCGCGAAGAAGGGCAGCTCGAAGTTGCTGATGGTGGCGATGTCGTACTGACCGGCCTGGTTGGAGAAGTCCTGGCTGATCTTGTCGCGTACGTCGTTCTCGGGCAGCACCGTGAAGTGGACCTTGATGCCGGTCTCCTCCGTGAAGTGCCGCGCGGTCAGCTTCTGCAGTTCGACCATCTGCGGGTTGTTCACCATCAGTACGTTCAGTGCGTCGCCGCCGCCGAAGGCGGTCCCGCCCGCTCCGGCGCAGCCGGTGGCGAGCAGGGTCAGGGCGGCGGTCATGGCGCAGGCCCGGCCACGGACTCGTGGTCGGCGGCGGCGTCCTGGATGAGGCATGGGGGCTCCTGATCAGTCGTAGCGGCTCGGTGATCGGGTCGTTGTGGGCATGGCGAGCCAGGCCCCGGCGGTGAGGGTGGAGCGGATGTGGGGGTGCGGGAGCCTTGGGGGCGGTGGTACAGGCGGTGGGCCCGGTCAGACGCGGATGACCTGGGGGCCCAGGAGGGAGTAGCGCTGAGCCTCGGCCGAGGGGAGTCCGGCGTCGGTGACGATCGCTTCGAAGTCGCCGACCCCGGCGAACCGGCAGAAGCTCACCGCCCCGAACTTGCTGTGGATCCCGGCGAAGATCCGGCGCCGAGAGCTGCGCAGCGCCTGCGCCTTCACCTCGGCGACGGCGGGGTCCGGGGTGGTGAGGCCGTACCCGCGGGAGATGCCGTTGGCCCCGAGATACGCGAGGTCGATGACGAAGTCCGCGAGCATCCGGGAGGCCCAGTGGTCGACGGTCGCCATCGTCGAGCCCCGCACCCGGCCTCCCAGCAGCAGCACCGAGGTCTTCTCCGCCCCGGCGAGGGAGGTGGCGACGGCCAGGGAAGCGGTGACCACGGTCAGCGGCCGGTCCTGGGGAAACGCCTCGGCGACGAGCTGCGGGGTGAAGCCCTCGTCGACGAAGACCGTCTCGGCGTCGCCGAGCAGATCGGCGGCGGCTGCCGCGATCCGAGACTTCTGCGGAACGTTACGGGTGGTGCGGACGGCGAGCGTGGTCTCGAAACCGGCCGACTCCACCGGGTAGGCGCCGCCGTGGGTCCGGCGGACGAGTCCGTGCTCCTCCAGCACACGCAGATCGCGGCGGACGGTCTCCTTGGCCACCTCGAACAGCTCCGCCAGGGCGTTCACTCCGACCGACCCCTCCCGCCGGGCCGTCTCCAGAATTCCCCGACGGCGTTCCTCGGTGTCCACGGCGCACTTCCCTGGTCGCTGCTGGGCCCGTTGCGGGCGGGGCCCGCTCGTCCGTTCGGGCTCATGTGTCGTTTGTACAAGCAGTCCCAGGGGCACGACCAGCCGCTTCACCAGATCCCCTCGGCCCGTTCGCGCCCGTTTCCCGGGTGTGACACCGCTGGTCACGCCCAGGACGGCCGCCGATCCGGTCGCCCGAGCCGCCCGCTTTCCCGTGATCACCGCCCGAATGGCGCCCGAAGTGCGGAGCCCCGGCCTCCGCGGTGCCGGGAAGAGGGCAGGGGGCACCGGAGGGGCGGGGCCGGGGACGCAGGAGGGCCGGGCGCGGGGCGCAGCCGGAGCGGGGCAGGTCAGGAGAGCATGGCGCTGTCCTCGCCCTCGCTGCGATGGGGCCGGGTCACCGCACCCCTGCCGGGTGTCTCCGGACAGCACCGCTTGGCCCGCCGCCGGAACGGGCCGATCGGCCCGTCACCGGAAGCCGGCCGGGGCGGCTGCTGGCACTGCTTGTGATGCCAGATCGGGAAATCGGCGGCGGTGAACTCGCAACTGGACCGGAGGACGGGGCGGTCCAGGAGCAGGGCCGCTGTACGGCTGACGATCCGGGCCAGCCGGGGCGGCAGCCGGCCGGGCTCGTCGAAGGCGATGCGGTTGAGCTGCCGGAACTGCATCCGGTTGGGCCCGATGGCAGTCGGCATCACCATCGTGCACATCCGCAGCCCGAAGCGCGGCGTGTGGACGTCGGCGTGCAGGCAGCCGAGTTCCGTAGCCGTCCACCGTCACATCGACGGTGAAGTCGCCCACGAACGGCGCCGACTCGTGGGCCGCATGGAGACATGGAACGTCGCGTCGTCGTATGCCACAGGGCCGTCGATCTCAGCCTTCGCCCAGCCGTGCAGGGTGGCGAAGTGCCCGAGGCCGACCGATCCCCACGCGTCCGAAGGTCCTGCCCGTCCCGGAAATCTCAGAAGTCATGGTGTGATCAACAACGGCCCTGTCCACCTATTCCTGGCCGGACCGGATTCACCTGTCCGGGCGTGCTCAGTCCTCCGGGATGTCCTTCATGAACACGACTCCGTCGATGCGGGACAGGTGCGTCGGGTCGAGCGGCGCGTAGCCGAAGTACGGGGACACACGCCGTACGGGACCCGTGGCGCCGACGGCGGCGGCCAGCTCGGAGGCGTCCACCAGGAAAGGCTCGTCCGGGAGCGCGTACAGGATTCCTTCGAGGGTGTCCGGCGGCGGAATGTCGACCCCTTGGTGCCGCATCGTGCCGAAGGCGGTGGCCAGGAAGCCGTACTCCTCGCCCAGACGGGCGTGCACGATGGAGCCCGCGCTCCACCACTCCAGCGGCAGGCCGCCCATCCGCATCGAGCTCATGTCCCGCTGGAGATGGCCGTTGTGGGCGTGCGCCAGGACCGGCCCCCGTTCGGCGAGCGCGAGGAGATTGGCGGCCATCATCTGATCCCGCAGGCCCGTCAGCCGTGCCAGTCGGCCCGGTGAGGTGTCGGCCATCCAGTAGTGGTACCGCAGCAGACCCGAGGCGGCCCGCGCGTGCAGGAGCGCCCGGTCGAACGCGTCCCGCGAGGCCACCGCGATCAGGTGCGGCGTCCACGTGTCGAGCAGCGTCCCCAGGTCGTCGGCGAGCAGCCGCAGTTCCCGGGCCTCGGCCGACCGTCCGAAGGACGCGGACGGATCCAGCATCGCCGCGGGGTCGGTCCACCGGTCGTCGGCGCCGATCAGGCGGTCGAGCGTCTCGGCGGTGCAGGGGAGCAGGCCCGGGTCCACGTGGTCCGCGAGACAGTGGTGCAGCGAGGTGAGGGTTTCCCGGGGGCTCGCGGCGTAGGCCATTTCCAGCGGGCCGTCGAAGCCGGCGAAACGGAGCTGGTCGGACGCGGGCCGGCCGTCGTTGAACGCGCGCATCCAGCTCACCAGTTCACGATTGGCCGCCGACGCCCCGAGACCGTGACCGAACCCCCGCTCCATCACCTCGTCGAGCGTGTCCGCGCCGGCCGTTACGTGGTCGTCCACCAGCAGCCCCGCCACGCAGTCGCTCTCGATGGCGATCGTCCGGTAGCCCTCCCGCTCGACGAGCTGCCGGAAGAGCGCGTTGCGCAGGCGGAGCGGGGCGTCCACCCCGTGGGTGGGCTCGCCCAGGGTCAGTATCCGGGGCGGGGAGGCGAACAGCCCCATGACGGAGGCCGCCTCGACGGCGTGGGCGATGTCCTTGATGTCGTTGGCCATGGCTTCAACCGTATCGTTGAACCCTCGGTTGAAACTTTTCCGCTATATCATGGGGCTCATGCCGCAGAACCCTCAAACAGGTGAGCGCCTCCGGCCCGTCGACCTGGCCCGTCGGCACCGACTGTCGACGCAGGCCGTCAGGAACTACGAGGCGGCGGGGATCCTCCCGGCCGCCGGGCGCACACCCCAGGGCTATCGCACCTACACACCGCTGCACGCGCTCGCCCTCGACGCGTTCCTCGCGCTGGTTCCCGGACATGGGCACGGGACCGCGACGTCGATCATGCGGGCGGTGAACCGCGACGAGCCGGAGGAGGCGTTCCGCCTCGTCGACGAGAGCCACGCCCAGCTCCTGGAGGACCGGCGGACGCTGCACGCCGTAGAGAGGGCCCTCCGCGATCTGGGACCCGGCATCGCACCCGCACCCGACGACGCGTCGAGCCCCGGCGACATGTTCGTGGGACCGCTGGCGGGAAAGCTGGGCATCAGGCCCGCCACACTCCGGAAATGGGAGCGTGCCGGGCTCGTCGCCCCGCGCCGCGACCCGCGAACCGGGTACCGGGTGTACGCCGGGACCGACGTACGGGACGCCGGGCTGGCCCACCAGCTCAGGCGGGGCGGCTACCGGCTGGAGCAGATCGCACCGCTGATCGCCCAGGTCCGGGCGGCCGGCGGCCTGGAGCCGCTGGCGGCCGCCCTGCACGACTGGCACGCCCGGCTGGCCGCCCGCGGGCGGGCCATGCTGGCCGGGGCCGCCGAGCTGGACGCCTACCTCCGCGATCGTGGCGGAGGCGGAGCGGGACGGCCGCCGGGCGTGCACCGTCCGCAAGCGACGTGAGGGGGAGGGTCAGGCGGGCAGCCGCCCCAGCAGCGCCGCGAAGTCGGTGCCCGCGGGGAGCGTGCCGAAGGCCAGCCCCCGGTCCCCGGCGAGGCGGGACGCGCAGAACGCGTCGGCCACCGCCCCCGGAGCGTGCCGCACGAGGAGGGAGCCCTGCAGCACGAGTGCGGCCCGTTCGATGACCCGGCGGGCCCGGAGCTGGGCGTCCTCGGGACGTGCCAGCTCGGCCCGCAGCTCCCGCCAGGCCGCGTCGAGGCGCGCGTCCGCCCCGGCCGCGGCCCCGATCTCGGTGTGGAAGGCCTCCACGGACTCGGGTTCACGTGTCAACGCCCGCAGCATGTCCAGAGCGTTGACATTGCCGGAGCCCTCCCAGATGCCGTTGAGCGGGGCCTCGCGATACAGCCGCGGCATGCCGGACGCCTCGTCGTAACCGTTGCCGCCGAGGCACTCCAGGGCCTCGGCGACCGCGGCGGGCTGCCGCTTGCACACCCAGTACTTGCCGATGGCGGTGGCCAGGCGCAGGAAGGCGCGTTCCCCGCCGTCGCCCCGGTGCGCGCGGTCGGCGGCCCCCGCCAGGCGCAGGGCCAGGGTCGTGGCGGCCTCGGACTCCAGGGACAGGTCCGCGAGGACGTTGCGCATCAGGGGCTGATCGATCAGCTTCGCGCCGAACACCGAGCGGTGGCGTGCGTGGTGGGCCGCCTGCGCGAGCGCGGCACGGGTGCCCGCGGCGGAACCGAGCACGCAGTCGAGCCGGGTCATCGTCACCATGTCGATGATGGTGCGCACACCCTTGCCCTCGTCACCGACGAGCCAGGCCACGGTGTCGTCGAACTCGGGCTCGCTGGAAGCGTTGGAGCGGTTGCCGAGCTTGTCCTTGAGCCGCTGGATGCGGAAGGTGTTGCGGCTCCCGTCGGGGAGCACACGCGGCACCAGGAAGCACGACAGGCCGCCGGGCGACTGGGCGAGCACCAGGAAGAGGTCGTTCATCGGCGCGCTGGTGAACCACTTGTGCCCCCGCAGCCGCCAGCTTCCGTCGGTCTGCTCGGCGGCGGTCGTGCTGTTGGCCCGCACATCGGTGCCGCCCTGCTTCTCCGTCATGCCCATGCCGGCCAGCAGGCCGCGCTTGGCGGCGGGGGCGCTCAGCCCGGGCTCGTACACCCGGCTGGTCAGCAGCGGTTCGTACGTCTTGGCGAGGTCGGGGGAGCGGCGCAGCGCCGGGACGACGGCGTACGTCATCGAGACCGGGCACAGGTGTCCCTGCTCCAGCATCGTGGCCAGCATGAACCCGCCGGCGCGGGCGACATGGGCCCCGGGGCGACCGTCGGCCCAGGCGGCGCCCGCGAGACCCGCGCGCACCGAGGCGTCCATCAGGTGGTGGTAGGCGGGGTGGAACTCGACCTCGTCGACCCGGTGGCCGAAACGGTCGTGGGTACGCAGCTCCGGCTCGTGGCGGTTGGCCAGGTCGGCCCAGTGCTGCGCCTCCTCGCTGCCGACGTAGCGGCCGAAGCGGTGCAGCTCGTCCATGTGCCACTCGGCGCCCTCGCGGCGTATCCCTTCGAGCAGCACCGCGTCGTCGGCGGTGTCGTGGCCGGTGAGCGGAGGCGCCTGGTTCGTCACCTCGTGCGTCACGGCGGTCGGGTTGCTGCGTGGTGCGATGGACGTGGGCATCGAATCTCCTCCGGGAGGCGGGACGGGTGGGTGGGGCACACGGAGTGCGGGGACGACGGATGCGCCAAGTGAGTCAGGGGCCCGCGCCCGCGCAGCGCAGGGCCACGGCGGTCAGGGAGGCGATGAGCCGGTCCGTGTCGTGCGCGGCCGAGGTGCTGAGCGGGTACACGAGTACCTCGCCGATGGCGCCGGTGAGCGCCGCGGCGGTGATCTCCGCGTCCTGGCCGGGCAGCAGGCCGGCGGAGCTCCCCTCGTCGATCACCGCGGCGAACAGGGCCCGGTAGCGGCGCCGGAAAGCGAGACGCTCCGCGCCGACCGCCGGTTCGGCGGGCGCCGCGAGCAGCGCGTACGCCAGGCCGTGGTTCTCCAGGGCACGGCGGGCGAACACCTCCACGCCCTGGCGCAGCCGCTCGACCGGATCACCGTCGCCCTCCAGCACTTCGCCCAGCACGTCCACCTCGCGCTGCGCGGCACGCCGGAAGACCTCCACGGCGAGCGCGGACTTGGACGAGAAGTGCTGGTAGACGGAGCCGGCGGCGATCCCGGCCGCGTCGGCGACCGCCGTCACCGACGCCTGCGCCCAGCCGACTTCCGCCACCACCTCGGTGGCGCGGACGACGAGATGCTCCCGGGCGGCTTCGAGCCGACGAATTTCGGCTGGGGTCTTGCGGTAGGCCATGAAAGAAGTGAACCATCATTCAAAGTTTCCCGCCACGGCCGGTTCCACCGGCCCGGCTCGTCAGGAGAACGTGATGCACCTCAGTGCTCTGCTGGACAGTGTGGCCCGCTCGTCCGGCCCCGAAGAGGCCGTGATCTACCGCGGACAACGGTGGAGCTACCAGGAGTTCGCCCACGCGGCCCGTCGCGCCGCGACCGCGCTGAGCGATGCGGGCCTCCGGCCCGGTGACCGGCTCGCCGTGATGACGTACAACACCCCGGCCTTCCTGTTCGCCGCGTTCGGCGCCTGGTATGTCGGCGCCACGCTGGTGCCGGTCAACCACAAGCTCCAGACCGCGGAGGTCACGCATCAGCTGAGGCACTGCGGTGCCCGGCTCGCGGTCGTCGACGCGGAGATCGGTGAACGCGCGACGGCCGCGGAGGCGGATGTGCGCTGGCTGGTCAGCCACCCGGACACCGCGGCGGACCGGCTCCCGGCCGACTCCTTCGAGGCGCTGGTGGCGGGGGCCGGGCCATGGGCCGGCGAGCCGGGTCCGGACGGCGACGTCGCGCAGATCCTGTACACCTCGGGCACCTCCGGCAGGCCCAAGGGCTGCGTCCACACGCACCGGACCATCGCGCTGACCGCGACGTACACGGCCGCCGCGATCCCCCTCCGCCGCGACGAGCGGTTCCTGATCTGCATGCCGATCTGGCACGCGTCGCCGCTCAACAACTGGGCCCTGGGCACGCTGCTGCTGGGGGCCACGGTCATCCTGCAACGCGAGTACGAGCCCCGAGGCATGCTGGAGACGATCCAGCGCGAGCGGGTCACGGCCATGTTCGGCGCGCCGATCGCCCTGATCGCCCCGCTGAGGGCCGTCGCGGACTTCGCCGACTTCGACCTGTCCTCCGTCCGCGCGTGGATCTACGGTGCGGGCCCCCTCGACGCGGGGACCGCCCGCCACCTCATGAAGGCGTACGGATCGGAGAACTTCCACCAGGTGTACGGGATGAGCGAGACGGGACCCGTCGGAGCCTCGCTCTCCCCGGCCGAGCAGGTGGAGAAGGCCGGTGCGATCGGGCGCGGCGGCATGCCCGGGGTGGATCTGCGGGTCGTACGCCCCGACGGCGCCGACGCCGAGGCCGGACAGACGGGCGAGATCTGGCTGCGCTCGGACACCCGTATGGTCGGCTACCTCGACGACGAAGCGGCCACCGCGGAGGTCTTCACCGGTGACTGGTACCGCTCGGGTGACCTCGGGCGGATCGACGAGGACGGTTTCGTCACCGTCGTGGACCGGATGAAGGACGTGATCATCACGGGCGGCGAGAACGTCGCCTCGCAGGAGGTCGAGGGGGCGTTGCGCGGCCACCCGGACATCCTGGACGTCGCCGTCGTCGGCCGGCCGCACGGTCAGTGGGGCGAGACCGTGGTGGCCGTCGTGGTGCCGCGCGAGGGAGCTCGGCTGGATCTGGAGGGCGTGCGGGAGTGGCTCGGGACGCGGATCGCCCGCTACAAGTTCCCGCGTGAGCTGGTGCTCCGCGACGAACTGCCGCGCACCGCTTCGGGAAAGATCACCAAGTATGTGCTCCGGGCCGAACTGGCCTGACGCACCCGGACGATGAGCCCGGCCCCCCTCATGCCCGGATGATGAGCCCGGCCCTCCGTGTCCGCCCCCGCGCGGGCCCGGCCGCGGCTGCGCGTAGGGCCGGCGGCATGGGCGATGGGGGGGGGGCGACGCGAGCACAGGGGGCCGGGGCGACCGAGGCAGGAGCATGTCACCCGTGCCGGAGTGAGCTGCTCGTTCACCCGAGGACCGAACGCGCCCACCGCGCCGCCGTCGACGAGGCCGTCACCGCGCCGCGCTACGGCACGCTCGGCGTCAACTGCTGGTCGACGTTCGGCTTCCTGCTCGGCTGCACGCCGGGGGGGCGCCCTTCCCGGCCACACCCGCCAGGAGATCGGCGGCGTCGGATTCGCGCACAACGCCTTCATGCCGGAGAACGTCGAGAAGACGGTGCTGCGGGCGCCGTTCGCGCCGTTCCCGCGCGGACTGCTCACCGGGTCCCCGTCGTTGTCCCCGCGCCCGCCGTACCACGTCACCAACCGCACGGGCGCTACGACGATGAAGCGCCTCGCCGACTACGCCACGGCCCCCTCCCCGGTGAAGCTGCCGGGCATCTTCGCCTCGGCACTGCGCGGCTGACCCGGGCCTTCCCCGTCCCGCGCTACGGCAGCGGAATCTCGAAATGCACGGTGCCCACACCAGGACCGTGCTCCCCGGTCGTGCGGGCGTCGAAGACCTCCTTCGCCATGCTGCGCCAGAACGCCTCGGCGCCCGCGACGTCGACGTTGGTGTGCAGGTAGACGCAGTCGTAGCCGGGCGTCCCGGCGGCGAAGGCGCAGGCCCGGTCCACGAGGGTGCGAGCCAGGCCGTGCCGCCGGTGATCCGGGTGTACGTAGACCCGGACGAGCTGTGCGGTGGTGCCCGACGGGTAGCGCTCGGCGAGCCAACGGGGGTGCGGCGGATGGGCCGGCCCCGCCGACCGGATGCCCGTCGTGGCGACGACCTCCCCGTTGTGCAGGGCGACCATCAGCACATGGCGCGGGTCGTCCAGATAGGTGCTCTCGAGGTCGATGACGTCCTGGTGCCACGCGGGTACGTAACCGTAGCCGAAGTCCCGGTAGAAGGTGTCGAGCATGACCCGGCGGGCACCTTCGGCGTCGGCCGGGGTCGCTGGGCGCACGGTGTAGGGGTGCGGGGGACGGTGCATGAGCTCTCCTGTGAACGATCGCGGTTGTGCGGAGGGGCGTGTCGGCTGCCGGCACCTGAAACGGTGCGGGGTGAGGAAGCCCCACTCCGTCAGGTGACAATGAAAACGATTATCGATAGTGTCCTGCTTGGTCAAGCGGCGACACGGTCGCCCTGACCGTGAGATGCCTCAACCGCGCTGTGTGTAAGGGGAGAACGTGGCTCATCTGCTGATGGTCGAGAGCTGGGTCGGATCCATGAGCAGACTGCTGCCACGGGCCGTTCGCGAGGCCGGTCACGAGTTCACCTTCCTGACCCGCGACCTGCACCACTACCTGCGTTCCGCCCCCGAGGGCACCGCGCACCCGCTCCTCGCGGCCCGCCATGTGCTCACCGCGGAGACCAACGACACCGACGCGCTGCCGTCCTTCGTCGAGCAGGCCCATGAGGCGCTGCGCTTCGACGGCGTGATCACCTCCTGCGACTACTACCTCCCGACAGCCGCCCGCATCGCCGGAACGCTGGGGCTGCCCGGCCCCACGCCCGAGTCGGTCGCGAACGCGTGCCGCAAGGACGCGACCCGCCGGGTCCTGGCCCGGGCCGGCGTGCCGGGACCGCGCTTCGCGGTGTGTGCGGACTGGGCCGAAGCCGCCGCCGCGGCCCGGGACATCGGCTACCCGCTGGTACTCAAGCCCGTGGACCTGTGCGCCGGGATGTTCGTCCGCCGTGCCGACGACGAGGCTGCGCTGGCGCACGCCTACCGCGCGCTCGCCGCCTTCCCCGTCAACGCCCGCGGCCAGCACCGTGCCCCCGTGGTGCTGGTCGAAGAGCTCCTCGACGGCCCTGAGGTGAGCGTCGAGACCGTGTCGTTCGGCGGGGCGGTGCACGTCATCGGCGTCACCGACAAGAGCGTCGGCGGCGCACCCGCGTTCATCGAGACCGGACACATGTTCCCGGCCGCCCTGGACGCCGCGGACACCGCGGTCGCGGAGGACACCGCGCGCCGGGCACTGGAGGCACTCGGCCTGGACGAGGCCGTCGCCCACACCGAGATCAAACTGACGGCCGACGGACCACGCCTGGTCGAGGTCAACCCCCGGCCGGCCGGCAACCGCATCACCGAGCTCGTCCGGCACGTGACCGGCATCGACCTCGCCGCCGCCTGCGTGGACGTGGCCCTCGGCCGCGAGCCGGACCTGCGCCGCCGCGCCACCGGACTGACCAGCGCGGCGATCGGTTTCCTGGTGCCGGACCAGGACGGAGTTCTGGAGACCGTCGACGGCGCCGACGCGGTCCGCGCGGCGGGGGGCCTGCTCGAACTCCAGCTCGCCGACGCCGGCAAGGCCGTCACGGCCGCGGGCAGCAACAACGAATATCTCGGCCACGTCATGGCCGGAGACGCCCGGGGCGCGGGCGCCCGCGCGAGCGTCGAAGCCCTCCTCACGCAGCTGCGCCCCCGGGTGGTGACCCGATGACCGCCCTCACCGGCGCAGGCCCCCTGGCCACCTCGTACGACGACCTCGAAGAGCGCGTCCTGGCCGGAGCCCTCGGCCCCGGCCCGCGCACCCAGCGGATCTCGGTGGCCTTCACCACCCGGCAGGCGGTCCGGCACGAAGGCCGCGGCTCCCGTTACCGCAACGAAGTGCTCGGCCTGCGCCTCGCCGAAGCCGTGGGCTCCTGTGCCGTCGAGCCCGGAGAGCTGCCCGACGGCGCCGTCGAGGACTGCGTCGGCGCGGACATCGCCGCACTGCTGGCACACGAGCTGGCGCCGGTCCGCGTCGCCGCCCTCGACTCCTACCTCATGCACACGCTGCCGCACACTCCCGCCCACGGCGCACACCCCTGCCGGCTGCCCGCCGGTACGTCCCTGGAGAAGTCCCGGGCGCGGGCCGAGGCCGTGGTCGAGCTGATCGACGCCGCGCCCGGAGCGACCGTGCTCGTGGTCGGCGTCGTCAACTCGCTGCTGGAGGCCCTGCGGTCGCGCGGACTCGCGTACATCCCCTGCGACCTCAAGGGCGGCACGACCGAATGGGGCGAGCCCGTACGCACCGACGCCCTGGCGGAGCTGGAGCGCTGCGACGCGGTCCTCGCCTCCGGCATGGTCCTCGGCAACGGCACCTTCGAGCCGCTGCGGCAGCGGGCCCAGCACCACGGCACGCCCCTGGTGATGTTCGCGCAGACCGGCAGCGCGGTCCTGCCCCGCCTGATCGGCTCCGGAGTCAGCGCCGTGTGCGCGGAGCCGTACCCCTTCTTCTGGCTGGACGGCGGCCCGGGGACCATCCACCGCTACGGGAGCACCCTGTGACCACGGCAGTCCTCGCAACCGCGGCCACCACGGGCAACCGGACCGCAGGGACCACGGGTAACCGGGAACTCCTCGATCTGCTCGGCCGGACCCCGCTCGCCCATGTCACCGTCGACCTGCCGTGCCCGCAGCCCGGTTTCTGGGCCAAACTCGAAGGGCTCGGCGTCGGCGGCATGAAGGCACGGGCCGCCGTCTCCATGCTCCTGGGCGCCGAGAAGCGCGGCGAACTACGCCCGGGCGCACCCGTGGTGGAGTCCACCTCCGGGACGCTCGGCATCGGGCTGGCCTTCGCCGGGCAGGCCCTCGGCCACCCGGTCGTGCTGGTCGGCGACATCGAGCTGGAGCCGTCGATGCGCCAACTGCTGCGCGCCCACGGGGCCCGCCTGGAGCTTGTCGACCGTCCGGAGGCCGAGGGCGGCTGGCAGGCCGCCCGACTGACCCGGCTGCGTGAACTCCTGACGCGGCTCCCGGACGCGTACTGGCCCGACCAGTACAACAACCCCGACAACAAGGCCGGTTACGCCTCCCTCGCGGCCGAACTGGTCGACCGGCTCGACCACCTCGACGTACTGGTGTGCAGCGTCGGAACCGGCGGCCACAGCGCCGGGATCATCGGCCCGCTGCGCCGCCACTGGCCCCGCCTGCGGCTTATCGGCGTGGACGCCACCGGCTCGACGATCTTCGGCCAGCCTGCCCGCGCCCGGCTGATGCGGGGCCTGGGCAGCAGCATCCACCCGCGCAACGTCGCCTACGACGCCTTCGACGAGGTCCACTGGGTCGGCCCCGCCGAGGCCGCCGACGCGTGCCGACGGCTGGCCCGTTCCTCCTTCGTCAGCGGAGGCTGGAGCACCGGGGCCGTCGCCCTCGTCGCCGCCTGGGCCGCCCGCGTCCACCCGGGCGCGGTGGTCGCCACGGTCTTCCCCGACGGGCCGCACCGCTACCTCGGCAGCGTGTTCGACGACGACTTCGCCGCCACCCACGGCATCGAACCGGCCACCGCCGCCACACGCCCCGTCGAGATACCGCACCCCAAGGCCGTGGAGGCCACCGGCTGGGCCCGGTGCGGCACGGTCACCGACCCGGTCGTCGCGCCCCCGGAAGAGAACCCGTGAAGGCGGCTCAGCGCACCGTGCGCCTGGAACTCACCGAGCCGCTGCGCATATCCCGCTCCACGATGGCGGCCCGCGAGGCCGTCTGGCTGACCATCGAGCACCAGGGACTGCAAGGTCACGGTGAGGCCGTCACCAGCGTGTACTACGGCCTGGACGCCGAGACCCTCGGGCGGCTGCTGCACGCGGAGTCCCCGTGGCTGGCCCGCTTCGCCGACCCCGAGACCGCCCTGGAGTCCCTCCGGGCCGGCACCGATAGGCCCGCCGCCCCGCCGGCCGTGACGGCAGCCGTCGAGGCGGCGCTGCTAGACCTCGTCGGCAAACGCGCGGGCCTCCCTGTCCACCGTCTCCTGAGCACCCACGGAACACCGCCCTCCGCCGCGACCGCCCGCACCATCGGCATCACCACACCGGAACGGGCCGGAAACCAGGCGCGACGCCTCGTACGGGACGGATTCTCGATCCTGAAGATCAAGGCCGGCACCCCGGACCCGGCCGAGGACCTGGCCCGCGTACGGGCCGTGCGCGCCGCCGCCCCCCACACCCGGCTGCTGCTGGACCCCAACGGCGCGTGGACCGTCCAGGAGTCCGCGCGGCTGCTTCCCCTCTACGCCGAGCTGGGCGTCGAGGCCGTCGAGCAGCCGCTGCCGCCCGGCGATCCCGAGGCGCTGGCACAACTGGCGGAACACTCGCCGCTGCCGGTCATCGCCGACGAGGACGCGACCGGCTTCGAGGACGCCCGCCGCCTCGCCGGACGCGTCCAGGGAATCAACGTCAAACTCGCCAAGTGCGGCGGCGTCGGCGCCGCCCTCCGCATCGCCGAACTGATCGCGGACACCGGAACCGAGCTGATGCTCGGCTGCCTGACCGCCAGCACCCTCGGCATCGCCCCCGCAGTCCACCTCGCCGACCGAGCCCGCTGGGTCGACCTCGACGGTCACCTGCTGCTCGCCGTCGATCCGTGGACGGGCATCGGCGGCGGCGACGGCACGGTACGCGCCGGCCGAGGCCCGGGGCTCGGCGTGCGCCGGAGTCGCGCCGAGAAGGCTCCGGAATGAAGACGTGGCACGAGATACGCGGCTTCCCGCTCGCGATACGGCTCCTCCTGGTCAACCAACTGGGCGTCAACACCGGTTTCTACCTGCTGATCCCGTACCTCGCCCTGCACATGGGCGAGAACCTCGGAATGTCGGCGGCCGTCGTCGGCATCGTGCTCGGCGTGCGCAACCTCAGCCAGCAAGGGCTGTTCCTCATCGGCGGAACGGCGTCCGACCGGCTCGGAGCGCGCGGTGTCATCATCACCGGATGCGCCCTGCGCACCGTCGGCTTCGGACTGTTCGCGCTCGGTGACCAACTGCCCGTGCTCCTCGCCGCTTCGGTGCTCAGCGGCCTGGCCGGGGCACTCTTCAACCCGGCCGTACGGGCCTATCTCACCCTGGAGGCGGGGGAGCGCGGGGCGGAGGCGTTCGCCCTGTTCAACGTCTTCGCCACCACCGGCGCCCTGATCGGACCGCTGCTCGGCAGCGCCCTGCTGCTGGTCGACTTCCGCGCCTCGGCACTCACCGCGGCCGGGATCTTCGCGGTGCTCACCGTCGCCCAGGCCCTGGTGCTCCCGGCCCGGCACGTCGCGCCGACCGGGAACAGCGTCCTGGCCGACTGGCGCGAGGTGATCGGCAACCGGGGCTTCCTCGCCTTCGCCCTGGCCATGGTCGGCATGTTCACCCTGGAGAACCAGCTGTACCTGCTGCTGCCCGACGGGGCCCGGCGGGCGACCGGCTGGGAAGGCGCGGCCGGACTCGTCTTCCTCGTCGGCGCCCTCGCCCACCTCGGTCTTCAGCTGCGCATCACCCGCGCACTGAAGGGGCGGGGAAGCAGGGGGCGCTGGATCAGCGCCGGACTCGTGCTGATGACCCTCTCGTTCGTACCGCCGATGGCCGTATCGGGAATCGGTACGCCCCCCGACGGCCTCGCGGAGACAGCCTGGCGCGCCCTGCCCGTCCTGGCCGGTGCCCTACTGCTCCACCTGGGCGTGATGACGGCCCAGCCGTTCGTGATGGAACTCATCCCCGGCTTCGGCCGGTCCGAACTCACCGGCACCTACTTCGGCCTCTTCTACGTGGTCTCCGGCATCGCGGCCGCCGTCGGCAACGCCCTCGTCGGCTGGGCCATGGACGCCGGCGAGCGCGCGGCGATGCCGTGGCTGCCGTGGGCGTGCTGCCTGGCTGTCGGCCTCACCTCCGCCGCCGGCGTCGCCCGGCTGCACCGTCGCCGGGTCCTTCCCACCCGCCCCGTACCCACAACCGCACCCGCGTCAGCATGAGGAGCGCGCCACCCATGACCGCCACCACGAACCTCCTCACCGACAACCCCGCGCTGTACGAGGCCCGCTTCCCCGACCCCGGACGAACAGCCGGGCGCTGGACCGAGGACTGCCTCCGCCGGTACGGGGCCCCCGGCCTCCGTGTCCTGGACATCGGCTGCGGCACCGGCCGCGACGCCGCCCACCTGCACCGCTCCGGCCGAACGGTCACCGGCGCCGACCTGTCCGACGCGATGCTGGCGTACGCCCGCGTCCAGTACCCCGGCCCCCACTACATCCGGGCCGACCTGCACGGATTCGACGCGGGGGAGCGTGCCTTCGACGCGGTGGTGTGCCTGGACAGCGCCCTGCTGTACTGCCACACGAACGACCAGCTCGACGGCTTCCTGACCTCCTGCCGCCGGTCACTGGCACCCGGCGGCCTGCTCGTCGCCGAAATGCGCAACGGCTCCTTCTTCCTGGGCCGCACGGACCTCCTCGACACCCCGGCCGTCAACGGATTCACCTGGCAGGGCACCGCCTACCGCTCCACCACCACCCTGTCCGTGGACAGAACCGCCCAGTTGCTGCGCCGCTCGCGGGTGTGGACGGCCGACGACGGCTCTCCGCCTGCCGAGCAGCGCTCCGCGTGGCGCCTGCTCTTCCCCCAGGAGCTGCGCCACGTTCTCGCGGCCCACGGCTTCGAGGTGCTCGCCCTGCACGACGGGCCGGGCCCGCGTACCGAACCGCCCTGGCAGGAGGGTGACCTGCCCACCGGGACGGCCGACGGCGACCGGCTGCACCTGGTCGCCCGTCTCACCCCCGCCTCCCGCCCCTGAACACCCCACGCGTCCATCCGCCCGAGCGCCGCAGCAAGGAACACCGCTATGAACGAAGCTGCCATGAACGAAGCCTCCGTGAACGAGGTCCCCGTGAACGACCCACGCTTCCCCGGCCTGCGCCGCCGGGGCTTTCTCGCCGCCGCCGCCGCCGGCGTCGGCTTCGGTGCCCTCGCCCTCGCCGGCTGCGCGGGCACCGGGCCGACCGCGGACAACGCCGGGGGAGGCGGCAAGCCCCGGCGCGGCGGACGGCTGCGCGCCGCGTTCGCCGGCGGCGGCGCGAGCGAGACGCTCGACCCGCACCTCGCCAACCTCTTCGCCGACGTGGCCCGCGCCAAGGCCCTCTTCGACAAGCTCGCCGACTACGGCCCCGACCTGTCCGCCCTGCCGCGACTGGCCACCGCGTGGGAGCCCAACGCCGGCCTGGACCGCTGGAAGGTCACGCTGCGCGAAGCCCGCTTCCACGACGGCAGGCCGGTCACCGCCCAGGACGTCCTCCACAGCTACCGGCGCATCACCGACCCGAAGAAGGCGTTCCGCGCCAAGGCGTCCCTGGAACCCATCGACCTCGAAACCAGCCGAGCACCGGACGACCGGACCGTCGAGTTCGTCCTCAAGCGTCCGACCGCCGAATTCCCCAACGTGCTCGCCGCGTTCGGCGCGTACATCGTGCCGGAGGGCGAGCAGGACTTCGACCGGAGTCCCGTCGGCAGCGGCCCCTTCCGCTTCGTCTCCTTCGCCCCGGGAAAGTCCGCCGCCTACAAGCGCAACGAGGATCACTGGGACGGCGCCCCCTACCTGGACGAGCTGGAGTTCGTCGTCGCCAACGAGGAGTCCGCCCGCGTCAACGCCCTTCTGGGCGGCCAGATCGAGTACGCGCACGAACTCAACCCGGCCACTGCCCGCGCCCACGAGGGCAAGGGACAGATCGAGATCATCCGGCTCCGCAACAGCGCCATGCAGTCGTTCGCGATGAAGACCGACCGGCCGCCCTTCGACGACCGACGGGTACGGGAGGCGTTCTTCCTGATCGCCGACCGTGGGGAACTGGTGGACGGCGCCCTGTCCGGTGCCGGAGAGGTCGGCAACGACCTGTTCGGCAAGGGCTACGAGTACTACGCCGCGAGCCTGCCCCAGCGCGAACAGGACCTCGACCGGGCCAAGGCGCTGCTCAAGGACGCCGGGGCCGAGGGCCTCGAAGTCACCCTCGACACCTCGCCCGTCGCGGCCGGGTTCACTGAGGCCGCCACCATCTTCCGCGACCAGGCCGCCAGGGCGGGCGTCACCATCAACGTCAGGACCGGCAGCAAGGACAGCTACTGGAAGGACATCCTCGACTCCGGCACCATCTGCTCCTACCGCTCAGGGGCCATGCCCATCGAGGCCCACATCTCCCAGCGCCTGCTCACCGGCTCCACCACCAACGCCACCGGGTGGCACCACAAGGACTTCGACGCCCTCTACCAGCAGGCGCAGTCCACCAGGGACAAGACCGCCCGTACCGCCGTCTACGAACGCATGCAGCGCCGCCTGCACTCCGAGGGCGGCTTCCTGATCTGGGGCTTCGCCGACTGGATCCTCGGCACGGCCCCGGGCGTCCGGGGCGTCGAGACCAAGGCGCCGGCCAACTCCCTCGACTGGGCGCGGTTCGACAAGGTATGGCTGGCGTGAGCGGACCACGGACCTGGATCGCCAGGCGACTGCTGCTCGGTGTGGCGCAGACGGCGGCCGTCGTGCTGCTCGTCTTCGCCCTCACCGAGGCGCTGCCGGGCGACGCGGCCGTCGCCCTCGCCGGCGACCAGCCGGACCCGGAGCGCATCGCCGCCATCCGCGAGGCGATGGACCTCGACCGGCCCGCCCACGAACGCCTGGCAGAGTGGGCCGCCGGGCTGCCGTACGGGGACTTCGGCACCTCCCTGGCCTCCGGGCGGCCCGTCAGCACGTACATCACGGACGGCTTCGGGCCGACCCTGCTGCTCGCCGCCCTGACGGTCGTGCTCCTGGTCCCGATCGGCGTCGGCCTCGGGGTCCTCGCCGCCCGCCACGAGGGCGGACCCGTGGACCGGTTGGTCAGCTCGGTGACGCTCGGCGTGTACGCCGTGCCCGAGTTCGCCCTCGGTGTGCTGCTGGTGAGCGTTCTCGCGCTGCGCCTGGGCTGGCTCCCGCCGACCGCCGTCGGATACGGCACCGACCTCCTCGCCCATCCGGCCGCCCTGGTGCTGCCCGTCCTCGTCCTGCTCTCCCGCCCGGTGTGTTCCCTCTCCCGCCTCGTACGGGCCGGCATGATCGACGCGCTGGACTCGCCGTACGCCGCACACGCCCGCCGATACGGAGTCCCCGGCTTCCGTATCCGGTACGGGCACGCCCTGCCCAACGCCATGGCACCCGCCACCCAGCAACTGGCCCGGACCATCGACTGGCTGCTGTGCGGAGTCATCGTCGTGGAAGCGCTGTACGTGATATCCGGGCTCGGCACCGTCCTGATGAACGCCGTCGCGGAACGCGACGTGCCCGTGGTCCAGGGACTCGCCGTCGTCTTCGGCGTCGCCACGGTCGTGCTCAACCTCGGTGCCGACCTGGTCGCGCGCCGTCTCGCCCCCCGATCGGAGGTGGCCGCGTGAAGTCCCGTTACGCACTGGGCGCCGTCGTCGTCGGGATCCCCCTCGCGCTGGCCCTCCTGGGACCGATGTTCGCAGGGGGGCCCGGGCCTCGCGCCGCCTCGTTCACTCTCGGCGACGGGCACTGGCTCGGCACCGACTTCGTCGGCCGGGACGTCTGGCGCCAGGTTCTGCTCGGAGGGCGCTCGGTGGTACTCGTGGCGCTGGCCGCGACCGCCCTGGCCTACCTCGTGGCGTTCCCCGTCGGGCTCCTCAGCGCCCTCACCCACCGGACCTGGCTCGAAGAACTGCTGATGCGCCCCCTCGACGTCCTGCTCGCCGTGCCGTCCCTGCTGATGATCCTGCTCACCGCCGCCGTCTTCGCACCGGGCACCGTCGGGCTCACCCTGCTGGTGGCCCTCGTCAACATCCCCGACGCCGCCAGGATCGTACGGGCCGCGGCGGCGGAGGCGGCGTCGCGCCCGGTGGTCGAAGCACTGCGCATGCAGGGGGAGACGTGGTGGCGCACGGCTGTCGGCTACGTCGGCAGGTCCCTCACGCGTACGCTCGCCGCCGACGCGGGCGTACGGCTGACCGGTGTGCTGTACCTCGTCGCCACCGCGGCGTTCCTCGGCGTCGGTGTCGAGCCGGACGCGGCCGACTGGGCGGTGATGGTGGACCGCAACCGCACCGGACTGTACGTCCAGCCCTGGGCCGTGGTCGTGCCCGCCCTGCTCATCATCGCCCTCACCATGGGGACCAACCTGCTCGTCGATGCCGGACTGAAGAAGAGGAAACGGACGTGAACCCCGCGAAGGCGGTCGCCGAGATCGAGAACCTGCGGGTGCTCGTCGGCGACCGGGCGATCGTCGACGGAGTGAACCTCCGTGTGCTCCCCGGCCGGATCACCGCCCTCGTCGGCGCGTCCGGCAGTGGCAAGACGACCACAGGTCTCGCGCTCCTCGGGGAGTATCCGGCCGGGGCACGCGTGAGCGGTGCCGTACGCGTGCCGGACGGCCTGGTCGGCTACGTCCCGCAGCACCCGGGCGCCGTACTCAATCCCGCGCGCCGCATCGGCGCCCTGCTGCGGGACATCGCCCGCACGCAGGTACGCCACCTGCCGCGGCGAAACCGCCGGACCGCCGTCCGCGTGCGGGTCCTGCGAGCCCTGGCGCTGGCCCAGCTCCCCGACGCGGCGGCGATGCTGCGCCGTTTTCCCCACCAGCTGTCGGGCGGCCAGCAGCAACGCGTCGTCCTCGCGCAGGCGCTGCTGCTCGGCGCCAAGGTGGTGGTGGCCGACGAGCCGACCACCGGTCAGGACGCGCTGACCAAGCGGGGCATCGTCGACCAGCTCGCCGCCGTCTCCCGGGAAGGCATCGGCGTCGTCCTGCTCAGTCATGACCTGGACGTCGTGCGCGCACTCGCCGACGAGGTTCTGGTCATGCGTGACGGGCATGTGGTGGAGTCCGCGCCGGCCGAACGCCTGTGGCTCGCACCACGGCACCCCTGGACAACCGAACTCCTGGCGTCCGAGGCTTCGCCCGCCCGTATCGAGCCGGCCTCCGAGGGCGCAGAGGTCCTCCGCGTCGGCCCGCTGGCGGCACGTCACGGCCGAACAGCGGTGCTCCGCCTGCCCGAACTCACCCTCCACGCAGGCCAATGTCTCGCAGTCGTCGGCCGCTCGGGCAGCGGGAAGACCACCCTGGGCCGCTGCCTGGCCGGCCTGCACCGGAATCACGACGGCGCGATCCACCTCGACGGCATTCCTGTGCCGCGCAGCCTGAGGGACCGCACGCGTCAACAACTCGCGGCAGTCCAGTACGTCTTCCAGGACGCCGGGGCGTCCTTCGACGAACACCGCCCGGTGCTGTATCAGGTGGCCCGGACGGCGGTGCGGCTACGAGGGACGACCGAGACCGACGCCCTGGCCGAAGCTCGGGCCACGCTCGTCGGCCTCGGCCTCGCCGAAGACCTCGTACACCGTCGCCCGGGCCGCCTGTCCGGCGGCGAACTCCAGCGCGCCGCACTGGCCCGCGCCCTGCTGGCCCGACCGCGCGTGCTGATCTGCGACGAGATCACCTCCGGCCTGGACACGGTCACCCGCCGGTCCGTTCTCGACACGCTCGCCGGGCTGGTGCGCGAGCGGGGCGACCTGTCCCTGGTGCTGATCACCCACGACCTCACCACAGCCGCACTGGCCACCCGCATCGCCGTACTGGAGGCGGGCGTCCTTGTCGAGGAGGCACCGGCACGGCAGCTGCTCACCGCTCCGCGGCACCCCTTCGGCATCCGGCTGACGGAGACCTCGGCCATGGATTGAACGCCCGGGCGGGCGGCGCGCTCTTCCCCGGTGAACCGGTCCCCGGCGGGATTCCGGGGCTGGTCCGGCCTGGGTGTGACCTTGCCGTGGAGTGCGATGCGGGCGTCCCGCTCCGCCAGAACCGCCGTGGTGCGACCCAGGAGTGCACACGCAACTCTCGGGGGACCATCCCCACCGGCGTGGGGAGCAGGAGGACGGGAAGAACCCGCCGTTGAATTCCAAGCGTGTGCGGGGAGCAGCACGCGTACCGGTCGATGTGGACCGACGGGTTCAGCCCTGCGCCAGTCTGACCCGGTGATTCCCGGTCAGCGGCGGCCGGCGGCAAGGATGACGAGGAACTGGCCGCCGCCCGGTTCGATGTCGGCGGTCACCGGCAGCCCCGGTACCAGTCGGGAGAACCGGTCCACCAGCCAATCCGCCGCTTCCTGCGCGTCCTGCCTGGTCGGACAACGGCCCACCATCTCGCGGCCCCCCTTGCGCTCCAGCCGGGAGGCAACAGCGATCAGCGGCGCGGGTTCGGCCACGTACGGGCGGTCCGGCCAGGCGATGAGCACCTTGACCGCGCCCTTGCGGGAGTTGCATCCGCGGTGCGCGAGCCGCTCGGCGACCTTGGCCTTCCGGTCGGCGGTCCGGCTGTCGACACTGGGCCCCTGCAGGTCGTTCACTGACTTGTCGGGGTCGACCGGTTCGTCGCATACCCAGCATCGCCAGCCATCGCGCTCGGCCACATCATTGAGAAGGCTCATCCGAGCAAAATAGCGCCCTTGGCCGTCTCCCCGTGCACCAGGGCGCGATGGCCGACGCCGTCGTTGCACTTGCCGACGATGGAGCCGCGATCGGAGACAGCCCGCCGCAGCGCTCGTAGGGTGCTCGGATGCCCGGGCCGTGCCTGGCTCGCCGCGATGGCAGGGCTGACCTCCGTCGGTGCCGCGGCGGTGGTCATCACGGATTCGGGCGTTCCTCGAAAACGTGCGGCGGATTCCGTGCCGGCGTCGGCCGTAGCGGTCGGTGTGGGCCGGTGGGACCGCTCCGCCCGCACCCGGCTCGGTCGGCAGCGCGATCCGGCCGGGTTCACCTGTCGGCGATCCTCCACGTGCAGTCGTCGGCCGCAGCGGCGTTGCTGAGGGCGGTCCACGCGGTGTCGTTGAGCTTGAAGGCGTCGTGGAGGTAGGCGGAGATCGCGTCGGCGACGAGGGCGACGCGGGCGGGGGCCTCGTCGGTGGTCTCGGCGGCCATCTCGCCGGCGAGGCCGCCCAGGGTGTGCTCGCCCTCGGCGATGGCGAGCAGGCTCTTCGGCGACGGGCTGAGGTGGTAGGCGTCGGTGAACCACTCCGGTCCACGGGTGGAGAGCTGGGACCGGTCCTTGCCGCCCGCGACGACCAGGGCCGGGGTGGTCATGGTGGAGTAGTCCGGCCTCATGAACGGAAGGTGTTCGGCGGCGAACGGGGTGAGGGTGTCACCGGTTCCGGTCGCGGCGATCAGCACGCCAGCCGAGACCGCGGAGTGGGAGAAGTCCTCTCCGGGAACGCCGTCGGCGTCGAGCACGCGCGCGCCGAGGATCACGCCGGCTGTCTGGGCGCCCCAGGAGTGGCCGACGACCGCAATGCGCTCGTGGTCGGCGCGGGTCCCCAGGCCGCCGGCCTGGAGGAGGATGTCGCCGATGCCGTCGAGGACCGCGTGGAGATCGGCGATCCGGACACGCCAGATGGTGGCGAAGCGCGGGTCGTCCCACGTGATGCCGTTGCGGCGGGAGTCCAGGTGGGTGGGCTGCACGACGATGAATCCGGCGGCTGCCCACCGGTCGACGAGGGGCTCGTATCCGTCCAGGGACCATGCGTTGCCGTGGGAGAACACGATGACGGGAAGGTTCTGCCCCGACAGTGGGGCGGTGACCTTCACTTGGAGCTCGACACTGCGCCCGGGTGCGGGAACGGTGATGGGCTTGACCGCGACGATCCGCTGGTCGAGGTGGCTGGAAGACACGGGGCACCTGCACTTTCGCATGGGATCGCTCTGCCATACTTTGGCGGAGCGCCGTTCCGCCAACTTAGCGGAACATTGTTCCGCGAGTAAAGGGAGGGCCTTGTGCCGGAAGCGGTCGGAATACGCCAAGCGCAGGCGCAGCGCACCCGCAGCGGCGTGCTGGCGGCAGCATCGGCGGTCTTCGTGGACCAGGGCGTCCAGGCGCCCATCCGCGATATCGCCGAACGGGCCGGCGTCGGTGTCGGCACGATCTACCGGAACTTCCCGACACGGGCGGACCTCGTCACCGCCGTCTACCGGCACCAGATCGACACCTGCGCCGCACTCGCGCCCCGGCTCCTGGAGGAATCGGACTCCCCGTTCACCGCCCTGGCCCACTGGGCGGACGCGTTCGTGGAGTTCCTGGTGACCAAGCACGGTCTCGGTGCGGCCCTGGGATCCGGTGATCCAGGGCTGGAGAACCTCCACGCCCTCATGCTCGACACCCTGGTCCCGGCCTGCGCACTGCTGCTCGACGCCTGTGTCGCCGCCGACGAACTCAGCCCCGGCATCACCGCCTACACGCTGATGCGCGCCATCGGAAACCTCTGCATCACCGGCCCCGACTACGACCGGGCCGACGCCAAGCGCATGGTCGCAACCCTTCTCGCCGGTTGCCGTCGCACGGCATGACGAAAGGGCCCGGCCGCCTGCTGCGTACGGCATCAACACGGTGTCCGGCCTCCGCTGCGACGTGTCCGCCTCCGGAGGCGGCGCACATCCGTGACGGGCCGAGCCGCCGGACCGCGGAGACCGAGCGGGTGTCTGCCCGATACGCGCATATTGCGGCGCAGTACAGGTACGGCCTGTTCCGTCACCTCGGCAACGTGCTGCCTCTCTGGCCGGACCACCTCACGGGGTGCGACGGTGGCTACGCCGACTTCGACGGGCGGCGGGTCCGCGAACTGCGCGACGCGGAACCGAGCCGCCCCGACGTTCTCGCCCGCGTGATCGACTTCATCCGTGACGA
The DNA here is from genome assembly GCF_002910905.1 of Streptomyces sp. SM11. Lineage (GTDB taxonomy): Bacteria > Actinomycetota > Actinomycetes > Streptomycetales > Streptomycetaceae > Streptomyces. Next base: position 39,547 of record NZ_NEUE01000158.1, on the reverse strand, counting down.
GCTGCGGACATGCGCAGTGGTGCTTACTGGGCGTCGGGGGTGCCCGATGTCAATCTACCCTTACGTCACGGTAGGTTTGTGTGTGGCAAAGTTGCCGGACGGGCGACGCGAGGCGGTGGAGCCGTAAGCGAGCGGCTGATGCGGATCGGCGAGGTCTCCGCGCGCACGGGCTGTCCCTCCGCACGATGCGTCACTACGAGAATGTCGGTTTGGTTGCTCCCAGCGGGCGTAGCCTGGGTGGTTTCCGTCTGTACACGGAGTCGGAGGTGCGTCGGCTGGTCCTGGTGCGTCGGATGCGGCCGCTCGGGTTCAGTACGGTCGACGTGCGGGCGTACCACGATGTGCTGGACCGGCTTCCCGGCCTCGGTGGTCCGGCGGCGGAGAATGATGAGCAGGCGTACGAGGAATTGGTGGCGAAGTTGCGGAAGTACTGGGTGCAGGCCGATGCGCGATGTGAGGACCTGCGTCGTGAACTCGGAACGGCGGAGGCGTTTGCCCGTTCCCTCCACGAGCAGTTGTCTCATCTGCTGGACGCGCCGGCGGCCGGATCGAAGGCCGCGCGGTGAACGTCACGAGCGAGTGGGTCGCCGGTGAGGCGGCCAGGCGGCGTACGTTCGCGGTGATCAGCCATCCGGACGCGGGCAAGTCGACGCTGACCGAGGCGTTGGCGCTGCACGCGCAGGCGATCACATCGGCGGGAGCGGTGCACGGCAAGTCCGGGCGCAGGGGTGTGGCGTCGGACTGGATGGAGATGGAGAAGGCCCGCGGCATCTCCGTGACCTCCGCCGTCCTGCAGTTCGCCTATCGGGACTGTGTGCTGAACCTGCTGGACACACCGGGGCACGCCGACTTCTCCGAGGACACCTACCGCGTGCTGGCGGCCGTGGACTGCGCGGTCATGCTGATCGATGCGGCCAAGGGCCTGGAGGAGCAGACCCGCAAGCTCTTCGACGTCTGCCGCCACCGCGGCATCCCCGTGATCACGTTCATCAACAAATGGGACCGGCCCGGCCGGGAGGCCCTGGAACTGCTGGACGAGATCGAGCGCGAGTTCCGGCTCAAGCCCACCCCGGTGAACTGGCCGGTCGGCACCGCCGGGTACCTGCGCGGTCTGGTCGACGTACGCGAGCCGGAGAGGATGCTGCGCTACACCCGCACCCCCGGCGGCGCGCACGAAGCCACCGAAGAGGTGGTTCCCGCCGAGCGGGCGGAGCTGGAGGAGGGGGCCGACTGGGAGCAGGCCATGGAGGAGCTCCAGTTGCTGGAGGCGGACGGCGCCGACTTCGACCGGGCCTCGTTCCTGGCGGGCGGCTCCACACCGGTCTTCTTCGGTGCGGCGGTCTCCAACATCGGCGTACGGCTACTCCTGGACGCCATCGTCGACCTCGCTCCGCCTCCGGGGGCGCGCGAGCTGGAAGGCGGCGGCAGCAGGCCCGTCGACGCGTCGTTCTCCGGGCTGGTGTTCAAGGTACAGGCGAACATGGACCCGGCCCACCGGGACCGGATCGCCTTCCTGCGGGTGTGCTCGGGCGTCTTCGAGAGAGGCGCGACCGTCACCCGCGCCGCGTCCGGGAAGCCGTTCGCGACCAAGTACGCCCACAGCGTCTTCGGCCAGGACCGCTCGATGGTCGACACCGCCTACCCGGGAGACGTCGTCGGGCTGGTCAACGCCGCGGCGCTGCGCGTCGGGGACACCCTCTACGACGGTCCGCCGGCCGTGTTCCCGCCGATGCCGACCTTCGCTCCCGAACACTTCGCGGTCGTACGACCGGTCGACATCAGCCGCTCCAAGCAGTTCCGCCGTGGTATCGCACAGCTGGACGAGGAGGGCGTCGTGCAGGTCCTCGTCAGCGACACGCGCGGGGACCAGGCGCCGGTCCTGGCGGCGGTGGGGCCGATGCAGTTCGATGTCGTGTCCGCCCGAATGGCCGGGGAGTTCTCCGCCCCCGTACGCCTTGAGGTGCTGCCGTACCATCTGGCGCGGGCCACCGACGCGGCCGGAGCGGACACCCTCAACCGCTCCCAGCTGGTCAAGGGCGAGGCGCTGACCAGGATCCGCGACAAGGCACAGCTCGCACTGTTCCCCGACCGCTGGCAGGCGAACTCCTTCCAGCGGCAGTTCCCCGACGCCAGCCTCCACACGCTCCTGGCGGCCCACGAGTAGCACGCCCACAGGCGGCCCTGTTCCGGCTCCAGGACCCACCGGACCTTGGTGCCGCCGAAGCGGCCGGTGCGGTGGCACCGAAGGCCGGCCGGGACGACGGTGCACGGCGTCGGACCTGATCGGCGCGGGAAGCAGGGTTCCGTGCCGGTCAGGAACCGGTTCGTGGGCAGGATGCCGTACGTGCACGTGGGGATTCCGCAGAGGAGGATGCAGGCCGGGTCGGGGAGCTCGGGCGGAGCGGTGGAAGGGGGACAGCCCGGTGCGGCGCGGCGTGCGCCGACCGGCGTATCCATGCGGGGCGGTCAGGCCTTTCGTTCTGCGACGCCGGCCTTGACGGCCACGTAGACGGTGTTGGTCGAGGTGCCGCCGCGCAGCGGGTTGGGGAACTCCACCACGTGGGCGGCGGCGCTTCGGAAGCCATGAGTGAGGAGGGAGACGAACTCGTCGTCCGGCGGGTCGTTGGACCACAGGGCGAAGACGCCTCCGGGGTGGAGGAGGCGGGAGAGGGCGCTCAGGCCCGCCGGCTGGTAGAGAGCGGCGTGGCTGGGGTGCAGCACGTGGCGGGGGGAGTGGTCGACGTCCAGCAGGATGGCGTGGAAGAGGCGGCCCTCGGTCTGCGGGTCCAGCCCGTGGCCTTCCGACACCATGGCGAAGAAGTCGCCGTGCACCAGCCGGCAGCGGTCGTCCGAGCCGAGCGCGGTGCCCAGTGGCACCAAACCGCGTCGGTGCCAGTAGATGACCTCGCCGAGGGTGTCGACGACGATCAGGGAGCGGACGCCCGGCTCCTGAAGGGCGGCGTGTGCCGTGTACCCGAGGCCGAGGCCGCCGACGGCGACATGGAGGCCGGGGTGGTGCGCGAGTGGGGCGAGGCCCAGTCGGGCGAGGGCGATCTCGCCCTCGGTGAAGAGGCTGGACATCAGGAACTCGTCCCCGAGCTTCACCTCGTACACGTCGTCTCCTGACAACGGGTCACGTCGGCGCCGCAGGCTGATGTCGCCGATCGGAGTCGGCTTCCAGTCGAGTTCCTCGAAGCGGGTGGTCATGGTGGGGGATCTCCTCCGGCCGGCGGCGCGGTGTCGCGGTGTCAGGCGTCGATGACGACGGGGATGATCAGGGGCTTGCGTCGGTGGCTGCGGAAGGCCCAGGAGGCGACGGCGCGAGCGATGCGCTGTTCGAGCTGGTGGTGGTCGCCGATGCCCTCCTGCGCCGCTGCGGCCAAGGTCTTCTCGATGAGCGGGATCACGGGCTCGAAGGTGGTGTCGTCGTGCTCGAATCCGCGGGCGAGGAAGTCGGGCGCCTCCGCGAGTGCTCCGGTGTCGGCGTCGACGATCGCCACGATGGTGACCACGCCCTCCTCCGCCAGGACGCGGCGGTCCTTCAGGGACGCCTCCGTCGCGCCTCCGACCGTCATCCCGTCGACGTACACATAGCCGGCCGGGACCTTTCCGGTGATCGAGGCACGCCCGTCGACGAGGTCGACGACGACACCGTCCTCGGCGATGATCACGCGGTCCGGTGCGACGCCGGTGCGGACGGCCAGGTCGGCGTTGGCCCGCATGTGCTTCCACTCACCGTGGACGGGCATGACATGGCGGGGCTTGACGATGTTGTAGCAGTACACCAGCTCACCCGCGCTGGCGTGGCCGGAGACGTGGACCTTGGCGTTGCCCTTGTGGACGACGTTGGCGCCCCAGCGGGTCAGCCCGTTGATCACCCGGTAGATGGCGTTCTCGTTGCCCGGGATGAGGGAGCTGGCGAGCAGGACGGTGTCGCCCTGCCCGATGCGGATCGAGTGGTCGCGGTTGGCCATGCGGGAGAGGGCGGCCATCGGCTCACCCTGGGAGCCCGTGCAGACCAGGGTGATCTTGTGGTCGGGCAGCTTCTCCAGCTCCCTTGCCTCGACCACGAGGCCCGGCGGCGTCCTCAGATAGCCCAGTTCGCGGGCGATACCCATGTTGCGGACCATGGACCGGCCCACGAAGGCGACCTTCCGCCCGTGCTGATGCGCTGCGTCGAGGACCTGCTGGATGCGGTGGACGTGGCTGGCGAAGCTGGAGACGATGACCCGGCGCGGGGCGGTCCGCATGACGTGCTCGATCGCGGGGTTCAGCTCACGTTCGGACGTGGTGAAACCCGGCACTTCGGCGTTGGTGGAGTCGGTGAGGAACAGGTCGACCCCTTCCTCGCCGAGCCGGGCGAAGGCCCGCAGGTCGGTGATGCGGTCGTCCAGCGGGAACTGGTCCATCTTGAAGTCACCGGTGTGCAGGACCATGCCCGCGCCGGTACGGATCGCGACCGCGAGGCCGTCGGGGATGGAGTGGTTGACCGCCACGAACTCGCAGCCGAAGGGCCCGAAGTCGCGCCGCTCCCCTTCCTTCACCCGCACGGTGACGGGCTTGATGTGGTGCTCCTTGAGTTTGGCCTCAAGGAAGGCGAGCGTCAGCTTCGAGCCGATGACCGGGATGTCCCTGCGTTCACGCAGCAGGTAGGGCACGCCGCCGATGTGGTCCTCGTGTCCGTGGGTGAGGACCACACCGACGACATCGCGCAGACGGTCCCGGATCGAGGTGAAGTCGGGCAGGATCACGTCGACGCCGGGCTGGGTCTCCTCGGGGAACAGCACACCGCAGTCGACGATCAGCAGTTTGCCGGCGTACTCGAAGACGGTCATGTTGCGGCCGATCTCCCCGAGACCGCCCAGGGCGACGACCCTCAGCCCTCCTGCGGCAAGGGGAGGGGCGGGCTTCAGATCAGGATGTGGATGGCTCATACGCTGACGCTACCGGAGAGTTACGGGGATGATCCATTATGGGCGGCACTCGGGCACCCTCACGGCCCACGTGAGCGGGAGCGGGGGCTCGGAGCCGTCACCGACATGGTCAGGCAGCTCGCGGCGAGCCGACCAGTGCCCGGCCACGGCCGACGCGTGGCTTGAGTGGATCGAGAGCTTTCTCCATCGTCAACAACACGTGTCCTCCGGGGACGTCCACGGGTACCGTGCCCGGGTGTGTGCGAGCACGGTGCTGTCGATGGTGATGACCCGGATGTTCAGCAGAGACGATCGCGCGTGTGTGATGGTCACCCGGCCGGCCCCCGTCAACGTCCGCCATCCCTGCCGGACGGTCGCACCGCCCTGACCGAACACCGCATCCGTTGTTCCGTCATGGGTTCCTGTCACATGGGTCGAACGGAGTGGTCGCCCACCTCCCTCGACTCGTGCGTCGCTCCGTGTGACCGCTGGTGGGCGCGGACTCGGGAACGGGCATCCGCGGCCTCCCCGCCTGAGGCAAGTCATGCGACGCGAGGGGTCGGAGCGCGGGACGCACGTGTACCTACCCTCACGAGAGAGTAGCGTGAAGGGCGCCGCTGACCTCCATGTCGTACGTGGTCCGAAGGGTTGTCGTTCACGGGCACGGAGATCCCGACTGCGAGATGTGCCTCGATGTCCGTCAATCGTCGCGCACGAAGGTCGGCGATGGAGGGCCCACCGTCTCCGCGGCTCGCGGATGGACGGGGCGCTTCGGACGGAAGTCGGTGCGGGGAACTGTGTCCCGTCCCGAGAGCCGCGCCGTCAGGACTTCTGGGCGTGGAGCCTGCGACGCAGGGTGGCGGCGAAGTCCTCGGCCGCCAGGAGCTGAGCGCGTAGCGTCTCGCAGCGTGCGTCGGCCACCATCCGGTACGAGTCCAGTCGCTCATGCAGACGCTTCCGCTCCTCGTCTGTAGGTGCATCGTCGGCCGCGATGCGGTCGACGATCTCCAGGAGGTCCCGCATCTCCTCCAGCGAGAAGTCCAGCGGCTTCATGCGGCGGATCACCATCAGGCGGTCGACGTCCGTCTCGGTGTACAGACGGAAGCCTCCCTTGCTGCGGGCGGAGGGGATGACCAGGCCGACTTCCTCGTAGTGCCGGATCGTGCGGAGCGACAAGCCGGTCCGCTCAGCCACCTCACCGATCTGCATCTGCCGCTCTGCCATCTCCGCGCCTGCCTCCTCTATAAACCGGCTGCTCTTCGGACGTTCGAAGAGCAGCCAGCATACGTGTCCAGAATCACATGATCCGCAGACGTATTTACCTGCATCTCACAAGCCGCAACTCGCACTCTGCCCTCACGTCAGGGTACGATTGCGCAGTGGGCCGAACCCGCTGGGCCGACCTCGCTGACGCTTGAGCCCCGGCCAGGGCCTCACAGGCTTGTCGGGCAATGATGCCCGATTGCCAGCCACGAAGGCTGCCGCCCGATCCGGCAGAGCCCCATCGGCGCCGGGCTGCCGGGATTCCGCCCCCTGTGTGGAGTCGAGAACGACGCGTGCGTGTCCAGACTGGTGGATGTGTGCGCCCGAACAGAAACGGTTGCATGTCTACACCGCTGTCCGCTGCTCCCAAGCTGCGCATGTCCAAGCCGGACTGGCTCGCCTCCCCGAAGGTCTTCCGCACCGAGGTACTGGCCGGCCTCGTCGTCGCCCTGGCGTTGATTCCCGAGGCGATCTCCTTCTCGATCATCGCGGGTGTGGACCCGGCGATCGGTCTGTTCGCCTCGTTCACGATGGCTGTGGTGATCTCCGTCGTGGGTGGCCGCAAGGCCATGATCTCCGCCGCCACCGGGGCCATGGCCCTGGTGATCGCACCCTTGAACCATGAGTACGGGCTCAGCTACCTGATCGCCGCCGTCATCCTCGGCGGCCTGATGCAGATGGCTCTGGGCGCGCTCGGAGTGGCCAAGCTGATGCGGTTCGTCCCGCGCTCGGTGATGGTCGGCTTCGTCAACGCCCTCGCCATCCTCATCTTCATGGCGCAGGTGCCCGAGATGCGGGACGTCCCGTGGGCCGTCTACCCGCTGATCATCGGCGGTCTGGCGCTCATGATCTTCTTCCCGAAGATCACCACGGTGATCCCCGCACCTCTGGTCGCCATCGTCACACTGACGGTGATCACGGTCGCCGCCGGCATCGCTGTCCCCGACGTCGGCGACAAGGGGGATCTGCCGTCCTCACTGCCGGTGCCGGGTCTGCCCGATGTGCCGTTCACGATGGACACCCTGACCACCATCGCCCCCTACGCGTTCGCGTTCGCGCTGGTGGGACTGATGGAGTCGCTGATGACCGCGAAGCTCGTCGACGACATCACCGACACCCACTCCAACAAGACCCGCGAGTCCATCGGCCAGGGCATCGCCAACATCGTGACCGGATTCTTCGGCGGCATGGGCGGCTGCGCCATGATCGGCCAGACCATGATCAACGTGAAGACCTCCGGAGCCCGCACCCGCCTCTCCACCTTCCTCGCCGGTGCCTTCCTGATGGTCCTGTGCATCGCGTTCGGGCCGGTCGTCTCGGACATCCCGATGGCCGCCCTGGTCGCGGTGATGGTCCTGGTCTCCTTCGCCACCTTCGACTGGCACTCCATCCAGCCCGGGACCCTCAAGCGCATGCCGGTCGGCGAGACCACCGTCATGGTCGTCACCGTCGCCGCGGTGGTGGCCACCCACAACCTGGCCATCGGTGTTGTTCTCGGCTGCATCACCGCGATGGTGATCTTCGCGAAGAGGGTCGCCCATATCGCCGAGGTCTCCGGGGTCGTCGACCCGGACGGCAACCAGGTCGTCTACGCGGTCACCGGCGAGCTGTTCTTCGCCTCCTCCAACGACCTCGTCTATCAGTTCAACTACAAGGACGACCCCGACGACGTCGTCATCGACCTCACCGACGCCCACATCTGGGATGCCTCCTCCGTCGCCGCCCTCGACGCGATCGAGACCAAGTACGCCCAGCGCGGCAAGAAGGTCACGATCGTCGGCCTGAACAAGGCCAGCGCTGAGATGCACGGCAAGCTCGCCGGCCAGCTCACCGCCGGCCACTGAGACCGACGGGCCGACCCGGGCTACCGGATCTCGAGGCAACGACCGGCGAAGTACGTCGCGAGTTCGTGGTTGTCGAGGTAGTCGTCGAACCCGACGCGAAACGCGAGCGTCAGTTCGACCGGCGAGGGTTCATCGTCGAACGGCCGGCTCGCGCGGATGGCGTCGAGAACGTGCGGCATCGCGTACTGGAACCGCAGGCCGCTGCGGACGTAGTGCGGCAGGCCGTCGATGCTGCGCACCTCGGCGTCCTCGGCACCCGCTCCGGAGTAGATCGGGCGGGTCGCACCGTCGTAGCGGAAGATCTCGTTCAACAGCGGCCTGTGCCGCTCGGGCACCTTCGGCAGGATCGCCTCGTCCCACCACCGCTGGAATATCGGCGCGAACCGGGGGTCGGCGTAGAGCTTGTGCAGCGACTCGACGACCAGGCCGGAGTCGGTGAACTCGCGGCCGTGGCCTAGCAACTCGGCGACGGCGGGATCGGCCGAGTCCTGGAACCAGTCCGACAGGATCAGCAGTGCGGCGCTCTGGCTGAGCCCGGCGAGCTTCCGCAAGGGTATCCAGATGTGCCGGAAGTACATGTTCTCGCTCATCATCCGGGCCCAGAACATGAACCGCTGCATCATCGAGTTCTCCGCGACCGTGACGGTGCGGTTGGCGAGAACGTACTCGAAGTCGTCGTTGTCGCCGCGCACGGTGACGAAGCCGTGCTCCTCGCGGTTCTCCGCGTAGTTCGTGTTGGGCAGCAGCAACAGTGGGTAGACGGCGATGCGGGACACGTGTTCGGACAGCCGGTCGTAGCCCGTCAGGAAGGAGTCGACCGTCTCACCCGGCGCGCCCCAGATCAGCTCGGCGTAGGCGTCGAGTCCCTCCGCCGCGAGCCATGTCGCCAGGTCCTTCCACTCGTTGAGCCGCATGTTGCTTCTGCCCATGCCACGCAACGCCGTGTCGTCCAGTGTCTGCAGAGCCACAGTGAACGAGCTCTGGAACCCCTCGGCCTTCATCCGGCGGATTATGTTGTGGAACGTTTTGGACTTGTTCTTGGCCCACGACGTCTCCAACGACTGCGGGAACCCGTATTTCTCCCGCGTCCTGACGAGATCCTCGACGAACTCCGCGTCCGGCTGTCGCATGCCGAAGTTCGAGTCGCACAACACCACCGTCGGAACCTGGTGATAACCGAAGATGTCGAGTTCCGCGCGCAGCCGCTCGCGGGAGAAGTCGCGCATCCTCTGGCCGACCGCGCCACCCCAGTAACAGAACGAGCACTTGTACGGACAGCCTCGGTTGGTCTCCATCAGCGCAACGTCGTAGGGGAACCGGCCATGGTTGTCGAGCAGCGGGATGGCCCCGGTGAGAAATGGCGACGGAATGATGTCCAGGTCGTCGATGCGCGGTGCCTCGGCAGTGGTGTGGACCGTGCCTTCCTCGTCGCGATAGGAGATTCCCGGCACCTGCGTCAGGTCGTGCGGCGACCCCTCCTCGATGAAGGCGAGCAGCAGGTCCCGGAAGGTGAACTCGCCCTCGCCGTTGGCGACGACGTCGACCTCGGGAAAGCGCCGGAAGACGCGTTCCGCTTGGTGGGCGACGTGCGTTCCGCCGAAGACGACCCAGCCGTCCGGGCGCACCGACTTGTAGGTCTCGGCGAGCGCGCCGAACTGGTTGAAGTTCCAGCCGAGGACCGAGAACGCCAGCACGTCCGGCGCGACCCCGGAGAAGATCATGCGCGCCATCGAGCCGAGCGATTCCCCACCACGGAAGTTCTGTATTCCCACGTCGAACTCGGGTCCCACCACGGGATCGGCCTGTGCTGCGGCTGTCAGATAACCGGCGGCGAGCGGCATCGATTCCTTGGGCATGTCCCAGGCGCCCTGTTGCACGATCAGCGCGCGCCCGTGCTTTTCCCGTGAACGTGGTCGTGGTCGTGGTAACGGAAGTATGGACTGACTCACTGTTCTTCCCCTATGCCGCCAGGCCGCCAGGTTCCCGAGGGCGATTCACGCCGTACACCGTGTGAAATGTAGTTGTCCAACTGGCTCCGACGTTCAGCCGCGGAAATCAGCGCGGCGCACGCTCACCGTCGAGGCGTTCGACGGCGGGTGGGCGGACGTGGAGTGCGACGCAGGTGACGAAGCTGCCGACCACCGCCGCCACTGTGAAGACCGTGTATCCATCCGGTGGCTCACCCGGTCGAGTCGTCCATGGCGCGGCGCAGGGAGGCCGGACGCAGGTCGGTCCAGTTCTCCTCGACGTAAGCCAGGCACGCCGCCCGGCCGTCCGGGCCGTGCACCACTTGCCACCCGGCGGGCACCGGAGCGAACTCCGGCCACAGCGAGTGCTGGTCCTCGTCGTTGCGCAGCACCCAGAACACTCCGTTGTCGTCGTCGAACGGGTTGGTCGTCTCAGCCATGCCGCCTCCCGGTCGCCGCACGGTACAACGCGCCGCCGGGTGGTCAACACTCCCGTCCTCCAGCACGATGACCCCCGACGAAAGGGGTGCCGGGCCATCCGCGTGGCGGGAGGACCGTCCGGTTCACCGGTCTGCCAGGCTCGGACAAGTCCGCGGCCGCCGCGGCGCCGGCACTGCGGATGCCCGGGCCGGCGCAGGTGCTGGACGGGGATGCTCCGCGACGCGACCTGTTCCCGGACTCGGGTTCTGGCGCACGTGACCGGAGCGAGAACGCGCGGCGGGCCGGGGTACCGGCATGATGATGCCGGCCCGGCAGGGCGTCATCGTGCCGGTACCGGTGATCGCGTCATACCGGGAGCCCGTGACAGGTGCGCGCCGCCCACGTGGCGGCTGGGATCGGCTACCTGGAAGTGTGGGTGGACCGCCGCTGGAGGTGCGCGTGCGGCGCGACGTGAAGGGACTTGTACGCCAAGGCGAACGCCGGTCGGATCTCCGGGATATCCGGAATGACCGGGGTGGACGATCCGTACGAGCCGCCCGGGACATCCCAGCCGCGGTTGCGTACCGACCGCCACGGCCTCGGCGAGCGCGTGGCGGGCCTGCTCGGCCTCCTACGCGAGGATGCCCCGGCCCGCCCGTGCGGGAGGACCGGGGCGGTTCGGTCAGATGCGGTAGCCGAGGCTGCGCAGCTGCTGACGGATCGCCTCGTCGTCGGCCGTTGCGGTGCCGCTGGTCGCGGCGCCCGAGTCGGCCGGAACGAGGGCGAGTCGCTCCTCACGAAGGTTCTCGTTCACTGGTTCTCCTTTCCTGACTTCGGTGTTCATCCCTGCCCGGTCGGACAAGCTCGGTGCCGCCTTAGGGTGGCGACATGGATGGCGACATGGATGACCTGGCCTACGACGTGACCGGTACGCCGGCGGTTCGGCTGCGCCAGTGGGAGCGGTGCTGGCCACCGGACGACCCGCATGCCAACTTCAAGGCCGAGGTGGTCGACTACGGGCTCCTCGATCCGCTGGAGACCGTGTGCGGCATGTCCCGGAACCTGGACATCCCGGTCGGCGCGATCGTCCGGTACGTGCTGGCGAAGTGGGCCACCGGCGGTAGCGGCGGCCTGCTCGAACTCGGGCCGGTGATGGTGCCGCGCCTGTGGGAGCCGATCGCGGCCGCGGAGGAGGCCGACTCCGACGAGCAGCGGCTCGCGGCGTACCACCAGCTCCGGCAGATGATCTCCTGGCTGAAGGTGCCGCTGGACGACCCCACGGTGTACCCGGCTCAGTAATCGGCCGAGTGACCGGCTCTCAGTGCTCACGGAGCACCACCCCGGTCACGCAGCCGATCCCGCCGGCCGCCCGCAGGTACTCGCCGATGTCGATCTCGTCGACGGCCACACCCGCCCGCTCCAGCGTCCGCCGGATTCCCGGACAGCCCGCGGGCATCAGCACCTGCCCCGGCGCGAGCACCAGCAGGTTCATCCCGCGCCGCACCAGCAGTTCCTCGTCCGGCGGCAGCGCGATCACCCGATAGCCGTACTCGGCGAGCAGTGTCGCCAACTCCGGTGGGCTCGCCACCCGGTGGATGACGGCGGTGGACGAGTCGAGGAACACCACCGTCCCCAGCAGGTGCTGTACGCCCGGCACCAGTGGCACCGTCACCACCCGCGCCCCCAGTCCCTCGACCGCCGAGGCGACCTCGGCCGCGCCGGCCGCGTTCGTGCGGAACCCGGTGCCGACGATCACCGTCGACGGGTCGATCCACAGCGCGTCGGCGCCCTCGAACACGGCGGTGCCCGACACCGTGCGCAGGATCGGGAACCCTGCCCCGGCCAGCGCGAGCGCGGCATGCCGTTCCTCACCGGCCCGCTGCGCCGAGGCCATCCGTGCCACCACCGCCCCGGCCGGGGTCATCCAGAACAGGTCCCGCGCGAACACCACGTTCGGCGTCGCCTCGGGGGAGGCCAGGTGTACCTCGACCCCGTAGCCCCGCAGGCGGTCCGCCAGCGCGTCGCACTGCGCCCGCATCGCCGCCGGATCCACCGGCCCGAGCATGAGCGAGGCCCCCGGCCGTCGCACCGCGCCGATGCTGTCCGGCGGGCGGACCAGCAGCACCGACCGCAGTGCGGCCGTCTCCGACCGGTACCCGCACGGCGCCCACACGCCCCCGGCCGCGACTTCGTCCACGTGCGACGCCACCCGGGGGACCCACCCCGGGCCGCCGTGGGTGCTCAACTCAGATCCAGTGGTCGTCACGGGCATAGCCGAGCCTCTCCGCCATCGCGAGTACGTCGGGGCTCAGCGCGGACCGGATGTCCTCCTCCCGCGCTCGCCACCGGCCGGGGCGTGGTGCGGCGGTGGACACGGTGGCGGCGATGCCGTCGGTCGCGGCCCGCTTCAGCGGCCCGTCGAACGGGATCCCCAGCCAGTCCGCGATCCGCTCGACGGTGTCCGCGCGGCCGTGCGGACCGCTGATCAGGCCCTCGAATCGCACCGTGTGGTCCGCCCCGTGCGCGAGCACCGCACGGTGACTCGACCACCACTGGTGGGCGCAGACCCGGGGCAGGGCGGCGGTGGTGTACGCGGGCCAGCAGGGTGGCAGGTCGAACTTCCACCAGTGCCGGTCGGCCGGCCGCACGTCGGCGTATCCGGCGATGCGCAGCGGCTCGTCCAGCCGGTACGCGTGGAACCCGTGGTGCAGCCACCCGTCGACCAGGCCGTTGATCGACGCGGCCGGGTTCCTGGTCAGGTGCAGCACCCGCAGGCGCGCGTTGGGGAACACCGCCTGCAGGAAGCCGAGCCGGTAGGCGTTGCCCGGCGTCTTGATCATCAGTGGCTTCGTGGCGAGGTCGTGTTCGTCCGCGGGCCGCCACGGACGGGGGAGGACGAAGGGCGGCTCTTCGAGCAGCAGGTCACCGGGCGGCCCGGCCGGTCGTGGTCCCGGTGACCGCCCGGGAAGGTCGTAGTACCACGGGTTCACGCCGGCCTTGCCGATGAGCGCCCGTGCGAACCGGGGGAGATCACGGTCCAGTACCGCCTCGGCGGTCCGCACCAGGTCGACGGGATCGAGGTCCAGCCCCGGCCACTGCACGAGAAGCCGCCACGCCGCGTCCACCGCCAGGTTCTCCACGCCGGTGCCGGGAGAGCCCGCGTCCAGTGCCAGTTCCGCCTCGAACAACGCCCGGGACCGTGGTTGGAGCCCGTGCCAGTGCGCCGCGTCCAGCATGTCGGATCCGGTGCCGCTGTGCGGGTGGTCGAGGCCGACCAGCCGCAGCAGCGGATTCAGCTCACCGCGCAGGTGAAGCAGGTGCGGCGAGGACCGCAGCAGCTCGGCGAGCATGCTCGACCCGCCCCGCGAACTCGACGCGACGACGACGAGATCGCGCACCTTCGCGCGGAAGTGCTCCACCGGCGTGCCCCGCAGCGGCCGCAGCACCTCCAGCCCGCGCACGACCTGGGCGACCGGGCGATCCACGGCGCGGCTAGGCATGGTCGGGTTTCCGCACCGAGTACACGCACCACCGCCACCGGTCGCGCACCGAGCCATCCGGCAGAACCTCGAACGGGTGTACGGCGCGTACCTCGCGCGGCGCGTCGTAGTAGAGGCGGTAGATCTCCTGCCGGTTCGCGGGTGTCGTCTCGTGGGTGTCGATCCACCGGTCGATCGACTCCCACAGGAAGTACTCCTCCATCCGCACATCGGTGAACCCGCCGCCGGTGAGCAACGCCCGGAAGTCCTCCTCACGGAACATCTGGTACAGCAGTGGCTGCTTCTTCTTGAACACGCGGAACATCCAGAACGCGTCCACGTCCGCGTACGGCACGATCTGCCCGACGATGAACTGCCCGCCCGGCCGCAGCACACGGAAGATCTCCGACACCGGCCGCTCCGGCTGAGGCAGCAGATGCAGCACCTCCCGGGTGACCACGAGGTCGAAACTGGCGTCGGGGAACGGCAGGTCGTAGACGGAGCCCTGGTGCACCACGTCCAGCCGGGTGGCGGCGAGCGCGGCCATCTCCGGGGTGAGGTCCAGCCCGACCGTCTCGCCGACCCGGCCGCGGAACGCGCCGCCGACGACACCGCTGCCGCAGCACACGTCCAGCATCCGCGCGTCCGGCGGCACCGCGCACAGCTCCGCGTGCTTGCCGAGCAGGTCCTCGTCGGTGAGCCAGGAGCACGAATCGTGCCAGTCCTTCGAGCGGATCCCGAACTGCCGCTGGTAGACCGCGTAGTCGACCTCGACGGCCCGGGTCCGGGAGCGGGCCGTCCGCCCGGCCAGCCGCG
>NZ_NEUE01000158.1:0-24817 GCF_002910905.1 Streptomyces sp. SM11 | reverse complement strand
GCCCGACTCGCGTCGACGGCCCGTTCGGCGATGCGGCGGGCCAGCTCCGGGTCGGCCGCCAGCGCCCGCCGCGCCTGCTCGGTGACGACGTCGAACACGCGGGCGCCCGCCTCGTCGTTGCGCAGGGTGCGTTTGGTCTGGCCGTCGAACCGCGCGTCCGGGATCCGGATCGCGATCACCGCGGTCAGCCCCTCCAGGATGTCGACCGCGGTCATCTTGTCCGCGGCCGGGCCGAGGCGTTCGGCCACCACCCCGGCCAGCGCCGCGCGCAGGGCGTCCACGTGCGACCCGCCCAGGTCGGTGCGGATGGTGTTGACGTAGGCGAAGATCTGCTCCGCGTACCCCTCGGTCCACTGGACGGCGGCGTCGATCACGCATCCGTCCCCCGCCCAGGAGATGGTGGTCGGCTCGGCGTGCACCTTCTCGGCGTCGCGGGCGCGGTAGGTGAGCAGGCCCCGCACCCCGGTCATCTCGCACAGCGACTCGTTCCGCCCGGTGCGGTGGTCGATGAGCTCGACCCGCAGGCCCGGGTGCAGATACGCGATGTCGAGCAGCCGGGCGTGCAGCAGCTCCGCGTCGAGCACGCAGGAGGAGAAGATCTCCGGGTCGGGGCGGAACCACACCCGCGTGCCGCGGCGGTCGCTGTCGCCGCCCCGCTTGAGCGGGGTCTCGACCGAGCCTCGGGCGAACGACTCGCTGTGGTGCGCGCCGTCGCGCCACACGTCCAGCCGCAACCACTGGGACAACGCGTTCACGCAGGCCAGGCCGACACCGTGCAGCCCGGCCGAGGTCGCGTACGAGGAGTGGTCGAACTTGCCCCCCGAGTGCAGCGTGGTGAGCACGAGCTCACACGCCGGGACCCCGGCCTCCGGGTGCGGGTCGGTGGGGATGCCCCGGCCGTCGTCGGTGACCGAGCAGGAGCCGTCGTCGTGCAGCTCCACCGAGATCGCGCCGCAGTGACCGGCGGCGGCCTCGTCCACGGCGTTGTCGACCAGTTCGAGCACCAGGTGGTGGGCGCCGTCCGGGCCGGTCGACCCGACGTACATCGACGGGTTGCGGCGCACCGCCTCAAGACCGGAGTAGACGGTGATCGCCTCGGCGTCGTATGCGGTGGTCATGGCGCTCCGTTCCCGGCGAACCGCGGCTCGTCCAGCCCGGTGAGGGCCTGCTCCAGCCGGTCCACGTGCGTCTTCTTCAACGTGCACAGCGTCTCCAGCCAGCTCGCCAGATCGGCCACGCCGTCCATGTGGGCCCGCGCGGCCAGGCCGGGATAGCGTTCGGTGGCCTCCCCGAGGTCGCCGCTGATCGCCGCGGCGAGGTTACGGCGGGTGTCGCCCAGCGCACGGCCGGTGCCCGGGTCGTCGCCGCCCAGCAGGTCGCGCAGCAGATCCAGGTGGCCGTGGGCGGCGCAGGCCACGCTCTCGGCGAGCTCGCCGAACACCCGGGCCGCCTCGGTGTGACCCTCGATCTCGGCGACCTGTGCGAAGTAGGTGTACCGCGCCGCGGTGGCCGCCTCGGCGAGGAACGCGGCCCGCACGCCGTCGGCGGGGGACTGATCCGGTTCCATGTCAGACCCTCGTTCCCGAGACGACGGCGAACAGCATCCGGTCGGTGATCCGCCCGCCGGTCTCCACCACCGCGTGGCGTGCGCGGAACGCGGGTGACGCCCGTGCGTAGCGGTCCCGGATGGCCTCCCGCGCGTCCTCACCGATCGCGCCGTTGTCCGACCACACGTCCACGTCCTCCACCGACACGTACCGCTGCGACCGCACCGGGTCGCACCCCGCGCCGACGAGCAGGGCCTCGACATCGCCGGGCCGGAAGAAGTGCCGCCGGGCCGGGTTGCGCAGCCGCAGGATCTCGGCGTACTCGTCGCGGTCGTCGTCCCCGTAGGCGCACAGATGGGTCAGCACGGCCCGCCCACCCGGCCGGGTCACCCGCACCATCTCCCGCACCGCGTCCGGCAGGGTCATGAACTGGATCCCCTGACGGCAGACCACGATGTCGAACGCGCCGTCGTCGAACGGCAGCTCCTCCGCCGGGGCGATCACCAACTCGTCGAGCACGTCACGCGCCTGCTCGGCCATTTCCGGCGTGATGTCCACGCCGGCCAGCCGCCGCACCCGCCCGGCGAACAGCCTCGACACCAGCCCGGTGCCGCACGCCACGTCCAGGACCGCGTCGCCCGGCCGGGGCGCGGCCGCGGACAGCATCAGCTCGCCGAGCGCGTCGTCGGTGCACCACGAACTGGACCGGTCATAGGTGCTCGCCCGGTTGGCGAAGTGCGTGCGGACGCTTCCCGATTCGTTCATCTGCTCTCTCCTGCCGGAACAAGGGCGCGGTGGGGCTTCGCGCGGCGGCGCAGCCGGCGGACGGTGGCGTCGCGCCGCCAGCGCCGGAAGTGGTTGCGGTCGGTGCACAGCGATCGCGCCTCCACCGCCAGCCGCACCGCGAACCCGCGCAGCGCGACGCCGAGCGGACCAGGAGCCGGTTCGTCCAGCGAGGCCCCCTCGAACGGGTAGCGAAGCGTCTCCATCACCCGCGCGGTCACGCTCTCCACCTGCCGCCGCTCCCGGTCGGACAGCCCCCGCCGGTGGGCGCCGATCCGGGCCGTGGTGATCGGGTCGCCCGCCGTGCGCCAGGACGCCGACAGCGACGCGGTCACCCGGGCGTTGCCACTGAGGTGGTGCGTCAGCATCGCGGGCTCGAACGCCTCACCGATGAAGTCGCAGATCGCCCGGATCTCCCGGTCGGGCGCGGACACCAGGTCCTCGTACCGCACCAGGTGCACCACTTGCGGCCCCCACCGCTCCCGGGCCGCGCGGGCGAGCTCCTGTTCGGCCGTCCACCGCAGCGCCATCCGATAGGGGTGGCAGTGGCCGAACACGGCCCGCTTCGCCGACGCGACCACATCGCGGGGATCACGCACCAGCCACAGGAACCGCGCGTCCGCGAGTTCGGCGAGCACCTCGTCGACGTGCTCGACCATGAACGTGCTCTTGCACCCCCACCGGGCCGCGCCCTCCGCGACGCGGTACTGGTCGTAGATCGCCGACACCACCCCGAACAGCGACGGGCCGGCCGCCTCGGCCACCGCGGCCCGGTCGATCACGTGCGGCCACGGGTGGATGTGGTCGCGCAGCAACCACATCGCGTCGCCCACCATCGCGTCGACATCACCGTTGTACGGGATGCCGGACAGGTACCGCATGAAGTGCGGCGGGTGCGGGACCGCGATCCGCGAGTGCGCGTCGAGCACCAGCCGCAGCAGGTTCGACCCGGAGCGTTCGGTCCCGATGATCAGGATCGGGCCGTCCTGAGTGGACACCGGTCAGCCCCCTACCGCGAGCTTCTTCGCACCGCAGTCCATCAGAGCGCTCCCGACCGCGGCCACCTCCGGGTCGGCCACCTTGTCCAATGTGAACCGTTCGGAACCGGGAACCAGCGGCGCGGCGGCGGAACTCCACCCCGTGCGCCAGCCGGTCCCGGCATACGACGTCGACCGCTCGGTGCCGTCGGCCGGCTGCGGGTGGAAGTACTGGAAGTGCTCCGGCCAGTGCTTGAAGTCCATCACCGGGCCGGGCTGATAGGCGTCGTACACACGCTTGTAGGCGTCCCGGCAGACCCGCTCGGGCAGCCCACTCACGTTCAGGAACTCGTCCTCGTGCAGCGCCTGTTCGACCGACAGCCAGTTCAGATGGTCGATCTCGGTGCGAATCACCTTGTTCCGCACCGCGTCCTGGTACACCGTCGTACCGGGCATGGCCGACAGGTACTTCACCCGGGTCACATGGTTGTACTGCTCGGCGAACTGCACCATGTCCGACAGGGACTCCTCGGTCTCGTTCGGCAGACCGACGATGAGCAGCGAGCCGAACCGCACGCCGCCCTCGAACGTGGTGCGCATCGCGCGGACGGTCAGGTTCTCGCTGCTGCCCTTGCGGGCCTCGCGCAACACCTCGCGGCCCAGCGACTCGACGCCGTACAGGATGATGTCCGCACCCGCCCCCCGCATCGCGTCGATGCGCGGTACGTCCATGTCGGCGCACCGGGTCAGGCAGGTCCACCGAAGATCGTGCTGGGAGATCACGTCGCACATCTCGATGGTCTGGCCGCGGTGTGAGCTGAACGTGAGGTCGACGAAGAAGCAGAACTCCACGCCGTACTGGGTCTTCAGCCAGTCGAGGTCGCGGTCCATCTTCTCCGGCGACTTCGCCCGCACCTGCGGGGTGGTGCGGTAGCAGAACGAGCAGTCCATCTTGCAGCCCCGGCTGTAGGACGAGATCACCTGCGGCTGCATGCCGAGCGGCGACCGCGACTGGGGCCACAGGTCGAGCCGCATCCTGGGCAGCGCGTCGAGATCCATCATCTGGCCACGTGGCGGTGTGCGGCGGGGGTTTCCCTTCTCGTCCCGGTAGCAGATGCCCTTGACGGTCGGGAGATCCTGCTTCCACGAGCCGCGGGCGTAACTCTCCATCAGCTCCAGGATGGTGATCTCGCCCTCGCTGATCACCGCGATGTCGCAGTCGGTGTCCGACATGAACACCGACGGAGCGGAAGTGACCAGCGAGCCGCCGCAGATGATGGGTATGTGCGGGTGCGACTCGCGGACCATCGCCATCAGCGCGCGGCAGAACGGGAAGTTGTCCTCGAACGTGCAGACACCGAGCACGTCGGTGCCTTCGATGATCTGCTCGTACGCCGCCCGCAGTGGGTTCGGGGTGTAGCGGACGTCGACGATGCGCACCGGATATCCGGCGTTGTGCAGCACGGTCGAGATGTACGTCGCACCCTCGTAGGGGGAGGTGAGGAAGAACTCCCAACCGCGCGGCATGGTGAACGGCGAGGGCCCGACGACGAGGGTGAACCTCGGCAGCGCGGGATCGGCCGGCACGGGTTCGGCGTCCTGGTTGCGCATCTGCTCGATATAGCGCTGGTCGACGGTGCCGTTCGCGTCGGCATACAGCTCCAGGGCCAGGGACAACTTGCGCGCCATGTGAATGCTCCCTCGCTTCACGGTCGTGGAGTCTCCGCCGCGTAACTGTAGGAGCGGGACGTGCTGTTCGGCACCGGTGTTCATGCCGCGCAGTTCGTCGTTGTCGTACGCGGGAAGCCCGTTGTTAGCCTTCGGGGCCGCTGGCGTCGACAGAGGAATACAGAGGAATCCCGGTGACCACACAGCCGAACATCCTGTTCATCTCCCTGGACACCGTGCGCGCCGACGTGGCCTATTCGGGGAAGTACCCCGGTGTGGAACGGCTGCGCGCGAGCGGGGTCAGCTTCACGCAGGCGATCTCGTCGTGCCCCCTGACACCGGTCAGCCACGCCACGGTGTTCACCGGCCTCCAGCCACCCCGCCACGGGGTGAGGCACCTGTTCCGCGAAGCGCTGGACAAGCGGGTGCCGACGCTGGCGGAGTGCCTGTCGGCGGCCGGGTACACGACCGGCGCGGTGGTGTCCTGCCCCGGCCTGAACCAGTGGTACGGGATCGACCGCGGGTTCGACTTCTACGACGACGAGATCCCGCTGCTGCCGGACGGCCGGGACCCGCTGTCGGTCGGCGACGTGAAGCTGCGCGGGCTGGCGCTCAAGCGCGCGCCGGTGGTGGTCGAACGCGCCACCCGCTGGCTCCAGTCGCTGGACGGCGCCGGCCCGTTCTTCCTGTTCGCGCACTTCTTCGACGCGCACTGGCCGTACGAGCCGCCGGAGGACGTCGGCGTCGAGGTGGCGAACCCGTACGAGGGCGAGATCGCCTACACCGACCACTACGTCCAGCTCCTGCTGCGCCGCATCGCCGAGATGGGCCACGACATCGAGTCGATGCTGGTGGTGTGCTTCTCCGATCACGGCGAGGACCTGGCCGGGTGGTACCCCAACGACCACGCCGGCGACCTCGGCCACCCGTACGAGGAGGGCCACGGCTGCCTGCTGTTCGACGCGACCCAGCACGTGCCGCTGGTCATCAGCGGCCCCGGGGTGCCGGTGGGGATGAGCGTGGACAGCCAGGTGCGGCTGGTCGACATCATGCCGACGGTGCTCGACCACCTCGGGCTGGACCCGCTGACTTCGGACGGTGCCTCGTTGACCGAGTTCTTCGAGGGCGGCACCGGGGCGTCCCGCGAGGCGTACTCGGAGACCTACTTCCCGCAGGAGCGGGCCGCCGCCTCGGACGACTACCCGGACCTGAAGGCGCTGCACGCGGTGCGGGCGGACGGGCGGAAGGTGATCTGGGAGGCGGACGGGCGGCAGGTGTGGGCCTACGACCTCGCCGCCGATCCCGACGAGCTCGGCGGGCGGGTTCTCGTGTCCGACGAGGAGGCGTGAAACCAGGAGGGACCTCGGCACCTCGCCCGGTCCGCCGGGTACTGATCGCGAGCACGATCGGCACCGCCATCGAGTGGTACGACTTCTACCTGTACGCGACGGCGTCCGCGCTGGTGTTCGGCCCGCTGTTCTTCCCGGGATCGTCGGCAGCCGGCGGTGTGCTCGCGTCGTTCGCCACCTACGCGGCCGGGTTCGTCGCGCGCCCGCTGGGCGGCCTGCTGTTCGGCCACTTCGGGGACCGGGTGGGCCGCAAGTCGATGATGGTGTGGACGCTGCTCGTCATGGGCATCGCCACGTTCGGCGTCGGCCTGCTGCCCACCTATGACACGGCCGGTGTCCTCGCTCCGGTCCTGTTGGTGACGTTGCGCGTCGCCCAGGGCATCGGCATCGGCGGCGAATGGGGAAGCGCGGTGCTGCTCAGCACCGAACACGGCCCGCCCAGACGTCGGGGATTCTTCAGCAGCTGGCCCGCGATGGGCTTCGCGCTGGCGTTGTTCGGCAGCAACCTGACCTTCGTGCTGATCTCCCAGCTGCCCGAGGAGGACTTCCTGACCTGGGGGTGGCGGCTGCCGTTCCTGGGGTCGATCGTCTTGGTCGGCATCGGTATCTGGGTCCGGCTGGGGATCGAGGAGACACCGGAGTTCGTACGTGGCCGGGCGCAGAACCGTCCCGCCCGGGTGCCGGTGATCATGGTGCTGCGGCGATGGCCGCGCCGCGTGGTGATCGGTGTTCTCGCCTCGCTCGGCACCGGGTCGGTGATCGCGATGTTCACTGTCTTCCTGGTGGCGCACGCGGCGAAGTCCGGGCCGGAGGTGCGGTCCACCGTGCTGACCGTGCTGATGATCGCGGCCCTGGGAGAGTGCGTGACGCTGCCGGTGTTCGGCGCGCTGTCCGATCGGTTCGGCCGCCGGCCGGTCATGATCTTCGGCTACGTGGTCGCGGTGGCGGCGATGATCCCGGCGGGCGCCTGGCTGTCCTCGGGCGATCCGCCGCTGGTCGCCCTGGTGCTCGTCCCCGCGCTGACCATCGCGCACGGCGCGATCTACGGTGGCCTGGCGGCGTTTCTGGTGGACCTGTTCCCGACCATGGTGCGGTTCTCCGCGATCGCCGTGACCTACCAGGTGGGCGTCACGATCTCCAGCTTCTGGCCACTGGTCGCGGTCGCGATCACCGGTGGCTCGTCGTCCCTGCTTCCGGTGATCGCGCTGTTCGCGGTGGTCCAGGCGGCGGCGGCGATCGCCGTGGCGTGCGCGCCGGACTCACGCGCTGACGCGGACCTGGTCGCGGACCCGGCAGGCGAGCGCCGACCAGTCGGCCGCGCAGTCCATGGCGAGGTCGGCGACGACCGGTGACCAGCGCTGGGGGACGGCGGCGGCGAGGCGGTTCCACTGCGCGGTGTCGAGGGTGTTGGCGTCGAGCAGCCGCAGGAGCGCGCGGCCGATCTCGGAGAACCGCAACGACGGATCGGTGCGCAGCGAGAGCAGGAACCGGTCTCGTTCGGCGCGAGGCGTGCCGGTGGTGCCGTCGTCACCACCGGTGTTGTTGCCCGGTGTTTCGTTTTCCGGTGTGTTGTATTCCGTGCGGTGTCCGGTGGAAATGCGGTACCGCGGCGGAATGGGATCCTCGCCGCGGCGCATTCTTTCCCGGACGTCCCGGGCGGTGCCGACCGATATTCCGGCGATTCGGGCGATCGCCCGCAACGAAAGATCCGGGTTGTTCGAAATCGCCTGACTCGCCGTCATGCGTCCGTGGGAGGCGTCGAGTGGCCGAACTTTCCCGTCGCGGCCGAGACGGGTGTGCAACTGACCAATTTCCCCGGTTGTACGCTGCCGGATCGCGGCCACCGTCTTGGTGGACAATCCTGCTGTCGACGCGATCAGGCGGTCCGACAAGTGCGGATGCGACGAGAGGATCCGGGAGGCGGCGGCGGTGCGGTCGGCCAGCGTCAGCGGCAACCCCTGGGTCACGTTGGCGCTCACGGCCAGTACGAACGCGTCCTCCTCCGTGCCGTCGACGAACCGCACGCCGATGGTGGCGTCCCCGCGTGACTTGGCCGCACGCAGGCGGTGCACGCCGTCGATCACCTGCATGGTCGGCCGGTGCACGAGGATCGGCGGGAGGTCGTCCGGGCACTGCGCGAGCGCGCTGACGTGGTCGGGACTGGAGCCGGCGACCCGCACGAGACACGTTTCGGTCACCTGATCGACCGGCACGAACGTCGGTGTCGTCTCCGTTGGCTGCGTACCCAGCGATGTCCCGCTCATCCGAACTCCTCCAGATGGGCCAACCCATTTCCGAGCACGGCATGGTCACGCTCGGCAGCGCGTAACTGATCGGATCTTGGGAAGCGGCTAACAAGATACTGGCCAGGTTATGTCACTGAACGGACCGGCGAGACAAAGTTTCCCTTAGTAAGTTCTCATAATTTCCCTTGCGGTCGGCGCATCGGGTGAGCGCCGCGGAAAGCACCTCGTCGACCTCGTTGACACCGATCCGCGTCATGAGACAGAGTTCCCCCCGTTCCCTTCTCATAGATTTCCGTGGGTCACGGAGTGTGAAACGGCAGTGGACGCGCGAATAGATACGGTGAATTCCCTACCGGACGGGACGATGGTGGGGATGTTCCGGCGCCAGGTGGTCCGGGCCCCGGAGTCGATCGCGGTTGTCGCCGCTGACGGCACGCTCACCTACGGTGAGCTCGACGCCCGCGCTTCCGCGGTGGCGGGCGGGCTGCGCGACCGCGGGATCGGGCCGGACGACATCGTCGCCGTCGCGATCCCGCGCGGCGCGGACATGGTGGTGGCCGTCGTCGCCGTGCTCTCCGCGGGAGCCGCGTACCTGCCGGTCGACTCCACCCAACCGCGGGACCGGGTGGTCGCCGTGCTCGCCGACGCCCGTCCCGCCCTGGTGCTGACACCGGGCGAACTGCGGGCGCTGGAGGCCGCGGCGGTGTCCGCCGCCCCGGTGGCGGATCCCGATCCGGCGTGCGCCGCCTACGTCATCTACACCTCCGGCTCGACCGGCGAGCCCAAGGGCGTGGTCGTTCCCCATACGGGGATCGCTCATCTCGTCGCGGCGCAGCGGGAACGCTTCGGTGCCCGACCGGGTGCCCGGGTGTTGCAGTACGCGTCGGTCGGCTTCGACGTGGCCGTCGCCGACCTGTGCATGGCGCTGCTCACCGGGGCTACGCTCGTTCTCGCGCCGCCCGAGGGCCTTCCCCCCGGCGAACCGTTCGCCCGGTTCATCGCCGAGCACGGCGTCACCCACGTGTGCATGCCACCGAGCGCGCTCGCCACCCAGCCGGACATGGCGCTGCCGTCGGTCGCCTGCCTGATCGTCGCGGGGGAGGCACTGGGTCCGGAGCTCGTCGCCCGATGGTCTGCCGGCCGCCGGATGATCAACGCCTACGGACCGACCGAGACGACCGCGTGCGCCACCACGAGCGCGCCGCTCGCCGACGGCCCGGTGGTGCCGATCGGGGCGGCGATCCCCGGCACCGAACTACGGGTGCTGGACGAGACGTGCGCCCCGGCCGCCGAGGGCGAGCTGTACATCGGCGGCGCCGGGGTCGCGCGCGGCTACCTCGGCCGCCCCGGACCGACCGCACAGCGGTTCGTCGCCGACCCGTGGGGGCCGCCCGGGTCGCGCATGTTCCGCACCGGCGACCTGGTCCGCGTGCTGCCAGGCGGTGACCTGCTGTTCCTCGGCCGGGCCGACGATCAGGTGAAGATCCGCGGCCACCGGGTCGAACCGGCCGAGGTGGAGGCCGCGCTCGGCGCTCACCCGGCGGTGGCGCGGGCGGCGGTCGTCGCCCGTGCCGGACCGTTCGGCGCCTACCTGGTGGGCTACGTGGTGCCGCGCGGGACGAGCGTGCCGGACCTGCGCGCGCACCTCGCCGAGCGGCTGCCGGCCCACCTCGTCCCGGACATGATCGAGGTGGTCGGGCATTTCCCGTTGACCCCCAACGGAAAACTGGACCGGGCCGCGTTCGCCGAGCCCGCGCCGCGGGCGTCGGGCGCGCTCGCCGACGACCTCGCCCGGTTGTTCGCCGAGGTGCTGTCGGTGGATTCGGCCGCGCCGGACGACGACTTCTTCGCCCTCGGCGGCACCTCGCTCATGGCCACCGCGCTGGTCAGCCGGATCCGGCTCGAACTGGCCGTGGACGCGTCCGTGGCCACCGTGTTCGACGCCTCCACACCCGCCGAACTCGCCGAAGCCCTGTCCGCGATGGACCCGGCGGCCCCGGTGGACTCGGCCAGGGGCCGGACATGAACGTCGTCATCGTCGGGGCGGGTATGGCCGGAACCATGCTGGCGATCCGGCTGGCCCGCCGCGGCCACCAGGTGGACGTGGTGGAGCGGCGCGGCGACCCACGCGGCACGAACGGCCCGGAAGCCGCGTCGATCAGCGTCGGGCTGTCCGAACGCGGACGAGCGGCGCTGCGCGACATCGGCCTCCTCGAAAAGGCCTTGGCCCAAGCGGTTCCCATGCGCGGGCGGATCGTCCACCACAGCGGCCGGGTCACCTACCAGCCCTACGGCGCGGACGACACCGAGGTGCTGCACGCGGTCCGCCGCCACGACCTCAACATCGCCCTGCTCGACGCCGCCGAATCGGTTCCCCGGGTGCGGCTGTGGTTCGGGCAGCGCGTCACCGGCCTGGCCGGTACCGAGGTGCGGACCCCGGCCCGGACGTTCTCGGCAGACCTCGTCGTGGGCGCGGACGGCGCCTACTC
Organism: Streptomyces sp. SM11; assembly: GCF_002910905.1. Taxonomy (GTDB): domain Bacteria; phylum Actinomycetota; class Actinomycetes; order Streptomycetales; family Streptomycetaceae; genus Streptomyces. Next base: position 13,758 of record NZ_NEUE01000158.1, on the reverse strand, counting down.
GACCGTGCGCGGGCACCTGCACCGCCGGGTGCGCGCCCGGTTCCACCAGACGCACCTGGACTGGGGCTACCGGGAGTTCACCATTCCGGCCGTCGACCGACCGGAGGCGTTGCACGTGTGGCCGGGCAAGCGGGGACTGGTGGTGGCACACCCCAACCCGGACGGATCGCTGACCGGCACCGTGTTCCTGCCGTTCGACGGCGACACCGGGTTCTCGGGGCTGCGCGACCCGGCGCGGGCCGGGGCTTTCCTGGCCGACGAGTTCGGCGATCTGACCGATCTGGTGCCGGACCTGGTCACGCAGTTCCTCGCGCACGAGCCGGGCAGTCTGGTGTCGGTGCGCACCGCGCCGTGGCAGCACGACCGTGTCGTCCTCGTCGGCGACGCCGCGCACGCCGTGTTCCCGTTCTACGGCCAGGGAATGAACGCCGCGTTCGAGGACTGCGCGGTGCTCGACGCGTGTCTCGCCGAGCACACCCCGAACGACGCGCTCGCCGCGTTCGAGGCCCGCCGCCGTCCGCACACCGACGTGCTCGCCGAGTTGTCCGCGCGCAACTTCGTGGAGCTGCGCGACCGGGTGCGGTCGCCGGTGTTCCTGGCCCGCAAGCGGATCGACTTCGCGCTCGGCCGCCTGATACCGGGGTGGCGGACGCTGTACGCGATGATCAGCCACAGCAGCCTCCCGTACGGCGACGCGCTCGCCCGGGCCCGACGCCAGGACCGCCTCCTCGGTGGACTCGCCGGGCTCGGCGGAGTCACGTTGCTCGCTGCGGCGCGGCGGAAGCGGAGCGGGAGATGCTGAGCCACCCGACGGGTGACGTCGCGCTGTTCGAGCCGGATGACCCGGACCTGCCTGCCGACGCCGGGGTGGTGCTGGCGTGGGCGCGGTCCTACCTGTGCCGACCGCACCCCGATCTGGGGCGGGGCGGCGACGTCTGCCCGTACACGGCCGTCTCGCTGGAACGGGGCGGGCTCTTCCTCGCCGTACACCCCGGACGGCCGGACCTGCGGGCGGTGATGACCGCTTACCGCGACTGGTTCCCCGACCTGCCGCCGCGTGAGGGGCCGCAGGCCAGATACCGGACGGTCCTGGTGGTGCTGCCGGACGTCACGCCCGGGGAGATCGACCGCACGCAGCGGGAGCTGAAGCCCGGGTTCGTGGAACGCGGCCTGATGATCGGTGAGTTCCACCCGGGACCGCCGTCCGCGCCCGGTCTGTGGAACGCGGCCTTCCGGCCGATGCGCAGCCCGCTGCCGTTGCTGGCGGTGCGGCACATGGTGTCCGCCGACGCGCCGTTCCTGCGGGCGGACCCGGAGCAGCTGGCGGCGTACCGGCGCCGGTTCGGAGATCGGGGAGCGTTCCGATGACGGTCCCGCTCCCGCCCGGAGCCCGGCGACTGTGGTTCCTCGAGGCGTTCGCCGATGGCGCACCCCTGCACAACAACCCGGCGGTGTTCCGGTTGGCCGGCCCCGTGTCGGTGGACGCGCTCCGCCGTGCGGCGGATCTGGTGGTGGCCCGGCACCCGGTGTTGCGAACCACATTCGACGAGGTCGACGGCGAGCCGGTCGGCCGGGTGGGTCCGGTGGGCGCCGCGGATGTCGTGGTGCGGACGGTGCCGGCCGCGGACGCGGAGGCGTTCGCGGCGCGGGCCGTACGGGAGCCGTTCGACCTGCGTACCGGTCCGTTGTTCCGGATCCGTCTGGGCCGGATCACTCCGACCGACCACATACTGGTGATCAACACACATCACGCGGCCGTCGACGGTAGGTCACTGTCGGTGCTGTGCGGGGAGATCAGTGCCCTGTACGCCGACCCGTCCCGGCCACTGCCGGATCCTGGAGCGCCGCCGGACATCACCGACCACGACCCGTCCCGCCGCGTGTCCGATCTGGACGGAGTGCCGGACCTGCTCACCCTGCCGACCGACCGGCCCCGCCCGAGGATGCGGGCCTTCCGGGGGGAGCTGCGCCGCCACGCCGTCCCCGAGGGGCTCACCGCGCGGGTCGACGCGCTCGCCCGCGCCACGCGCGCCACCCGGTTCGTCGTGCTGCAGGCCGCGTACGCCGCCACGTTGGGCACGACGGCGGGTCAGGAGGACGTAGTGGTCGCCACCCTGGTGTCCGGTCGGCCGGGGCCGGAGTTCACCGGCGTCGTCGGAATGTTCGTGAACCCGGTGCCGTTGCGGGTGCGGATCGGCGGCGATCCCACGTTCCACGAGCTGGTGGCCAGAGCCCGCCGCGCGGTATCGGCAGGACTGGGCAGCGCGGCAGTCCCGTTCGACCGGATCGTCGAGGCGGTCGGCGCCTCTCGCGACCCGAGCCACGCGCCGCTGTGCCAGGCGCACCTCGTGATGCAGGACCCACCCGAGGTGGTGCTCCCCGGCGTGCGGGCCGACCGGATGCTGCCGGACACGGGCACGGCCGACGTCGACCTCACCGTGATGGTGGAGTCCGGTGGTGCGGAGATGGCAGTGGTCACCGAGCACGACACGGACCTGTTCGACGGTGCGACGGTCGACGGTGTCGCCGGGCGGCTGCTGGCCTTGCTGGACCGTGCGTGCGCCGACCCCGACCGCCGGCTGTCGGCGTTGACTGCAGGGCCTTCGGTGGTGGCTGCGCCGCCGGCCGGGCCGGCCGGTGCTCCGGCGCCGTCGACCGTGCTGGAGCTGATCCGGTTCGGCGCGGACGGCCTCGCGGTGGGTGCGTTGTCCTACGCCGAGCTGGAGCGCCGTTCGGCGGCGCTGGCCTCGGTGCTGCGGGCGAAGGGCGCCGGGCCGGAGGCGTGGGTCGCGGTGGACCTGCCGCGCGGCACGGACCTGGTGGTGGCCGTCCTCGGGATCTGGCGGGCGGGCGCGGTGTACGTGCCGGTGGAACCGTTGTGGCCCGAGCCGAGGCGCCGGGCCGTCACCGGGGCCGCCCGCGTCGTGCTGACCGAGATCCCGGACCTGCCGGAGGAGTTCGAGCGCGTCGATCCCGGAATCGCACCCGAGTCACTGGCGTACGTGCTCCACACGTCCGGGTCGACCGGCTGCCCGAAGGCGGTGGGCGTGCCGCACCGCGCGGTGGCCGGAATGCTGGCCCGGTCGACGGCTCTGGTGGGGCTGGGCGCCGGGGACGTGGTGGCGGCCATGACCTCCCCGGCGTTCGACATCTCGGTGTGGGAACTGGTGGGGCCGCTGACGGTGGGCGCCCGGGTGGCGGCGGTACCGCCGGAGATCGTTGTGGACGGTCCCGCGCTGGTGCGGCGTCTGATGGCCGAGGCGGTCACGGTCGTCCAGGTCACCCCGTCGGTGTGGGCGGTGCTGGTGGCGGCCGGGGGGGTGCCGGAGTCCGTGCGGGTCCGGGTGTCGATCGGGGAGGTGCTGACGCCGGAGCTGGCCGGGTCGCTGGGCGGGGCCGAGCTGTGGAACGCGTACGGCCCGACCGAGACGACGATCTGGTCGACCGCCGAGCGGGTGCGCCGAGGCAGCAGGTTCGGCATCGGCGGCCCGCTCGACGGTGTGGCCATGCATCTGCTGAACGCGGGCCTGCGACCGGTTGGCGACGACGTGGTCGGCGAGGTGTACCTGGGGGGTTTCCCGCTGGCGCGCGGCTATCTCGGCGCGCCCGGCCGGTCGGCGACGAGGTTCGTCGCCGACCCGTTCTCGCCGGTCCCCGGCGCGCGCATGTACGCGACGGGCGACCTGGCGCGGCGCCGGCCGGGCGGTGTCGTGGAGTTCGTCGGGCGGGTGGACGCGCAGCTCAAGGTGCGTGGTCACCGGGTCGAACCGGCCGAGGTGGAGGCGGCACTGCGGGCGGATCCGGAGGTCGCCGACGCCCGCGTGGCCGGTGACGGTGACCGCCTGGTGGCCTACGTGATCCCGGCCGCCGGGCGGCCCCGCTGGCCGAGGGTGCGGGAGCGGCTGAGCCGTGCCCTTCCCGCCTACTTGGTGCCGTCGGCGATGGTGTCCGTGGACGCGTTCCCGTTGACCAGCTCCGGAAAGCTGAACGTACGAGCGCTGCCCCCACCGGCGGAGGATGCCGCCGCCTCTGAACCCCACCCGGGTCTGGAGGCCACGATCGCGAAGATCTTCGCGGGCCTGCTGGCTCGCCCGGTGAACCGCGACGACGATTTCTTCCTGTCCGGCGGCCATTCCCTGGCGGCGGTGAAGGCCGTCGCCAGGATCGGGGCGTCGGTCGGCGTGGAGGTGACGATCAGAACCCTGTTCGCCAACCCCACCGTCGCCGCCCTGGCCGCCGCGATCGATGCGGGCCAGGGCAATCCCGGCACTCCGGAGATTCCGAGGTCGGTGCCCGCTCCACCAGGACGGCTGTCCGGCCCGCAGCACGGACTGTGGATCATCCACCAGGCGGGCCAGGACAACGGCACCTACGTCGTGCACGCCGCGGTCCGGTTGGAGGGTGCGCTCGACGAGGCGGACCTGCGTGCCAGGTTCGCCCACACCCTGGCCACCCATCCCGTCCTGCGATCGGCGATCGTCGTCCATGACGACACCCCCCGGCTGAGCGCGGCGCCATGCACGGACGAGTTGTCGGCGAGGGCCTGGCGCACCACCGATCTGAGCGCTCACGCGGACCCGTGGCCAGAGGCCGAACGCCTGGCCACCCGGGACGCCGACCACCCCTTCGACCTGACCCGGCGCCCGTTGGTGCGAGCCCACCTGATCAGAACCGCCCCCACGACGCATCTCCTGACGGTCACCGCTCACCACATCATCTGCGACGACACATCGATGTCGATCCTGCTGACGGCCCTGACCACCGTGGATCCGATCGCCTCGCCCCTGTCCGGTGGCACGGATGTCCAGGAGCCGAGGGCCGCACTCAGCTCGAAGACCAGCGCACCGGGACCACCGGCCCCCGCGCCGGCAGCCGTGGGTCCACGGCAACGAACCACCGAATTCTGGGCTGAAGCACTCCGTGACGCCCCGCCTGCCTCCGGACCCTCGCCGGACCACCCGTACGGCACGGCCCCCACCCCCACATCGGGCGGATCGCCGCACCTGGAATCCGGCCCGGGCCCGGCTCACCCCCGCCGCGCGGGCGCTGCCCCCGGTGCCACCCACCGGTTCACCGTCCCGGCCGGGCTCTCCCGCCGCTTCGCCACCTGGTGCCGGGGCGAGAGGGCCACCACCTTCGCCGGTCTCCTCGCCGTCTTCGCCATCGTCTCCTCCACCCGGGACGGTGGCGTGGACCTCGTCGTCGGTGCCCCGGTCAGCACCCGCCCGGCCGGGTGGGACGACGTGATCGGCATGTTCGTCACGACCCTCCCGCTCCGGCTCCGCACGAACAGTCGAGCCACCCCCCGCGACCTGCTCGCCGACGCCACCGGGGTGGTGGCCGACGCGATGGATCACGCCGACATCTCCCTGGCCGACATCCTCACCACGCTCCCCACCCCACGGGAGGACCACCCTCTGTTCCGGACGATGCTGGTCCTCAACCGCGAGACGGCCCCCGTCACCTTCACCGGCCTGACCACCACCCCGCTGCCGATCGACCGCGCCACCAGCCGTTTCGACCTCACGCTCCACGTCAGGGAACGCGAGGGCGACTGGCCCGCCCTCATCGACTACCGCACCGACCGGTACGAGGCGGACACGATCCGCAGGATCGCCGACCAGGTGCTGGCGGTCATGGAGGCCGTGGCCCGCCACCCCGGTCTTCCCCTGGCTCACCTGGACCTGTTGTCCCCGGCCGACAGCGCCGTCCACACCGCCCTCGGCACCCGGTCCGATCCAGCCTCCCCCGGTGGACCGGACACGCCGTCCACCGGCCCGGCCGTCCACACCCGACCGGCCGCCACGACCGTGGTGGACCTGATCGCGGCCCACACCGCCCGGACCCCTGACGCCACCGCCGTCCTCGACCTCGCCGCCACGCCCCTCACTTACCGCGACCTGGACCGCAGATCCTCAGCCGTCGCCCACCACCTGCGCGAGGCCGGCATCCGGAGCGAGGACCCGGTCGCGATCACCATCCCGTCCAGCGTCGACGCGATCATCGCGATCCTCGGCGTGCTCAAGGCGGGCGGATGCTTCGTCCCCATCGACCCCGCCCAGCCGCCCTCCCGCCAACACGCCCTGATCACCGCCAGCGGTGCGAGGACCGTCCTGACTCGCGACGCCCTCCCCGCCACCGGCCACCACGAACCGACGCCCATCCACCCGTCCCAGCTCGCCTACGTCGTCCACACCTCCGGCTCCACCGGCGAACCCAAGGGCGTCGAGGTACAGCACGACAGTCTCCTCAACCTCACCACCGCTTTCATCTCCGAACACGGACTCACCGCCGCGCACCGCCTCCTCATGGTCCCGCCCCCGCACTTCGACGCCGCGTTCGGCGACATCTTCCCGGTCCTCGCGGCCGGGGCCACCCTGGTCATCCACCCCGACCCGGGCGGCCTCACCGGACCGGACCTCCTCGGGCTCTGCGCCGAGCACCGAGTGTCCGCGGTGGACACGGCGGCTCCCCTCTGGCAGCGCTGGGTTGCCGATCTCGCCGGGGAACGCCTCCCGTTGGAGATCATGATGGTCGGCGGCGACATCGTCCCGGCGGCGACCGTCCGCGCGTGGGCGAAGCACGGCATTCCCCTGCACAACCACTACGGCCCGACGGAAGCCACCGTCTGCGCGACCAGCCATCGCACCGTCGACGGCCGCGAGCACCCCACCCGACTGCCGATCGGCCGCCCGCTGCGACACGTCCGCGTCCACCTCCTCGACCGGGCTCTGCGCCGGGTGCCCGTCGGCGTGGTCGGTGAGGTCTACATCGGAGGGACGGCGCCCGCCCGGGGGTACCGGGGAAATCCGGCCGCGACCGCCGCGGCGTTCTTCGCCGACCCGTACGGCGACCGCCCCGGCGCCCGCATGTACCGGACCGGCGACCTTGCGAGGCTGAACCCGCACGGCACGCTCGATTTCGTCGGCCGGGCCGACGACCAGGTCAAGATTCGCGGCAACCGGGTGGAGCCGGGGGAGGTGGCGGCCGTACTCGCCGCGCACCCGGCCGTCGCGGAGGCCGTGGTGGTGGCCAGGGGCGACCGCCTCATCGGCTACGTCGGCGCCCCGACCTTGACCACACCCACCCGGAAAGCGTCCGATCCGACCACCCCCGGCTCGCGGGTTGCCGTCCCGGATATTCCCGGCCTGCGCGCCTTCTGCGCCGACCGCCTGCCCGCGTATCTCGTGCCGGACACCGTGGTCGTCCTCGACGCCCTTCCCACCCAAAGCACCGGCAAGGTCGACAACACCGCTCTCCCCGAACCCCCCACCATCCCCTCCGTCCCGGCGGATCCGCCTCGGACCGACACCGAGCGAGCCGTCGCCGCCATCTGGGCCACCGTTCTCGACAAGTCCGACATGGACCGCACCGCGGACTTCTTCGCCATCGGCGGACACTCGCTCATCGCTGCCCACGTCCTCGCCGCCGTCCGCGACCGCCTCGGCGTCACGGTGCCGATGCGCACACTGTTCACCGCCTCCACCGTGGCGGCGTTCGCGGCAGCCATCGATGACGGTGCCTCAGCGGACCTGCCCACGGTCGACCGGTTGCGCGCCGACGCCGTCCCCCCACCCGAGATCCGGCTCCGCACCGTCCACCCACCCGGCGTCCCCCCGGCCGGCACACCGAGCCGGATCCTGCTCACCGGCGCCACCGGCTTTCTCGGCCGCCACCTCCTCGACCAGCTCCTGGCCCGGACCGACGCCCGGATCCACTGCCTCGTCCGCCAGGACTCGATCGATCGGCTGCCGGTCACCGACCGCGTGATCCCGGTCCCCGGCGACCTGTCCGCACCCGGCCTCGGCCTGTCCACAGAGGATCACGACACCCTCACGACCGTGGACGCGATCTACCACAACGCCGCGGTGCCGCACTTCGCCGCGCCCTACCATGCCCTCAAACCCGCCCACGTCGACGCCACCGCCGCGATCCTGCGCCTGGCCGGCGACAGCGGCGCCCCGCTGCACTTGATCTCCACCCTCGGCGTCTTTCTCGGTGCCGCCCACGACGGCCGCGTCGTCACCGAGGCCGACGCCCCCACCGACCCGAGCGGCCTCACCAGCGGCTACGACCTCAGCAAATGGGTGGCCGACGCCATGGCCGCCGCCGCCCGCGGTCACGGCCTGCCCGTCTCGATCCACCGCATCGCGGCCATCGTCGGCGACACCGCCACCGGCGCCGCCGACCCGCGCTCCGCGTTCAGCCGCTGGCTGACCGGATGCGTCGCCGCGGGCGCCGTCCCGGACACCGCCGAGGTGCTGGACATGGTGCCCGTGGACACGGTGGCCGCGGCGATCGTCGCGCTCTCACAGGCCCCGAACCACCTCTGCCGGGACCACCACTACCACGGTGACAGCGGCCTCACCCGTACCGCCCTCGCCGCCGCCCTCACCTCGGCCGGTCATCCGACCGAGGTGGTGCCGTACCACCGATGGCGGGAGCGGATGCTCGCCGACCCGGCCGGGCCTTTCGCCCCGCTCGCCTTCTCCCTGCCCGAACGCCCCCGCCCGCACCCGCGGTTCGACTGCTCCCGCACCTGGGCCGCCGCGGCCGGGGCGGGGGTGGGGTTCCCCCCGGCCGACGAGCGAATGCTGCGCAGGCACCTGGACTTCCTCACCGGTGCCGGCGCGCTTTCCGGAAGTGGATGATCATGCCATTGCCCGAAGAATCCTCCGGTGTCCCGGCTCCGGTACTGGACCGGCTCGGCGCGGCCGGGTACCGGGCCATGATCGCCGGTGTCCGGCTCGGGGTGTTCACCGCGCTGGAAGCCGGCCCGCTGTCCGTCGAGGAGCTGGCCACCACGATCGGCGGTGACCCGGCCGGGGTGCGCAGCCTGGTGAATGTCCTGGTGACCTTCGGCTACCTGCGGCACGACGAGGACGGGGTCACGACCGCCGCGACACCCGGCCCGGTGGACGTCGAACTGTTCTGGCACGAGGTCCTGTTCGAGCACTGGGCCGACATCGAGGACACCATCCGTACCGGCACGCCCCGCCGTGGCTTCTACACCTGGCTGCGCGAGCACCCCGCCACCGCGGCCCGCCTGCGCCGGATGCTCGCCGGCGCCGCCGCGGACCTGGCCGACGACATCGCCGCCGCGCTGCCTCCCGCCGCGACCGTCCTGGACATCGGGGGCGGCCACGGCGACCACACCGTCGAACTGTGCCGCCGCCGCCCGGACATGCGGGTCACCGTCTTCGACCTGCCCGAGACGATCACGGCCCTCCGCGAAGACGCCCCGCCGGACCGGGTGACGGCGCGGGCAGGTGACTACCTCACTGACGACCTGGGTTCCGGGCACGACCTGGTGCTGCTGTTCAACGTCCTGCACGGCCACCGCCCCGAGGAATGCCGTGAGCTGTTCCGGCGCGCGGCGAAATCGTTGTCCCCCACGGGAAGCATCGCCATCCTCGACCACGACCGGGAACCACCTGCCGGGCTGGGCCCGGCCGCGGCCGGGTTCCTCGGCATGTTCGACCTGACCCTGTGGCAGGGCCACGCCGGCGGCGTGCACCGCTACGCCGACCTCGCGGCATGGCTGGGCGAGGCCGGGCTCACCGAGACGCGGGTCGAGCCGCTCGCCGCGTCCCCGCTGGAGAGGCTGCTGATCGCCGGTCGGCCGTCGTGACCGCCGACCCGTACCCGGGCTACGCCTGGTTGCGCGAGCACGACCCGGTCTGCCCCGTCGGCGGCCCGCACGTCCCGGGCCGGATGTGGCTGGTGACCCGGTACGACGACGTCCGCGGCTGCCTGGCGGACCGCCGCCTGGGCAGCGCCGCCCCGGTCAACCCCGACCCGCACCCGCCCGGTCTGTCCCATCTGGACGATCCCGGACACGCCAGGCTGCGCCGGCTCGTCGCCGCGGCGTTCACCCCCGCCGCGGTGTCCCGCCTGCGCGATCGCACCGCCCGGACCTGCGCGCACGCCGTCGAGTCGTTCGCCGGGCGGGGGCGCGCGGACCTCGTGGCCGAATACACCCGGGAGGTCCCGGTCGCCGTCATGCACGACCTGCTCGGCGTCCCGGAAGCCGAGCGCGCGCCCGCCGCCGACGTGCTGGACATGTGGTACCGCGCGAAGTTCCAGCAGCCGCGCGACGAGGCGAAGCTGGCCGAGCTGGTGGGCTACGTCAGGAAGCTGGTGGCCTACAAACGATCGCACCCGGGGGACGACCTGTCGACGCGGTTGATCGCGTCGGGCGCGCTGACCGGGGACGAGCTGGAGGTGATGGCCATGACATTGATCGGCGCCGGTCACATCACCACGATCCAGTTCCTCGGTACCACCATCCTGCGCATGCTCGGCCACCCCGCCCGACGAGCTGCCCTGCTCGGCGGCGACATCGACTGGTCCCGGGCGATCAACGAGCTGCTGCGCCTGGACTCGCCGTCGCACGTGGCGGAGTACCGGTATGCGAGCGAGGACATGACGATCGCGGACGCCTGCGTGGGAGAGGGCGAGGTGGTGCTGCTGTCGCTGGCGGCGGCGAACCGCGACCCGAACCGGTTCCCCGACCCCGACGCCCTGGACCTCACCCGTGATGCCCGCCCGCACCTGGCGTTCGGCCACGGCGCGCACACCTGCCTGGGCAGCCATCTGGTGAAGCTGGAGACGGAGATTGCGATCACCACGTTGTTCGGCCGCCTGCCGGACCTGACCCTGGACATCCCGAGCGGCGAGGTCGACTGGGGCTACGCCCCGACGTTCCGCGGCCCCCAGGCCCTCCCGGTCACGTTCACCCCCCATGAGCCAAGAACCTCGTCTCTGCCGGGGGACGCGACGGATCGTGGGAACTCGACCAGGTAGTCGGGTCTCTGAAGGTCTATCCGGATGCGGTTGGACGGGCTGACTGACGAGCCCCGCTCCGGCAGGCTGGCTTCGGTCCCGGCGAATCCACTGACCTGAAGCTTCCCCGTGATCTTGGACACTCGATGGTTATGCCGCGAGGGTGTGTCGGTGCCGTTGGCGGGTCTCGGTCGGGGTGAGGTAGCCGAAGACCTTGTGTCTGCGCAGTCGGCGCCGGTTGTAGAACGTCTCGATGAAATCGAAGACGTCGGCACGGGCGGTGGCCCGGTCAGGCCAGACGCGGGTGCCGATCTCTTCTTTGAGCAGGGCCCAGAAACTCTCCGCGGCGGCGTTGTCGAAGCAGGACCCGGTGCGTCCGCAGCTCTGGCGGAGTTCCAACTCCCTTATTTGGTCCTGGAATCGGGTCGAGGTGTATTCGCTGCCGCGGTCGCTGTGGATCACGCAGCCGGGTTGCAGTCCACCGCGGCCGTGGGCCATGTCCAGTGCATCGAAGACGAGATCGGCGCGGTGGTGATCGGCCATCGAGTAGCCGACGACCTCGCGGGTGGCCAGGTCGAGCCAGCAGGCGAGGTAGAGCCGGCCCTCGCCGGTGGGCAGGGCGGTGATGTCGCCGACCAGTTTCGTGCCGGGCGTTTCGGCGTGGAATTCGCGGCCGATCAGGTCCGGGGCCGGCCTGGCCTTCTTGTCCGCTCGTGTCAGCGAACGGCGCTTGCGGCGGGTCACGCCCTGGATGCCGTGCTCGCGCATGAGAGGGCGACCCGTTTACGGTTCACCGCCCGTCCCAGACGCCGCAGTTCGGCATGGACGCGCGGGACACCATGGGTCTGGCGCGAGCCGACGTGGATCACGGTGATCTCGTGCACCAGGGCCTGGTCGGCGGCCCGGCGGGCGGCCCGGGGCTTTGCCTCGGCGAGCCAGGCATAGAACGGGGAACGGGCCACCTTGAGCAGGCGGCAGAGGAAAGCGACGCCGTGGGTGGTCTTCTCCGCCTCGATGAACGCATACGTCTCGTTCACCGATCGCTCTCCTTCGCGAAGAAGACCGCGGCTTTTCGCAGAACCTCGATCGTCTTGGCCTGCTCGGCGTTCTGCCGACGCAGGCGCTTGAGCTCCTCGCGCTCGGCGGTCGTGAGTTCTTTCGGGGCGCCCTCGCCACGGTCGGCCTTGGCCTGGCGGTACCAGCCGCGCAGGGACTCGGAGCTGATGCCGAGTTCCCGGGCGACGGCGGTGATCGTCTTGCCCGTGGAGTCGACGAGCGCAATGGCGTCCCTCTTGAACTCCGCGGTGTACCGCTTCGTGTGCCTGCTTCCCACCTGGTGCTACTTCCTCTGGAATCTCAGGTCCCAGTCTCCAGGTGTCCACGATCAAGGGGAAGGTTCAGCTTCAACTCCTACGGCCATCTCGGACACAACTCCTACGGCCAGACCACCTACGCTGCCCAAGAGGAATACGCTCGCACCGCAGCGGCAGAAAAGATGCGGCAGTCCATAGCAGCTGAAAAGGCGCGACAAGAAAAGAATCGGAAAGGAGCCGGCTTCTGGAAGAGTGTCGGGAACTTTTGGAACGCTCATCGCGCGACAATTCTTGCGGTCGCATCAATTGCGGTACCAGCGCTGATTCCGGTCGCGATGGCAAGCGCCGCCGTGGATGCGTACGCTGACTTCTCGAAGGGCGACTGGGTCGCAGGAACTCTGGATCTAGTTGGAATTGCCGGGGGCGGTGCGGCAATCAAGCTCGGTAGGATGGCGTACCGCGGGGCATCGGCGCAGAGTGCACTAGTGTCTCGTGATCCTGTCGTTGGAACTTGATGGCGCGTCGCTTCGTTAGCCTGTTGTGGATCTCTCTTCCGAACAGATCGATGAGCTGCGGGAGTTGGCGGGCAGCCGTCATGCCCCTGCCGATGCCGCTCTGCGGGCCCGCCTGGTGCTGTGGACGGCCGAGGGGCGGCGACGCAAGGACATCGCCGAACTCGCAGGAGTCGCACCGAATACGGTGGACCGCGCCAAGGCCCGTTACCTCGTGGGCGGGATTGCCCAACTGGCTTCCCGGAAACCCGGCGGCGGACGCGATCAGGTCCCCGCGACCACTCGGGCCCGGGTGATCGCATTGACGAAGACAACCCCGCCGACGGAATCGGGGCTGTCCCACTGGTCCACGCGGACGCTGGTCAATCACATGAAGCGGCGCGAGGGCATCTCGGTGTCCTGGCACTACGTCGCCCGCATCTGGCGGGAGGAGAACCTCAAGCCGCACCGGAACGGCACCTTCAAGATCTCGAAGGACCCCGCATTCGCGGACAAGGTCGCCGATGTCGTCGGCCTGTACCTGGCCCCGCCCGGCGGCGCGGTGGTGCTGTCCATTGACGAGAAGACGCAGATACAGGCGCTGGACCGAACCCAGCCGGTACTGCCGGTCACCTTCGGCGCGGGCGAGAAGCGCACCCACGACTACGTACGGCACGGCACCACCAATCTGTTCGCCGCCCTCAATGTCCATACCGGTGAGGTGACCGGCGAGTGCAGGCCGAGCCGGAACGGGGCAAGCTTCCTCGCCTTCCTGAAGAAGGCGACCAAGCCGCACGCCGGCAAGGAGATCCATGTCGTCCTGGACAACCTGTCCACGCACACCACGCCGGAGGTGAAGGCATGGCTGGAGAAGAACCCCCACATCCGCTTCCACTTCACTCCCATCGGTTCCTCATGGTTGAACCAGATCGAGATCTGGTTCGGGATCCTGACTCGGCAGTCCATTCGCCGGGGCACGTTCTCCAGCGTCAACGTCCTGGTCAAGCAGATCCGCGACTACATCAACTCCTGGAACGAGGACGCGAATCCCTTCACCTGGACCGCGTCCGCCGAAGAGATCCTCGCGAAGGTCCGCGTCGTCCAGACCAACATGAAGAAACTCGTTAATAACAACTCAAACTGACACGATCAGGATCACGAGACACTAG
>NZ_NEUE01000157.1:20114-56643 GCF_002910905.1 Streptomyces sp. SM11 | reverse complement strand
GCCCCCGAGGCCCCGCCGACTCCGGCCGGGACCGGGAGCCCGGATCAGCCGCCGGCCAGGAAACCGGCCGCCGCCGCGCCCAAGCCCCCGCCGCCCGGACCTCCCGCGAAGGCCGGGGCCCCCACCGGGTCCGCCTCCCGCACCGGCGGTTCGTCCAACCGCGTGCGGGCCCGCCTCGCCCGACTGGGCGTACAGCGCTCCAGCCCGTACAACCCGGTCCTCGAACCCCTCCTGCGTACGGTCCGGGGCAACGACCCCAAGATCGAGACGGCCACGCTCCGCCAGATCGAGAAGGCCTACCAGGTCGCCGAGCGCTGGCACCGGGGCCAGAAGCGCAAGAGCGGCGACCCCTACATCACCCACCCGCTGGCCGTCACCACGATCCTCGCCGAGCTCGGCATGGACCCGGCGACGCTGATGGCGGGCCTGCTGCACGACACCGTCGAGGACACCGAGTACGGCCTGGAGACCCTGCGCCGTGACTTCGGGGACCAGGTCGCCCTGCTCGTCGACGGCGTCACCAAGCTGGACAAGGTCAAGTTCGGCGAGGCCGCACAGGCCGAGACCGTGCGCAAGATGGTCGTCGCCATGGCCAAGGACCCCCGGGTCCTGGTCATCAAGCTCGCCGACCGCCTGCACAACATGCGTACCATGCGCTACCTCAAGCGGGAGAAGCAGGAGAAGAAGGCCCGCGAGACGCTGGAGATCTACGCCCCGCTGGCCCACCGGCTCGGCATGAACACCATCAAGTGGGAGCTGGAGGACCTCGCGTTCGCGATCCTCTACCCCAAGATGTACGACGAGATCGTCCGGCTCGTCGCCGAGCGGGCCCCCAAGCGCGACGAATACCTCGCCATAGTGACCGACGAGGTCCAGTCCGACCTGCGCGCCGCCCGCATCAAGGCCACCGTCACCGGCCGCCCCAAGCACTACTACAGCGTCTACCAGAAGATGATCGTGCGAGGCCGCGACTTCGCCGAGATCTACGACCTGGTGGGGATCAGGGTCCTTGTCGACACGGTCCGCGACTGCTACGCGGCGCTCGGCACCGTCCACGCCCGGTGGAACCCGGTGCCCGGGCGGTTCAAGGACTACATCGCGATGCCGAAGTTCAACATGTACCAGTCACTGCACACCACGGTGATCGGCCCCAGCGGCAAGCCCGTCGAGCTCCAGATCCGTACGTTCGACATGCACCGCCGCGCCGAGTACGGCATCGCCGCCCACTGGAAGTACAAGCAGGATCCCTCCGCCGGCGCCTCCAAGGTGCGTACCGACGTACCCAAGAGCACCGGGCGCGGCCAGGACACCGTCAACGACATGGCGTGGCTGCGCCAGCTCCTGGACTGGCAGAAGGAGACCGAGGACCCCAGCGAGTTCCTGGAGTCCCTGCGCTTCGACCTCTCGCGCAACGAGGTCTTCGTCTTCACGCCGAAGGGCGACGTGATAGCGCTGCCCGCCGGTGCGACCCCCGTCGACTTCGCGTACGCCGTCCACACCGAGGTCGGCCACCGGACCATAGGAGCACGCGTCAACGGGCGGCTCGTCCCGCTCGAATCGACGCTCGACAACGGTGACCTGGTCGAGGTCTTCACCTCCAAGGCGGCCGGAGCCGGACCGTCCCGTGACTGGCTCGGCTTCGTCAAGTCGCCGCGCGCCCGCAACAAGATCCGCGCCTGGTTCTCCAAGGAGCGTCGCGACGAGGCGATCGAGCAGGGGAAGGACTCCATCGCGCGGGCCATGCGCAAGCAGAACCTGCCGATCCAGCGCATCCTGACCGGCGACTCCCTGGTCACCCTCGCCCACGAGATGCGCTATCCGGACATCTCCTCGCTGTACGCGGCGATCGGCGAGGGCCACGTCGCCGCCGCCGGTGTCGTACAGAAGCTGGTGCAGGCGCTCGGCGGCCACGACGAGGCCAACGAGGACCTCGCCGAGTCCACCCCGCCCTCGCACGGCGGCCGCGGCAAGCGCCGCGCCAACGCGGATCCCGGCGTCGTCGTCAAGGGCGTCGAGGACGTCTGGGTCAAGCTGGCCCGCTGCTGTACGCCCGTCCCCGGCGACCCGATCATCGGCTTCGTCACCCGGGGCAGCGGCGTCTCCGTGCACCGCGCCGACTGCGTCAACGTGGATTCGCTCTCGCAGCAGCCGGAACGGATCCTTGAGGTCGAGTGGGCCCCCACGCAGTCCTCGGTCTTCCTGGTCGCCATCCAGGTCGAGGCGCTGGACCGCTCCCGTCTGCTCTCCGACGTCACCCGGATCCTCTCCGACCAGCACGTCAACATCCTCTCGGCGGCCGTCCAGACCTCCCGCGACCGGGTGGCCACCTCGCGCTTCACCTTCGAGATGGGCGACCCCAAGCACCTGGGGCACGTCCTGAAGGCCGTACGCGGCGTGGAGGGCGTCTACGACGTCTACCGGGTCACCTCGGCCCGCAGGCCGTAGGAGCAAAGGGGAGGGGCCCCGGTACGTGACGCGCGCGTCACGTACCGGGGCCCCTCCCTCTTTCCGATGGCGTCAGCCGCCGAACTCCTCCAGGCCCTTGAGCGCCTGGTCCAGCAGCGCCTGACGGCCCTCCAACTCCTTGGCCAGCTTGTCCGCGCGGGCGTTGTTGCCCGCGGCACGCGCGGTGTCGATCTGACCGCGCAGCTTGTCCACGGCGGCCTGGAGCTGACCGGTCAGACCCGCGGCGCGGGCCCGCGCCTCCGGGTTCGTCCGGCGCCACTCGGACTCCTCGGACTCCTGGAGCGCCCGCTCCACCGCCTGCATCCGGCCCTCGACCTTCGGGCGGGCGTCACGCGGTACGTGCCCGATGGCCTCCCAGCGCTCGTTGATGCCCCTGAAGGTGGCCCGGGCCGCCTTCAGGTCCTTCACCGGCACCAGCTTCTCGGCCTCGGCGGCGAGCTCCTCCTTGAGCTTGAGGTTCTCGCCCTGCTCGGCGTCCCGCTCCGCGAAGACCTCGCTGCGGGCGGCGAAGAAGACGTCCTGGGCACCGCGGAAACGGTTCCACAGGTCGTCCTCGGCCTCGCGCTGGGCGCGGCCCGCCGCCTTCCACTCGGTCATCAGGTCGCGGTAGCGCGCGGCCGTGGTCACCCAGTCCGTGGAGCCGGACAGCGCCTCGGCCTCGGTGACCAGCTTCTCCTTGGCCTTGCGGGTGTCCTCGCGCTGGGCGTCCAGTGCGGCGAAGTGCGCCTTGCGCCGCTTGGAGAACGCCGAGCGGGCGTGCGAGAAGCGGTGCCACAGCTCGTCGTCCGACTTGCGGTCGAGGCGGGGGAGACCCTTCCAGGTGTCCACCAGCGCCCGTAGCCGCTCGCCGGCCGACCGCCACTGCTCGCTCCGCGCCAGTTCCTCCGCCTCGGCGACCAGCGCCTCCTTGGCGTGTTTGGCCTCGTCGGTCTGCTTGGCCTTGAGGATCTTGCGCTCCTCGCGCCGTGCCTCGACCTTCGCCACAAGCGCGTCCAGCCGCTTGCGCAGCGCGTCGAGGTCGCCCACCGCGTGATGCTCGTCGACCTGTTGCCGCAGATGGTCGATCGCCGTCGTCGCGTCCTTGGCCGACAGATCGGTGGTCTTCACTCGCCGTTCGAGGAGGCCGATCTCGACCACAATGCCGTCGTACTTGCGCTCGAAATAGGCCAGAGCCTCCTCGGGGGAACCGGCCTGCCACGATCCGACGACCTGCTCGCCCTCGGCTGTACGCACGTACACGGTGCCCGTCTCGTCGACGCGGCCCCACGGGTCGCTGCTCACAGCGCCTCCTCCACCTGATGCCTGCGAGGGGGTTCGCCCCCCGGGCATCGTCCACAGTTTCCTGGGGCGGGCATCGCCCGCCCTGCACAACGCCAATCTAGGCGACCGGCCACCCGGCTGTCCGCACTCAGCACGGCCGAAATTCTTCGCTCCGGCCCGGGCAGGTCCCTGCCCCGCCGGTGGCCGCCCCGCCGGTGGCCGCCCAGCCGGTCGCCGTCCCGCCGGTTCAGTCCTTCACGACCGAGGCCTTCTCGATCGTCACGGCCTTCTTCGGGGCGCCGTCGCCGGCACCGCCCTCGACACCGGCCTCGCCGACCTTCTGGACGGCCTTCAGCGAGGCGTCGTCCATCGTGCCGAACGGGGTGTAGGTGGGCGGGAGCTTCGTCTCCTCGTAGACCAGGAAGAACTGGCTGCCGCCGGAATCCGGCTGGCCGGTATTGGCCATCGCCACCGTGCCCGGCGGGAAGGACACCGTGCCGTCTGCACCCGCCTTGCCGAGCGCGTCCAGGTTCTCGTCCGGGATGTTGTAGCCCGGACCGCCCGTGCCGTCGCCCTTCGGGTCGCCGCACTGGAGCACGAAGATGCCCTGGGTGGTCAGCCGGTGGCACTTGGTGTCGTCGAAGTAGTCCTTGTCGGCGAGGGCCTTGAAGGAGTTCGCCGTCTCCGGGGTCTTCGCCGCGTCCATCGTGAACGCGATGTCGCCCTGGCTCGTCTTGAGCGACATCGTGTACTTCGCCTTTTTGTCGATCTTCATCGGCGGCGTGGGAGCCTTGCTCTCGCTCTCCGAGGGCTCCGGAGTGGGGCTCTGGCTGGAGGCGGCCTCGCTCTTCTTGTCCTTGTCGTCGTCCTTGCCCGCCACGACGAACGCGCTCACGCCCACGACCGCGGCCACAGCCACCGCCGAGGCGACGATCGCGGTGATACGCCTGGTCCTGCGGCGGGCCTCCTCCCGGCGCTTCTGCTGGCGCTCGAACTTTTCCCGGGCGAGCTGCCGCCGCCGCTGTTCGCTGCTGGACACCGGTTGGGCTCCTTGTTACGTCGTGAGATGAGGGTCTGAGTTGCCCGTACCGTATATGGGTTACCTGTGTCATGAGGAGCGCCGGTAGGCTCTGATCCGCTGCATCCTTCGCTGCGGCCGCATCCTCCGGACGAACATTAAGGACGATCGTGCTCATTGCCGGGTTCCCCGCCGGGGCCTGGGGGACCAATTGCTACCTGGTCGCCCCCGCCGCCGGTGAGGAGTGCGTGATCATCGACCCGGGCCACCAGGCCGCCCAGGGCGTCGAGGAAGCGCTGAAGAAGCATCGGCTCAAGCCCGTCGCCGTCGTCCTCACCCACGGCCATATCGACCATGTCGCCTCGGTCGTCCCCGTCTGCGGCGCCCACGACGTCCCCGCCTGGATCCACCCCGAGGACCGCTACATGATGAGCGACCCGGAGAAGGCGCTCGGCCGCTCGATCGGGATGCCGCTCATGGGCGAGCTGACCGTGGGGGAGCCGGACGACGTCAAGGAGCTGACCGACGGCTCGAGGCTGACGCTGGCCGGCCTGGAGTTCGGCGTCTCGCACGCGCCCGGCCATACCAAGGGGTCGGTGACGTTCGGGATGCCCGAGGCCGCGGAGATTCCGCCGGTCCTCTTCTCGGGCGACCTGCTCTTCGCCGGCTCCGTCGGACGCACCGACCTGCCCGGCGGCGACCACGCCGAGCTGCTCGAGTCGCTGGCCCGTGTGTGTCTGCCGCTCGACGACTCGACCGTGGTGCTGTCCGGCCACGGCCCCCAGACGACCATCGGCCGCGAGCGCGCCTCCAACCCGTTCCTGAACGGTCTGGACGCGGCGCCGCGCCGAGGAATGTAGACGAGAGACGTAATCGTGAGCACCTTTCAGGCCCCCAAGGGCACGTACGACCTGACCCCGCCCCGTTCCGCGACGTTCCTCGCGGTGCGCGAGGCCATCGCGGCCCCGCTGCGCGACTCGGGCTACGGCTACATCGAGACGCCCGGCTTCGAGAACGTCGAGCTCTTCGCCCGCGGTGTCGGTGAGTCCACCGACATCGTCACCAAGGAGATGTACACCCTCACCACCAGGGGCGGCGACCAGCTGGCCCTGCGCCCCGAGGGCACCGCGTCCGTGCTCCGCGCCGCCCTGGAGGCCAATCTCCACAAGGCCGGCAACCTCCCCGTCAAGCTCTGGTACTCCGGCTCGTACTACCGCTACGAGCGCCCGCAGGCGGGTCGCTACCGCCACTTCTCGCAGGTCGGCGCCGAGGCCATCGGCACCGAGGACCCGGTCCTGGACGCCGAGCTGATCATCCTCGCCGACCAGGCGTACCGCTCGCTGGGCCTGCGCCAGTTCCGCATCCTGCTGAACTCGCTGGGTGACAAGGGGTGCCGCCCGGTCTACCGCGAGGCGCTCCAGACCTTCCTGCGCGACCTCGACCTCGACGAGGAGACCCGCCGCCGCATCGAGATCAACCCGCTGCGCGTCCTGGACGACAAGCGGGCCGACGTACAGAAGCAGCTCACCGACGCCCCGAAGCTCCGCGACTACCTCTGCGACGCCTGCAAGGCGTACCACGAGGAGGTCCGGGCGCTGCTCACGGCCGCCGGGGTGGCCTTCGAGGACGACGAGAAGCTGGTCCGCGGCCTCGACTACTACACCCGCACGACCTTCGAGTTCGTCCACGACGGCCTCGGCGCCCAGTCCGCGGTGGGCGGCGGCGGCCGCTACGACGGGCTGTCCGAGATGATCGGCGGTCCCGAGCTGCCGTCCGTCGGCTGGGCGCTCGGCGTGGACCGCACGGTCCTCGCGCTGGAGGCCGAGGGCATCGAGCTCGACCTGCCCTACACCACCAGTGTGTACGCGGTCCCGCTCGGCGAGGAGGCCCGCCGGGTGCTGTTCGGCGTCGTCACCGGGCTGCGCCGCGCGGGGATCGCCGCCGATTTCGCGTTCGGCGGCCGCGGCCTGAAGGGCGCGATGAAGAGCGCCAACCGCTCGGGCGCGCGCTACACCCTGGTGGCGGGCGAGCGTGATCTCGCCGAGGGCGTCGTCCAGCTCAAGGACATGGAGTCCGGAGAGCAGAGCGCGGTGCCACTGACCGAGGTCGCGGCGGAGCTGACGAAGCGCCTCGGCTGACGGAGCCGTGAGCGGGGCGCGGGTGGCAGGGCCTCAGGTCCTGCCACCCGCGCCTCCTCGCGTTCACAGCAGTCCGTGGCGCATCGCCCCGGTCACCGCGGCGGTCCGGTCGCTGACGCCCAGCTTGCCGAAGACCCGCAGCAGATGGGTCTTCACCGTCGACTCACCGATGAACAGCCGCCGCCCGATCTCCGCGTTGGTGCACCCCTCCGCCACCAGCCGCACCACCTGCGTCTCGCGCTCCGAGAGCCGGGGCAGCTCCGGCACTTTGCGCAACTGGTCCACCAGCCGGGTCGCCACCGTCGGCGCGAGCACGGTCTCGCCCCGGGCCGCGGCCCGGATCGCGTCCGCCAGCTCCGCCCGACCCAGGTCCTTGAGCAGATAGCCGGAGGCTCCGGCCTCCACCGCGCGCAGGATGTCGCTGTCGCTCTCGTACGTGGTCAGCACGACGACCCGGCACGGCAGCCCGGCCGCCCGGATCCGGCGGATCGACTCGACGCCCGCGCCGCCCGGCATCCGCAGGTCCATCAGCACGATGTCCGGCAGTAGTTCGGCGCAGAGCGCCTCGGCGCGCGGACCGCTGGACGCCTCGCCCACCACGTCGAGGTCCGGCTCGGCGTCCAGCATCCCGCGCAGTCCCTCCCGCACGACGGGGTGGTCGTCGGCCAGCAGGACTCGGATCATCACAAACTCCTTCTAGAGGCGTTGCTGGGCGCCCGCGGACGGGACGGCCGGGGGCAGTGGCAGGGTCACGGTCACCGAGGTTCCGGCGCCCGGCGCACTGCGGACCGCCGCGCCGCCGCCCGCCTCCTCGGCCCTGGCCCGTACGCCGTCGAGGCCGTAGCCCTCGCGCGGCGCCCGGGGATCAAAGCCGCACCCCTCGTCCCGTACGGACAGGGCCAGGGCATCGGAGGCGTACGTCAGCACGACGGTCACCGGTACGGAAGGGCCCGCGTGTCTACGGGTGTTGGCGAGGGCCTCCTGGCAGGCGCGCAGGACGACGACCTCGTACGCGGTCGGCAGCGGGCGGACGTCGCCGGCCACCGTCAGCAGGGCCGGGGCGCCGGTCTGCGCGGTGTGCCGGTCGGTCAGCCGGTTCAGGGCGTCCGCCAGCGAGTTGCCGGCCAGATCGGCCGGTGAACCGCCGGCCACCAGCGCCCGTGCCTCGGCGAGGTTCTCCCGCGCGGTCCGGGTCATCAGGGCCACATGCCGCCGGGCCTGCGGCAGATCGTGGTCGAGCTCGGACTCGACGGCCTGGGAGAGCATCAGCAGGCTGGTGAAGCCCTGGGCCAGCGTGTCGTGGATCTCCCGCGACATCCGCTCCCGCTCCGCCAGCGCCCCGTGTTCCGTGGACAGCCGGGCGATCTCCTCGCGGCCCGCCTCCAGCTCGGCGATCAGCGCGGCCCGGTCGCGGCTCTGGGCGATGATCCGCATCGTCCACCGGCCCAGGAACGCGCTGAACGCGAAGGTCGCCACCGCCAGCAGGAGCCGGAACGCGGTCTCGCCCGCCGTCGGATGCCACAGCTGCGTCCAGCCGACGAACGGCACCGCGCCCATGCCGCCCAGCACCCACAGCGCGTCCCGCAGCCGCAGCAGCATGAAGCACTGCGGGGCCAGCGCGAACGTGACGAGCTGCGTCTCGCCGACCAGCATCGCGGTGGGCAGGAAGAGCAGCAGCGCTCCCACCACATAGCGGCGGGCCGGCCCCTCGGCCCCGGTGTCGTCCAGCATGGCCGGCCGGCCGACCAGGACGTACCACGGCAGATTCAGCGCCACGATCGAGGCAGCCGCCACACGGACCGGCCACGACGGTTCGGCGGCCCCCAGCACCACGGCGAGGGTGACCGCCCAGACGACGGCGAAGTACCCGTCCCAGGGAGGCAGCGACCGGACCCAGACGTCGGAGTCCCGGGCTCCGGCCGCCCTGGTCAGCCGTCGCGCCGGCTCTTCCAGCGAAACGTCAGCAGACACAGCAGCAATCCTCCGATGCACCACGCGCCCAGCACGAGGGCGATCCGTCCGAACTCCCAGCCGCCCGCCTGTTCCAGCACGGCGGCCGATTCGGGCAGAAAGACTCCGCGAAACCCCTGGCACATCCACTTCAGCGGGAACAGTGCGCCGATGTTCAGCATCCAGTCCGGGAGTTCGCTCGCCGGGATGTAGACGCCGGAGACGAACTGGAGCACCAGGAACGGCAGGATGACCACCGAGCCCGCGCTCCGGCCCGACCCCGGCAGGCTGCTGATCGCGATGCCGAGCAGCGCGCAGGCCGCCGTCCCGAGCAGGAAGATCCAGCCGAACGTCAGCCAGGTGGACACGTCCCCGGGCAGGTCAAGATCGTACAGTCCCACCCCGACCGCCAGCAGGACGGCCGCCTCCAGGGCCCCGGTGACCAGGACCAGCCACACCTTCCCCAGGAAGTAGGCGGCGGGCGGCATCGGTGTGGAGATCAGCCGGCGCAGCAGCCGCTCGTCGCGTTCGATCGCGATGGAGATGCCGAGCGACTGGAAGCTGGTCGCCATGATGCCCGCCCCGAGCATCGCGGCCACATAGATCTGCGAGACGGGGACCTCACCGTCCGCCGTCTCACCGCCGAAGATCGAGGCGAGCAGCACCAGGAGGACGACGGGGAAGGCGAGCGAGAAGACGACCTGGTCGCGCAGGCGGAAGAACTGCTTCAGTTCCAGACCGCCGCGCAGCAGACCCAGGCTCCAGGCACCGGGCAGGCCGGTGGTGTCCGGCGCGGTCATCGGACGGCCTCCGACTGCCTGGTGAGCCGCAGGTAGACGTCTTCGAGCGTGGGCCGGGTGACCAGCAGCCCCGGGACCTCTCCGCCGAAGCGGTCGGCGAGCGCGGTGACCGTACGGGTCGGCGTCCCGGTCTCCTCGGAGCGCGGCGATCCGTCGGGCTCCGTCCACCGGACCGTGGCGTGTGTGCCGTACCGGGCCCGCAGTTCCCCGGGGGTTCCCGCGGCGACCGCGGCGCCCGCGGCGACGACCACGAGCCGGTCGGCGAGCGCCTCGGCCTCCTCCAGATAGTGCGTGGTGAGGAGGATGGTGGTGCCACCGTCCGCGAGCAGCCGGATCAGCTCCCAGAACTGTCGCCGGGCCGCCGGATCGAAACCGGTGGTCGGCTCGTCGAGCAGGAGGAGTTCGGGGGAGCCGATCACCCCGAGCGCCACATCGAGGCGTCGGCGCTGACCACCCGAGAGGGCCTTGGTCCGGGATCCCGCTTTCGCCTCCAGACCGACCAGGGCGATGGTCTCGTCGGGGTCGCGCGGGTGCGGGTAGTAGCGGGCGAAGTGCCGGACCGTCTCCCGTACCGTCAACTCGGCGGGCGCGGATTCATCCTGCCAGACGATCCCGACCCGGGAGCGTTGACGGCGGTCGGCCGTCGCGGGGTCGACGCCGAGGACCTCCATACTGCCGCCGTCCCGGTCCCGCTGCCCCTGGAGCACGCCCACGCAGGTGCTCTTCCCGGCACCGTTCGGGCCGAGCAGTCCCAACACCTCGCCGCGCCGGATGCCCAGGTCCAGGCCGTCCAGAGCGGTCACACCGCCGTATCGCTTGCGCAGTCCGCGCACGTTCACCACGAGTTCCGTCATGGGTCCGAGCATTTCGTGGGACCGGCGTTCTGCTACCCACCAGGCGTACACCTTTATGTCCATCGAACGGTTGACCCGTACAGGGGTGCGGCACAATGACCTTGCCCGGCTGACCACTCGGTGACGGAACGGCGATATGACGACTGCAGCGGTAGACCACGAGCTCTCCTCCGACCATGACGAGGGCGGCCGCAAGCGCACCTTCGGGGCCGGACGCGGTCTCGCCCTGCTCCTGGTGATCACCGGGGCGGCCGGGGTGCTGGCCTCCTGGGTCATCACGATCGACAAGTTCAAGCTGCTGGAGGACCCCTCCTTCACCCCCGGGTGCAGTCTCAACCCCGTCGTCGCGTGCGGCAACATCATGAAGAGCGAGCAGGCCTCGGCGTTCGGGTTCCCCAACCCGATGCTGGGCCTCGTCACGTACGGCATGGTCATCGCGATCGGCATGGGCCTGCTCGCCGGCGCCCGCTACCGCGGCTGGTTCTGGCTCGGGCTGAACGCCGGGACCCTCTTCGGCGTCGGCTTCTGCACCTGGCTCCAGTACCAGTCGCTGTACAACATCAACTCGCTCTGCCTGTGGTGCTGCCTGGCCTGGGTCGCCACCATCGTCATGTTCTGCTACGTGACCACGCACAACGTCAAGCACCGCATCCTCCCTGCCCCGGCCTGGCTGCGCAGCGGGCTCACCGAGTTCCCCTGGGTGCTCCCGGTGATGTGGATCGGGGTCATCGGCATGCTGATCCTGACCCGCTGGTGGGACTTCTGGACCAGCTGAGAGGCACCTACCTGTTTCGTAGGCGGTCGTGGACGCTCACAGGTGCTGGCCGGGGCGCTGTCAGTGGGGTCGCATAGGCTTCATGACGTGGAGCCCGACCTCTTTACCGCAGCCGCCGAAGACCGCCAGGAGAAGGACCCGTCCAGCAGCCCTCTGGCTGTCCGGATGCGTCCCCGTGTCCTCGACGAGGTCGTCGGCCAGCAGCATCTGCTGAAGCCGGGCTCGCCGCTGCGCCGCCTCGTCGGCGAAGGGGGCGGCGGTCCGGCCGGCGCGTCCTCGGTCATCCTGTGGGGCCCGCCCGGCACCGGCAAGACGACCCTGGCGTACGTGGTCAGCAAGGCGACCAACAAGCGCTTCGTCGAGCTCTCCGCGATCACCGCGGGCGTCAAGGAGGTCCGGGCCGTCATCGAGAGCGCGCGTCGCGCCACCGGCGGCTTCGGCAAGGAGACCGTCCTCTTCCTGGACGAGATCCACCGCTTCTCCAAGGCTCAGCAGGACTCCCTGCTCCCCGCCGTGGAGAACCGCTGGGTGACTCTCATCGCCGCCACCACGGAGAATCCGTATTTCTCGATCATCTCCCCGCTGCTCTCGCGCTCCCTGCTGCTGACCCTGGAGCCGCTGACCGACGACGATCTGCGCTCCCTGCTGCGCCGGGCGCTGACCGATGAGCGGGGTCTGGGCGGGGCGGTCGCCCTGCCCGAGGACGCCGAGGCCCATCTGCTGCGCATCGCGGGCGGCGACGCGCGCCGGGCCCTGACGGCGCTGGAGGCCGCGGCGGGCGCGGCCATCGCCACCGGGGAGGCGGAGATCACCCTGGAGACGGTGGAGGCGACCGTCGACCGCGCCGCCGTGAAGTACGACCGTGACGGCGACCAGCACTACGACGTGGCCAGCGCGCTCATCAAGTCCATCCGCGGCTCCGACGTGGACGCCGCTCTGCACTACCTGGCCCGCATGATCGAGGCGGGGGAGGACCCGCGGTTCATCGCCCGGCGGCTGATGATCTCGGCCAGCGAGGACATCGGCCTGGCCGATCCCACCGCGCTGCCGACCGCCGTGGCCGCCGCCCAGGCGGTGGCCATGATCGGATTTCCGGAGGCGGCGCTCACCCTCAGCCACGCCACCATCGCGCTGGCGCTCGCCCCCAAGTCCAACGCGGCGACCCTGGCGATCTCCGCGGCGCAGGAGGACGTGCGCAAGGGGCTCGCGGGCCCCGTCCCGGCCCATCTGCGCGACGGCCACTACAAGGGCGCCGCCAAGCTCGGCCATGCCCAGGGGTATGTCTATCCGCACGACGTGCAGGGCGGCATCGCCGCCCAGCAGTACGCCCCGGACGCGGTCCGCGACCGGCAGTACTACACCCCGACCCGCTACGGCGCCGAGGCGCGGTACGCGGACGTCGTCGAGCGGGTCCGCGAGCGACTGGGGCGTTCCGGCGGCGAGGGCGCGGAGCCGTCGTAGGGCGCCGCCCCGGGATCAGGACGCGGCCGCCTCGAAGAGCGTGTGCATGGCTCGGCGCAGCTCGGTGACATCGCGCACCGGCTCCGGGAACTCGAAGCGGGCGTCGAAGCACGACCCCTGGTCCTCGACGAAGCGGACTCGCAGTCCGAAGCGGTCAAGGGCGACCGGCACGGCCCTGGGCCGGCGGGAGGAGCCGGCCCGGGCGGTCCGCTCGCCCAGCAGACCGCACAGGGTGCGCATCCGCTCGTCGTGGGCGGAGTGCAGATGCTGGAGCAGCTCCGCCTCGTGCCGGACCAGCGGGTCGGGGGCTGCGTCCCGGAAGTCCTCCGCCCCGATGTCCTCGGCGCCCCAGAGGTCGTCCACGTACGCCTCGCCGAACTCCAGGCGCAGCATCATCCGGCCGGGCTCGGCCAGGCCGGGCACGCAGGTGATCCAGCCGGAGACCCACGCGCGGCCGCGGATCCGGTGCGGTACGGAGACCGGAGCGACGTCCGTGATCTCCAGCACGGCGGTCAGCTCGTCGCCCTGTGCGTGCGTCGCGGCCCGAACGGCCGGGGAATCCGCGGGGAATTCGAGGAACAGATCACCATCGGGTCCCACCCTCCTGCTGTCCGGGAAGAGAGGGTCGGCGCGGGTCAGATCGAGCCCCGGTACGACGAGCAGCGCGGAGCAGGTACTCTGTACGAGAGTTCGTGTGCGCTCGGCTGCTGACGGCATCCGAGTGTTTTCAAGCCCGCTGGGACGCGGCTGACCACGATCAGATCGGCCTTCCGTCGTAGCAGCACCTTCTGGTGTGCTGCCGCTGTCTGTGCTGTCCGTGACGTGAGTGGTGTTCCCAGGGCGAGACATGCGATCTCCTTGAGTAAGGTAAACCTAACCTAACCCACAACGGAGGTCTGGAGAACGTGCCTAACCAGTCGCGTCCCAAGGTCAAGAAGTCGCGTGCCCTCGGCATCGCTCTGACGCCCAAGGCTGTCAAGTACTTCGAAGCTCGTCCGTACCCGCCGGGCGAGCACGGCCGTGGCCGCAAGCAGAACTCGGACTACAAGGTCCGTCTGCTGGAGAAGCAGCGCCTGCGTGCGCAGTACGACATCAGCGAGCGCCAGATGGCGCGCGCCTACGACCGTGCCAAGAAGGCCGAAGGCAAGACGGGCGAGGCGCTGGTCGTCGAGCTCGAGCGTCGCCTCGACGCCCTGGTCCTGCGTTCGGGCATCGCCCGCACCATCTACCAGGCCCGCCAGATGGTCGTCCACGGCCACATCGAGGTCAACGGTGGCAAGGTCGACAAGCCGTCCTTCCGCGTCCGTCCCGACGACGTCGTGATGGTCCGCGAGCGCAGCCGCTCCAAGGTCCCCTTCCAGGTGGCCCGCGAGGGTGGCTACGACACCGACGGTGAGACCCCGCGCTACCTCCAGGTGAACCTGAAGGCCCTGGCCTTCCGCCTGGACCGGGACCCGAACCGCAAGGAGATCCCGGTGATCTGCGACGAGCAGCTCGTCGTCGAGTACTACGCCCGCTGATCCAGGCGTAGCCGCTCTCACCAGCGCTCCGGCCCGCCCCTCCCTGTCATCCGGGAGGCGGCGGGCCTTCGCGTTGCCCCGGGCCCGCCCGGCGCCGCCGCCCCACCCGCGCCCGGCGCGTCCTTCGCCGCGGGCGTTGCGCCGCCGGCCAGCGCACGGTCGACCGCGGTGGCCGGATCCAGCCGCCGGCCCGCCCGCAGCCCCTCCTCGTACGCCCCGTTCCCCAGCTCCCGGCGCGCCTGTTCCTCGCACTCGGCCCGAGGCCGCCCGTAGAACGCCGAGCCGAACAGCCGCAGACCCACCGACGGCCAGATGCCCTCCGCCGCGCCCTGGAGCACGGCGGCCTCCCCGGCGTCCCCCTCCACCACCGTCACCAGGGCCAGCAGCTCCAGCGACAGCACCGTGCCCAGCAGATCGTTGAACGTCCGGCCGATCGTCAGGCACTGCCCGAGCATCTGCCGCGCCCGCGCCGGCCGCCCCCGCCGCAGCGCCGCGTACGCCAGGACGTACAGCGCGTACGCCAGCGCCCACCGCTCCCCGTGGTCCTCACAGATCTCCCGGACCTCGTCGCAGATCACCGCCGCCGTGTCCAGATCGCCGAGGAACGCCACCGCCATGGCCAGTTCCACCTGCGCCATCAGCACATTGCTGTTCAGCTCGCCGACCTCGCGGTACCGGCCGAGCGCGTCGCGGAGCAGTTCCTCGGCCCGCGGCATGTCGTCCGTCACGATCGCCAGGCACCCCGTGCGGTGCACCGCGTACGCCATCGCCGTCGCGTCCCCGGAGCGCTCGGCCTCCTCCCGGCACTCCTGGAGCGCCGAGATCGCGCCGACCGCGTCGCCCTGCAGCACCGCCACATAGCCCAGGACCCACAGCACCTTCAGCCGTGCGGCGTCGTGCGGGGTCGGTTCCTCCAGAACGTGCTCCAGCCAGTGCCGCCCTTCGGACAGCCGCCCGCAGCCGGCCCAGTAGAACCACAGAGTGCCCGCCAGATACTGCGCCAGATGCACCTCGTCGGGGCTCTCCATCGAACATTCCATCGCCCGGCGGAGATTGGGCAGCTCGCTGTCGATCCGCGTCGCCACCTCCGCCTGGCGCGGACTGAACCAGTCCAGCTCGCACCAGGTCGCCAGCCCCAGGAACCAGTCCCGGTGCCGCCGCCGCAGCCGCTGGGCGTCCCCGGTGGCCGCCAGCCACTGCGCCCCGTACTCGCTGACCGTGTCCAGCAGCCGGTAGCGGGCGCCGGTCGGGCCGTCCTCGCGCTCCACCACCGACTGGGCCAGCAGCTCGTCCAGCACATCGAGCACCGAGTCGGCGGGCAGGTCCGTCCCGCCGCAGATGTACTCGGCGGCCTCCAGGTCGAACTGCCCGGCGAACACCGAGAGCCGTGCCCACAGCAGCCGCTGCTCGGGCGTGCACAGCTCATGGCTCCAGCCGATCGCCGTACGCAGCGTCTGGTGGCGGGGCGGCGCGCCGCGCCGGCCGCCGGTCAGCAGCCGGAACCGGTCGTCCAGGCGCAGGAGCACCTGGTGCACCGAGAGGGCGCGCAGCCGCCCGGCCGCCAGCTCCAGGGCCAGCGGAATGCCGTCGAGGCGGCGGCAGAGCTCCAGCACGGCCGTCCGCTCGCCCGCTGTCGGCTCCCAGCCCGGCCGCACCCCGCGCGCCCGTTCGGTGAAGAGCTCCACCGCGTCCCCGTCGGACATCGTGGCGAGTGGGAACGTCCGTTCCCCGTCCACCCGGAGGGGGCAGCGTCCGGCCGCGAGCACCTGGAGGCGGGGGGCCCGGCGCAGCAGTTCGGTGACGAGGTCGGCGCAGGCGTCGACGAGGTGCTCGAAGCCGTCGATCACCAGCAGCGTCCGGCGCTCGGAGAGGTGTCCGACGAGGATCGCGCGCGGTGGCCTGCTGGTGTGGTCGGTCAGGCCCAGTGAGTCGACCAGGGCGCGTTCCAGCAGGTCGGGGTGGCGGACGGCGGACAGCTCGGCCAGCAGGACCCCGTCGCAGTACCGTTTCTTCCGCAGCGCGGCGACACGGGTGACGCACCGGGTCTTGCCCACGCCCGCCACTCCGGCGACGGTGACGAGCCGGGACTCCTCCAGCAGCCCGTCGAGCTCGGCCAGTTCGTCCTCACGTCCCACGAACCTGTTCAGTTCGGCCGGGAGGTTGCCGGGCGTCGCCGCGGGGCGGGCGTCCGGATCATCGGGACTCGGGGAGGGGTCCTGCAGGCGTCGCATGAAACACGGAGCGTACTGGCTTGAAAGCACTCCGTACAATCCTGTAAGGCAACTCCCGTCCGGCCCGCGGGGAATGCGGTAGGGGAGGAGATGCGCGGCGCGATAGGCTCGTGGGACGACGATCGGGCGCGCGGGCAGGAGTAGGCCGCACCGACGGAGACAAACCCCGCAAGGGGCCGAGCGACAAGCAGAGAGCGGTGCACAGTGTCCGGTGGAGAGGTGGCCGGGATCCTCGTGGCCGTCTTCTGGGCGATCCTGGTCTCGTTCCTCGCCGTGGTGCTGGTGAGGCTCGCCCAGACGCTCAGGGCGACCACCAAGCTCGTGGCGGACGTGACCGACCAGGCCGTTCCGCTGCTGGCCGACGCCTCGGCGACGGTGCGCTCCGCGCAGACCCAGCTGGACAAGGTCGACGCCATCGCGAGCGATGTCCAGGAAGTCACCTCCAACGCCTCCGCGCTCTCCACCACCGTCGCCTCCACCTTCGGCGGCCCCCTGGTCAAGGTCGCGGCGTTCGGCTACGGCGTACGGCAGGCACTCGGCCGCCGCACCGCACCCGAGCCGGAACCGGAACCGGCGCGGGGCCGTGGCTCCGCCCGCCGCACGGTGATCGTCGGCCGGACCGTACCCTCGGCGCGCGGACGCGGGCGCGAACGCCGAAACGCCCGCGGACAGAAGGACTGATCCAGCGATGTTCCGCCGCACGTTCTGGTTCACCGCCGGCGCAGCCGCCGGTGTGTGGGCCACCACCAAGGTCAACCGCAAGCTGAAGCAGCTGACCCCCGAAAGCCTCGCGGCGCAGGCCGCGGACAGGGCGATCGAGACCGGTCACAAGCTCAAGGACTTCGCTCTCGACGTGCGCGATGGCATGGTCCGGCGCGAAGCCGAACTGGGCGGCGCCCTGGGCCTGGAAGCGCCGGTCGACCCCGACCTCCCCGTGCAGCGGCACTTCGCCGTCGAAGCGGCCGAACCGCCCGCGAACGCGACCACGTACCGCAAGCTCCCCTCCAACGCGAACCACGACAACTCGAACAACCGGAATGAGGACCACTGATGGAGTCGGCTGAAATCCGCCGCCGCTGGCTGAGCTTCTTCGAGGAGCGCGGTCACACCGCCGTGCCTTCGGCGTCGCTCATCGCGGACGACCCGACTCTGCTGCTGGTCCCCGCGGGCATGGTCCCCTTCAAGCCGTACTTCCTCGGCGAGGTCAAGCCGCCCGCCCCGCGCGTCACCAGCGTGCAGAAGTGCGTGCGCACGCCGGACATCGAAGAGGTCGGCAAGACCACCCGCCACGGCACCTTCTTCCAGATGTGCGGCAACTTCTCCTTCGGGGACTACTTCAAAGAAGGTGCCATCCAGCTCGCCTGGGAGGCGCTGACCAACTCCGTCGAGGACGGCGGCTACGGTCTCGACCCCGAGAAGCTCTGGATCACGGTCTACCTCGACGACGACGAGGCCGAGCAGATCTGGCGCGACAAGATCGGCGTCCCCGCCGAACGCATCCAGCGCCTGGGCAAGAAGGACAACTTCTGGTCCATGGGCGTCCCCGGACCCTGCGGCCCGTGCTCGGAGATCAACTACGACCGCGGCCCCGAGTTCGGCGTCGAGGGCGGCCCGGCCGTCAACGACGAGCGTTACGTGGAGATCTGGAACCTGGTCTTCATGCAGTACGAGCGCGGCGCCGGCGACGGCAAGGAGGACTTCCCGATCCTCGGGGACCTGCCGTCGAAGAACATCGACACCGGTCTCGGCCTCGAACGTCTCGCCATGATCCTGCAGGGCGTACAGAACATGTACGAGACCGACACCCTGCGCGTCGTCATGGACAAGGCCACCGAGCTGACCGGCGTCCGCTACGGCGCCGAGCAGGGAACCGACGTCTCGCTCCGCGTCGTCGCCGACCACATCCGTACGTCGGTGATGCTCATCGGCGACGGCGTCACCCCCGGCAACGAGGGCCGCGGCTACGTGCTGCGCCGCATCATGCGCCGCGCCATCCGCAACATGCGCCTCATGGGCGCCACGGGCTCGGTCGTCAAGGACCTGGTCGACGTCGTGGTCGACACGATGGGCCTGCAGTACCCGGAGCTGATCACCGACCGCAAGCGCATCGAGACGGTCGCGCTCGCCGAGGAAGCCGCCTTCCTCAAGGCCCTCAAGGGCGGCACCAACATCCTGGAGACCGCCGTCACCGAGACCAAGGCCGCCGGCGGCCAGGTCCTCGCCGGCGACAAGGCGTTCCTGCTCCACGACACCTGGGGCTTCCCGATCGACCTCACCCTGGAGATGGCCGCCGAGCAGGGGCTCTCCGTGGACGAGGACGGCTTCCGCCGCCTCATGCAGGAACAGCGCGACAAGGCCAAGGCCGACGCCC
The DNA here is from genome assembly GCF_002910905.1 of Streptomyces sp. SM11. Lineage (GTDB taxonomy): Bacteria > Actinomycetota > Actinomycetes > Streptomycetales > Streptomycetaceae > Streptomyces. The sequence continues at coordinate 37,799 of NZ_NEUE01000157.1, read as the reverse complement.
GCGCCAAGAAGACCGGTCACGCCGACCTGTCCGCCTACCGTGAGGTAGCCGACATCTCCGGCGCCACCGAGTTCACCGGCTACGCCAGCACCGCCGGCGAGTCCACCATCGTCGGCCTGCTGGTCGACGGTGTGCCCTCGCCCGCCGCCACCGAGGGCGACGAGGTCGAGGTCGTCCTCGACCGCACCCCCTTCTACGCCGAGGGCGGCGGCCAGCTCGCCGACACCGGCCGTATCCGGCTCGACACCGGTGCCGTGATCGAGATCCGCGACGTCCAGAAGCCGGTCCCCGGCGTCCACGTCCACAAGGGCGTCGTCCAGGTCGGCGAGGTGACGGTCGGAGCTTCCGTCTTCGCCTCCATCGACAACACCCGCCGTCGCGCCATCGCCCGCGCCCACAGCGCCACCCACCTCACGCACCAGGCACTGCGCGACGCTCTCGGCCCCACGGCCGCCCAGGCCGGCTCCGAGAACTCCCCGGGCCGCTTCCGCTTCGACTTCGGTTCGCCCGCCGCCGTTCCCGGCACGGTCCTCACCGACGTCGAACAGCGGATCAACGAGGTCCTCTCGCGGGAACTCGACGTCCAGGCCGAGGTCATGTCCATCGACGAGGCCAAGAAGCAGGGCGCCATCGCCGAGTTCGGCGAGAAGTACGGCGAGCGGGTCCGCGTCGTCACCATCGGCGACTTCTCCAAGGAGCTGTGCGGCGGCACGCACGTCCACAACACCGCCCAGCTGGGTCTGGTGAAGCTGCTCGGCGAGTCCTCCATCGGCTCCGGCGTGCGCCGTATCGAGGCCCTCGTCGGCGTCGACGCGTACAACTTCCTCGCCAGGGAGCACACGGTCGTCGCCCAGCTCCAGGAGCTGGTCAAGGGCCGCCCCGAGGAGCTCCCCGAGAAGATCGCGGGCATGCTCGGCAAGCTCAAGGACGCCGAGAAGGAGATCGAGAAGTTCCGCGCGGAGAAGGTCCTGGCGGCCGCCGCCGGACTCGTCGAGTCCGCCAAGGACGTCCGCGGCGTCGCCCTGGTCACCGGCCAGGTCCCCGACGGCACCTCCGCCGACGACCTGCGCAAGCTGGTCCTGGACGTACGCGGACGCATCCAGGGCGGCCGCCCCGCCGTCGTGGCCCTGTTCACCACGGCCAACGGCCGCCCGCTCACCGTCATCGCCACCAACGAGGCCGCCCGCGAGCGCGGTCTCAAGGCCGGTGACCTCGTCCGTACGGCCGCCAAGACGCTCGGTGGCGGTGGCGGCGGCAAGCCGGACGTCGCCCAGGGCGGCGGCACGAACCCGGCCGCCATCGGCGACGCCGTCGCCGCCGTCGAACGCCTCGTCACCGAGACGGCGTGACGAGCGCGATGACGCGGATGCGCCGGGGCCGACGGCTCGCCGTCGATGTCGGGGACGCCCGGATCGGGGTCGCCTCGTGTGACCCCGACGGGATCCTGGCCACGCCGGTGGAGACCGTGCCGGGACGCGACGTCCCGGCCGCCCACCGGCGGCTCCGCCGACTCGTGGACGAGTACGAGCCGATCGAGGTCATCCTCGGCCTGCCGCGCTCGCTCGGCGGCGGCGAGGGGCCTGCGGCCGCCAAGGTCCGGGCGTTCGCTCAGGAGTTCGCCCGTTCGATCGCGCCCGTCCCGGTACGGCTGGTGGACGAGAGGATGACCACGGTGACGGCCGCTCAGGGAATGCGTGCCTCGGGTGTGAAGTCCAAGAAGGGGCGGTCCGTCATCGACCAGGCTGCCGCTGTGGTGATCCTTCAGAACGCTCTGGAGTCCGAACGGGCGTCAGGTAATCCCCCGGGCGAGGGCGTCGAAGGGGTTGTCTGATCGCGATACGGTAACGTTCCGCGCGATGCGGCGGTGTTCGAACAAACACCGCACAGCGAAGCGAAGAGACGGAACAGCGTCTCGCGGCTCTAGGGGATCGATGACTGAGTATGGCCGGGGCCCGGGCTCCGAACCGTGGCATCCCGAGGACCCCTTGTACGGGGAACAGGGATGGGAAGGCCAGCAGGCCGCCCACGGCCAGGGCCAGTACGGCGACCAGCAGCAGTCCTATCCGCAGGACCCGTACGCCCAGCAGCACCAGCAGTACCAGAACCACCAGCAGTACCCGCAGCAGCAGTCGTACGACCAGCAGCACCAGCAGTACGAGCAGCCGCAGCAGTACGGCGCGCCCCAGCAGGATCCGTATGCCCAGCAGTCGGGTGCCCAGCCGCAGTACAACGGCGGCTGGGACACCGGACAGCAGGCCGCCATGCCGTACGGGGCCGAGCCCCAGGACCCGTACGCGCAGCAGCCCGGCGGCTACGACGCGGCGCAGGACTACTACGGCACCTCTGAGGCCTACCCTCCGCCGCAGCCCCCGGGCCGCCGCGAGGCCGCAGCCGAACAGCAGCAGCAGCACCAGCAGCAGCCATCCACGGACTGGGACCCGGACGAGCAGCAGGAGGAGACGCATCCCTTCTTCACGGGTGCGGACGAACCGGCAGGGCGTGAGCCGCGCGACGACGACGATGACCCGGACGACGACGGATCGCGCGCTTCGCGCCGCGACCGTGGCGGCGGCGACCGCCGTGGCGGCAAGGGAAAGAAGAAGAGCCGCAGCGGCGTTGCCTGCCTGGTGGTCTCCGTCGTCCTGCTCGGCGGCCTCGGCGGAGTCAGTTACGTCGGCTACACCTTCTGGAAGAAGCAGTTCGGCGCTCCTGCCGACTACGTGGGGGCGGGCACCAGCGAGCAGGTCGAGGTCGAGATCCCGGAAGGGGCGCTCGGATACGACATCGCGAACATCCTGCGCAAGAAGGGTGTCGTCAAGTCCTCCGACGCCTTCGTCGCGGCGCAGAACGGCAACCCCAAGGGAAAGTCGCTCCAGGCAGGCGTCTATCTCCTGAAGAAGGAGATGTCGGCGGCCAGTGCGATCGAGCTGATGCTCGACCCCAAGAGCCAGAACGCCTTCGTGATCCCCGAGGGCACCCGTAACGTCAAGATCTACCAGATGATCGACGAGCGGCTGGAGCTGGAGAAGGGCACCACGGCGAAGATCGCCAAGACCGAGGCGGAGTCGCTGGGCCTGCCCGACTGGGCCGACGACAACCCGGATGTGAAGGACCCGCTGGAGGGCTTCCTGTACCCGGCGGCCTATCCGGTCGCCAAGGGGTCGAAGCCCGAGGACGCGCTGAAGCGGATGGTCAAGCGGGCGAACAAGGAGTACGAGAAGCTCGACCTGGAGGCCAATGCGAAGGAGCTCGGTCTCAAGAACCCGTGGGAGCTCATCACCGTCGCGAGCCTCGTGCAGGTCGAAGGCAAGTACAAGCACGACTTCGACAAGGTCGCGCGGGTCGTCTACAACCGCCTCAAGCCGAGCAACACGGAGACGGTCGGCCGACTGGAGTTCGACTCCACGATCAACTACATAAAGGGTCAGAGCACCCTGGACGTCGGCGCTGTCGACGACCTGCGGAAGATCGAAGACCCCTACAACACGTACAAGATCGTAGGCCTGCCTTCCGGTCCGATCAGCAACCCGGGCGCCGATGCCCTGCACTCGGCGTTGAATCCCACCCCTGGCCCTTGGCACTACTTCGTCTCGGTCAACGAGGACAAGACGCTCTTCGCGGTCACCAACAAGGAGCACAACCGCAACCGGGCGAAGTACGAAGAGGAACGGAAGAAGTCGGCCCAGTGACCCCTGCCCGCCGGGCCGCCGTCCTCGGCTCGCCCATCGCCCACTCCCTCTCCCCGGTCCTGCACCGCGCCGCGTACGCCGAGCTCGGCCTCGACGACTGGTCCTACGACCGGTTCGAGGTCGACGAGGCGGGGCTGCCCGGGTTCATCGAGGGGCTGGACTCCTCCTGGGCCGGGCTGTCGCTGACCATGCCGCTCAAGCGGGCGATCATCCCGCTGCTGGACGAGATCAGCGCGACGGCCGCCTCCGTGGAGGCCGTCAACACGGTCGTGTTCACCGAGGACGGCCGGCGGGTCGGCGACAACACCGACATCCCCGGCATGATCGCCGCCCTGCGGGAGCGCGGCATCGACAAGGTCGACTCCGCTGCCGTCCTCGGCGCCGGAGCCACCGCCTCCTCCGCGCTCGCCGCGCTCGCCGCGGTCTGCGCCGGACCCGTGACGGCCTATGTGCGGGGCCCCGAGCGTGCGGCCGAGATGCGGGCCTGGGGGGAGCGGCTCGGCGTCGACGTCGTGACCGCCGACTGGGCGGACGCGGCAGCGGCGCTGGCCGCGCCGCTCGTCATCGCCACCACCCCGGCGGGCGCCACCGACGCCCTGGCCCGATCCGTGCCGGGAACCCCGGGCATCCTCTTCGACGTGCTGTACGAGCCGTGGCCCACCGCGCTCGCCGCCGCCTGGTCGGCGCGCGGCGGGGCGGTCGTCGGCGGACTCGACCTCCTCGTACACCAGGCACTGCTCCAGGTCGAGCAGATGACCGGCCGGATCCCGGCACCGCTGGCCGCCATGCGGCAGGCCGGGGAAGCCGCGCTCGCGGCCCGCTGACGGGCCTGTCGGCCGGGGTCGCCCGTCCGTCTGCTGGACCGGCGGCCGGACCGTGCCCCCGGTCGTGGGAGGATCGGGGATGGCGGGCCAGGGCCGCGCACCCGGTGGCGCCGTTGGATTTTCAGGCGCGAGCATGAGGAGCACCGTTGAGCAGGTTGCGCTGGCTGACCGCGGGGGAGTCGCACGGACCCGCACTGGTGGCGACGCTGGAGGGTCTTCCCGCCGGTGTCCCGATCACCACGGAGATGGTGGCGGAGGCGCTGGCCAGGCGACGGCTCGGTTACGGCCGCGGTGCGCGGATGAAGTTCGAGAAGGACGAGGTCACCTTCCTCGGCGGCGTACGCCACGGCCTCACCATGGGCTCCCCGGTCGCCGTCATGGTCGGTAACACCGAGTGGCCCAAGTGGGAGCAGGTCATGTCGGCCGATCCGGTCGACCCCGACGAGCTGGCGAAGCTCGCCCGCAACGCCCCGCTCACCCGCCCCCGGCCCGGCCACGCCGACCTCGCGGGGATGCAGAAGTACGGCTTCGACGAGGCCCGGCCGGTCCTGGAGCGTGCCAGCGCCCGGGAGACCGCCGCGCGCGTCGCCCTGGGGGCCGTCGCCCGCTCCTACCTCAAGGAGACCGCGGGCATCGAGATCGTCAGCCATGTCGTCGAGCTGGCCGCCGCGAAGGCGCCGTACGGCGTCCTCCCGGTCCCCGCCGACGTGGAGAAGCTGGACGCCGACCCGGTCCGCTGCCTGGACGCCGACGCTTCCAAGGCGATGGTGGCCGAGATCGACCAGGCCCACAAGGACGGCGACACCCTCGGCGGGGTCGTCGAGGTGCTGGCGTACGGCGTGCCCGTCGGGCTCGGCTCGCACGTGCACTGGGACCGGCGCCTGGACGCCCGGCTCGCCGCCGCGCTCATGGGCATCCAGGCGATCAAGGGCGTCGAGGTCGGCGACGGCTTCGACCTGGCCCGGGTGCCCGGCTCGAAGGCGCACGACGAGATCGTCGCCACCGAGGACGGCATCAGGCGCACCTCCGGGCGGTCCGGCGGCACCGAGGGCGGGCTCACCACCGGCGAGCTGCTGCGCGTGCGTGCCGCGATGAAGCCCATCGCGACCGTGCCGCGCGCCCTGGCCACCGTGGACGTCACCACCGGCGAGGCCACCAAGGCCCACCACCAGCGCTCCGACGTCTGCGCCGTCCCGGCGGCGGGCATCGTCGCGGAGGCGATGGTCGCCCTCGTCCTGGCCGACGCGGTCGCGGAGAAGTTCGGCGGCGACAGCGTCCCCGAGACCCACCGCAACGTCCAGTCGTACCTCGACCACCTCCAGATCCGATGAGCGGCCCCCTGGTCGTCCTCGTCGGCCCGATGGGCGTCGGCAAGTCCACCGTCGGCGAACTGCTCGCCGCCCGGCTCGGCACCACCTACCGGGACACCGACGCGGACGTCGTCGCCGAGGCCGGCAAGCCGATCGCGGAGATCTTCTACGACGAGGGCGAGGACCACTTCCGCGCCCTGGAGCGCCGGGCCGTCGAGGCGGCCGTCGCCGGGCACACGGGCGTTCTCTCCCTCGGCGGCGGGGCCGTCCTGGACGTGGCGACCAGGGAGCTGCTGGCCGGCCGGCCGGTCGTCTACCTCTCCATGGACGTGGACGAGGCCGTCCGCCGCGTCGGTCTCGGCGCCGCCCGCCCGCTGCTCGCGGTCAACCCGCGTCGGCAGTGGCGCGATCTGATGGACGCCCGCCGCCGCCTCTACGAAGAGGTCGCCCGCACCGTGGTCGCCACCGACGAGAACACCCCCGAAGAGGTCGCCCAGGCGATCATCGACGCACTGGAACTGCCGGAGGGCTCAGCCGCCCCCGGCGTGGAGAACACCGGTATGACGCAGCAGGGCCCCACCCGTATCCAGGTCGCAGGCTCCGCGGGCTCCGACCCGTACGAGGTCCTCGTCGGCCACCAGCTCCTGGGCGAGCTGCCCCAGCTGATCGGCGACCGCGCCCGGCGGGTCGCCGTGCTGCACCCCGAGGCCCTCGCCGAAACCGGGGAGGCGGTCCGCCAGGACCTCGCCGACCAGGGGTACGAGGCCATCGCCGTCCAGCTGCCGAACGCGGAGGAGGCCAAGACCGTCGAGGTCGCCGCCTACTGCTGGAAGGCGCTCGGCCAGACCGGCTTCACCCGCACCGACGTCATCGTCGGCATCGGCGGCGGCGCCACCACGGACGTCGCCGGGTTCGTCGCGGCCAGCTGGCTGCGCGGGGTGCGCTGGATCGCGATCCCGACCACCGTGCTCGGCATGGTGGACGCGGCCGTCGGCGGCAAGACCGGCATCAACACCGCCGAGGGCAAGAACCTCGTCGGCGCCTTCCATCCGCCCGCCGGGGTCCTCTGCGACCTCGCCGCGCTGGACTCCCTGCCGGTCAACGACTACGTCTCCGGCATGGCCGAGATCATCAAGGCCGGGTTCATCGCCGACCCGGTCATCCTCGACCTGGTCGAGGCCGATCCCGAGGGCGCGCGCACCCCGGCCGGGCCGCACACCGCCGAGCTGATCGAGCGGTCCATCCGGGTCAAGGCCGAGGTCGTCTCCAGCGACCTCAAGGAGTCCGGACTCCGTGAGATCCTCAACTACGGTCACACCCTGGCCCACGCCATCGAGAAGAACGAGCGCTACAAGTGGCGCCACGGCGCGGCCGTCTCCATCGGCATGGTCTTCGCCGCCGAGCTGGGCCGGCTCGCCGGACGCCTCGACGACGCCACCGCCGACCGGCACCGCAGCGTCCTGGAGTCGGTGGGCCTGCCGCTCGCCTACCGCGGCGACCAGTGGCCCAAGCTGCTGGAGAACATGAAGGTCGACAAGAAGTCGCGCGGCGACCTGCTGCGCTTCATCGTCCTGGACGGCATCGGCAGGCCCACCGTCCTGGAGGGTCCCGACCCGGCCGTGCTGCTCGCCGCCTACGGGGAGGTCTCCGCGTGACCCGGAGGGTCTTCGTCCTGAACGGCCCCAACCTCGGACGGCTCGGCTCGCGTGAGCCCGACGTCTACGGGGCCACCTCCTACGCCGGTCTCGTCGACGCCTGCACGACCCTCGGCAAGGAGCTCGGCTTCGACGTCGAGGTGCGGGAGACCAACGACGAGGGCCAGCTGATCCGCTGGCTCCACGAGGCGGCGGACGGATCGATTCCGGTCATTCTCAACCCGGGCGCCTTCACGCACTACTCGTACGGCATGCGGGACGCGGCCGCCCAGCGCACCGCCCCGCTGATCGAGGTGCACATCTCCAACCCGTACACCCGCGAGGAGTTCCGGCACACCTCCGTGGTCGCCGCGGTGGCCACGGGCACGGTGGCCGGATTCGGCATCGGCTCCTACCGGCTCGCCCTGCGCGCCCTGGCCGACGAACTGACCGAGGGACCGACCGACTGACGGACCGACACCGACACGATTCCCGTCCGGCCTCCGCGCGGCCGACGGGCACTTCGCACCCTCCCGGGCCGTTCACCCCATGACGGCCCGGGAAGGTACGGTGGCCGTCCCATCAGCGTCAGTTGCAGTTACGAGACGGAGTGGCACCGGATGCAGCACGCAGCGGGGGCCCCGCTGCCGCCGCCCCACGGACCCGGCATCGGGCACGTCGGCCGGCCGTACCAGGCCCAGCACCCCGGTCACCCCGGCCCGCCCCCGATACCCCCGCCGCCCTCGGCTCCCGGGCAGGCTCCGCCGCCCTCGGCCCCTGGCCAGGCACCTCCTCCGGCCCAGGGCCAGACGCGGCAGCATCCTGCCCACGGCCGGGCCCCGGGGCCCGGCTGGAGCGGCACAGGCCCCACACCGCCGCCCGCCGGGCAGGCCACCGGACACGTTCAGCTGCCCCCGGGCGGCCCCGTTCCGCTGCCCGCACCCCCCGCCGAGGCCGGCACCGGCGGCGCGACGCTCGCCGTGCTGCTCATCGGCCCGGCCGGGGCGGGCAAGACCACCGTCGCCAAGCTCTGGGCGGCCCGCCGCCGGGTGCCCACCGCCCACGTCTCGCTCGACGACGTCCGTGAATGGGTCCGCTCCGGCTTCGCCGACCCGCAGGCCGGCTGGAACGACCACTCCGAGGCCCAGTACCGTCTGGCCCGCCGCACCTGCGGTTTCGCCGCCCGCAACTTCCTCGCCAACGGCATCTCCTGCATCCTCGACGACGCGGTCTTCCCCGACCGCCCGGTCGTCGGCCTCGGCGGCTGGAAGCGCCACGTGGGTCCCGGCCTGCTGCCCGTGGTCCTGCTGCCCGGCCTGGAGATCGTCCTGGAGCGCAACGCCGCCCGCAGCGGCAACCGCAGGCTCTCCGACGAGGAGGTCGCCCGTATCCACGGCCGGATGGCCGGCTGGTACGGTTCCGGCCTCCCGATCATCGACAACTCCACGTACGACGTCGAGACCACCGCCCGCGTCCTGGACGACGTGCTGGCCCGGTCGATCGCGAGCCCGCCCGCCTGGTAGCCGCCGGAAGGGCCCGCCCGCCCGGCACTGACCACGCGCCGGCGCTCCGCCCCCCGGTCGGGTGCGCTGACCGGGCGGGCCGCCGCCCCCGCTCGTACGCTCGAACCATGTCAGAGGTGCACGCCGTCCGACGCGGGCTGCTCCGCGACCGGTGCGCGGCCGCGGGCTCCGCGGCCGCCCTGGTCTCCCGCCCCGCCAACGTCCGCTATCTCGCGGGCGGAGCGCCTCCCGGCGCCGTGCTGCTGCTCGGCCCCGGCGAGGACGTTCTGCTCTGCTCCCGCGCCCCGACCGGTGAACCCGCCCAGGGGCGGCCCGACGAGGCGCTCCGGATCGATCTCCTGCCCGTCCCGGACGGGGACCCGGTGGTCGCCGCCGCGGGCCTCGCCGCCGAGTCGGGCGTGGGTTCGCTCGCCGTGGAGGAACACGATCTGACCGTGGCCCGGCACCGTGCCATGGCAAAGGCCGCCCCGCGTCTGGAACTGGCCGATCTGGGCTTCACCGTGGAACAGCAGCGGATCGTCAAGGACGAGGAGGAGATCGGCTGCCTCCGGATCGCCGCCGAGATCACCGACCAGGCCCTCGGCGAACTCCTCGAATCGATCCTGGTCGGCCGCACCGAGCGCCACCTCGCCCTCGAACTGGAGCGCCGCCTCGTCGACCACGGGGCGGACGGTCCCGCCTTCGCCACCTCCGTGGCCACCGGACCCAACTCCGGCCAGGGGCGCCACCGGCCCTCGGACCGCAGGGTGGAGGAGGGGGATTTCCTCTCCGTCGGCCTGGGTGCGAGCTACCACGGCTACCGCTGCGAGATCGGCCGGACTTTCGTCATCGGAACCGCCCCCGCCGAGTGGCAGATCGAGCTCTACGACCTCGTTTTCGCCGCTCAACGGGCCGGCCGGGAAGCTCTGGCACCGGGGGCGGCCTACCGGGACGTGGACCATGCCGCCCGGCACCTGCTGGAGTCCGCGGGGCATGGAGAAGGCCTTCAGCCGAGGACCGGGCACGGTGTGGGGCTCGAAATCGAGGAGGACCCGCAACTGGCACCGACAGCCATGGGTAAACTGGACGCTTGTGTGCCGGTCACCGTCGAACCGGGGGTCCACCTCCCGGGCCGGGGCGGTGTCCGGATCGATGACACGCTCGTCGTGCGCCCCGAGGCGGACGGCGGACCCGAGCTACTCACCATGACGACCAAGGAGCTGCTCGCGCTCTAGCGCGCATCCTCGGTCGTTCCACCAGCTTCAGTCCAGGAGATTCCGCAACCGTGGCTTCCACGAACGACCTCAAGAACGGCCTGGTGCTCAAGCTCGACGGAGGCCAGCTCTGGTCCGTCGTCGAGTTCCAGCACGTCAAGCCCGGCAAGGGCCCCGCCTTCGTGCGCACCAAGCTCAAGAACGTGCTCTCCGGCAAGGTCGTCGACAAGACGTTCAACGCCGGCGTGAAGGTCGAGACGGCCACCATTGACCGCCGCGACATGCAGTTCTCGTACATGGACGGCGAGTACTTCGTCTTCATGGACATGGACACCTACGACCAGCTCATGGTCGACCGCAAGGCCGTCGGCGACGCCGCCAACTTCCTGATCGAGGGTTTCACCGCCTCCGTCGCCCAGCACGAGGGCGAGGTGCTCTACGTCGAGCTGCCCGCCGCGGTCGAGCTGACGATCCAGCACACCGACCCGGGCGTCCAGGGCGACCGCTCCACCGGTGGCACCAAGCCCGCCACCCTGGAGACCGGTTACGAGATCGGCGTGCCGCTCTTCATCGGCACCGGCGAGAAGATCAAGGTCGACACCCGCACGGGCACCTACCTCGGCCGGGTGAACGGCTAACCGTGGCTGCCCGGAACAAGGCCCGCAAGCGCGCCTTCCAGATCCTCTTCGAGGCCGACCAGCGCGGTGAGTCCGTGCAGAGTGTCCTCGCGGACTGGGTTCGGCACTCGCGGACCGACGACCGTCAGCCTCCGGTCGGCGAATTCACGATGGAGCTCGTCGAGGGGTACGCGCAGTACGCGGACCGGATCGACGACCTCATCGTCACCTACGCCGTGGACTGGGAGATCGACCGCATGCCGGTCGTCGACCGGAGCATCCTGCGGCTCGGTGCGTACGAGCTGATCTGGATGGACGAGACCCCGGACGCCGTGGTGATCGACGAGGCCGTCCAGCTCGCCAAGGAGTTCTCCACCGATGACTCACCGTCCTTCGTGAACGGCCTGCTGGCCCGTTTCAAGGACCTCAAGCCGAACCTCCGCCGGGAGCAGTAGCCCCCGGTCGCGACGGTTCGGTCGCACCCACCACGAAGGGCCCACGGTCAGCCGACCGTGGGCCCTTCGGTGTACCCGGCCGCCGGGCCGGCCGGTTGGAGCAGCGGACTCATCATCCGTCGGCCGTGGGTTCGAGTCCCGCCCGCCCACCGGGCGTTCCCAGGCAGAACCATTCTGACCTGGGGAAACGCGGATTGTGCGGCGGTTTCCTGTCCGGCTACTAGCCGCGCGCCGTGCGGTACTGGCCCGCTGTCGCAGCGTGTCAGCGCACTTCTGCTGCGTCTGACCAAGAAGACGACGAGCGGTACGGCCGGGGCCGGCCGGAACACGTACCAGTACGACCGCTCCGGCCGGATGACCTCCTGGACCAGCGGCAGCACCACCACGGCCTACGGATGGGACGACGCGGGCAACCGCGTCGAGGCAGGAGGGGCCACCGCCTCCTACGACGCACGCAACCGGCTGACCGGCGACGGCACCAACACCTACGACTACACCGCGCGGGGCACCCTCGAAACGATCACAGGCGGCACGGGAGTGCCCCGAGAGCTGGCCTTCGACGCCTTCGAACGCAAGATCCGCGACGGCCAGGCGGCCTTCTCGTACGACTCGCTCGACCGTGTCGCCCGGCAGGGCACGACCGCCTTCCGCTACGACGGCGGCTCGAACGACCTGCTCAGTGACGGCACCAGCGTCTACAGCCGGACTCCGCACGGTGCCCTGCTGGCCAGCAAACAGGGCACGGCAAGCGCGCAGTGGGCCATCACCGACCGCCATACCGACGTGGTCGCCGGCCTTTCGCCGGACGGCAGCCAGGTCACCAGCTCCACCGCCTACGACCCCTTCGGCCAGGTCCGTGCGTCCAACGGCTCGACCACGGCACTCGGGTTCCAGTCGGGCTGGACCGACGAGGCGTCGGGCGACGTGAACATGGCGTCGCGCTGGTACCAGCCGGGCACGGGCGGTTTCAGCTCACGTGACACCTGGCAGCTCGACCCGAGCCCGTCCGTGCAGGCGAACCGCTATCTTTACGGGAATGCCGGACCACTGAACGGGATAGACCCCTCCGGGCATGATGTACTGGCTCCGGGGAGAACACGGGTGCCGTACGTCGCGGGGTCGGGCGGGGGGCTCAGTCTGAACTGGAGCGCCTTCGGCATGCTCGGCCGGTTCGCGATACGCGGTGTCCGCGGGGGCTTGGGGATCGCCGCGGACGTGTTCCTCAACGTGATCGGATGGAACACCCCGGCCTACGCGCCGACCCGGCCTCAGAACCCGCCGGGAGGCGGAGGAGGCGGCGGCCGCGGTGTGAAGCAGCCGCCCGGCAAGTCGGGGCTCTACCGCATCGAGGGTGGACCGCGAACGAGTACGGCTCCTTTCCCGTCCGCTGCTGGCGGGGGCGCTCGTGGCGGCTGCGTTTCCCGCTGCATAATCGTCCCGCCGAAGCCGCCGATCGACCAGAACGTCAACAACGGCCCCAACCCCAAGCCCGCCGTCGACCGGCCGGCCCCCAAGCCCGACTGGGATCCCAGGAACAGTGCCTGGAAGCCGGGCGACGGCTGGGACATGATCGTCGGCGCGCTGGACATGCTGGGCCTGGTCAGCAACGGCCAGTTCACACCGGACCAGGCTCCGGACACACACCCGGCGCCGGGTGCGGACCCTGGATCGGGGAGCGGCCGTGACAACTCGGGGGACTGCCGCGGGGCATGGGGCGGCTGGCGTAAATACAGTCCTGTGGACACCCTGCACGGAAATCGGGCCACAGGTGTTGAGGCCTGCCTCGACGAGTCCTTCCTCGCTGCCAACCCCGGAACGAAAACCCAGACATCGAAAATAGCCCCGCCCGGCTATACGTGGGCTGCCATCAACGCTTCGAACAACGGGAACCGTCCCGCCAAGATGTGGCGCAATGCCTGCCACCTGCTGGGAAAGCAGTTGGGTGGCGACGGGCTTCGCTACGACAACCTGTCTACCTGTTCCCGATCAGCCAACGCGACTCCGATGGATCCGCGAGACCCGGGGCAGAGCCCGAACATGGTCTACTACGAGAACATGGTGAAGCGCGCGATCGACAAGGGTAAGCAGGTCGTGCACTACAAGGTGACGCCCCTTTACGAAGGGAACAGGGTGGTTCCGACCGCCTTCCGCATGCAGGCGCGAGGCGTCACCGCCGGAGGTGCCCCGGGGATTAAGTTCGACGATGAAGTTCAGAACATCATGTACGGCGTGAATAGTGGTCGCTTTCAGAACCTCGGCAGAGCGGTTCCAGAAGGGTATGTGAAATGACGGAGAGAATTACGAAACTGTCGAACCTGATCGTCCCCTTTGAGGGAGGAGCCGGAGATGTGGTGGACTGGGCGACGGTTGAATCCGCCTACGGGACGGAGTTCCCCTCGGACTACAAGGAGTTCGTGCGTCTCTTCGGCCACGGAACCATCGAAGGGCGCATCGCCACCTTGATCCCGGTCGTGACCTCCGACCCGATGGTCAGACGGGTCGCTCCCCTGTCCGGTGCGATGAAGTCCGACCCGGACTACCAGAGGTGGACCGCCCCCCGCGTAGAGGCTAGCGGGCTCGATCGGATCCTGGTGTGGGGGGAGACGGACAGCTCCGACGTGCTCGGCTGGATCACCGGCGGGCCCGATCCCGATGCCTGGCCCCTCGCCGTGTGGGCGCGAGGTGACGCGGCCTGGACCGCGTACAGCTGCGGAATGGTCGGATTCCTCGTCAGGTTGCTGCGGGGGGAATTCGTCCGTTGCCCGATCAGCGACACGTCTCTCGTGGGCGTCCCGCACGCGCGCTTTCTGCACGACAGGGAGGAGGAGCGCCTCGCCGAGGAGGGGGTGTACCCCTGGGACGACTGAGCCGCATCGGGCATACCTGCGGACCCCCTCCGGCCGGCCGGAGGGGGATGCCTGGGTGCACGGGCCAACCGCCCCATGGCGAGGACTCAGGCGTACGTAGAGAACTGCGTGTGGTCCAGCATGCTCTGCGGGGCCGTGTTCGGCCGGGGCAGCATGGTGTCGTCCAGAATGGCCCGGACCGAGGTGTGCACCCGGTTGTGCATGCTCATGTATCCCGGAGAGCCCTCCGGCGCGGAGCGGGAGCTCGCCGGAACGCGCGAAGGGCACCCCGTATGCCTCACCCTGCTGTCGTCCGGCTGAGCGAGCTGCTCCCGCCGCCCGGCTCCGGCGGCGACGCGGTGGACTGGGAGCGGATCGAGCGGACGACGGGCCTGGCGTTCCCGGCCGACTACCGTGAGCTCGTGGAGTTGTACGGGGGCGGCGAGAGCGACGAGTACCTGTCCGTGAGCACCCCGCCGGTCCCGGGTTCGCCGTACGGGGATCTCCTGGGCAGAGGCGAACCCGCTCTCTCGGACCGGGATCGCGAGGCGGAGGCGGCGGCGGCCGCGGTGTGAAGCAGCCGCCCGGCAAGTCGGGGCTCTACCGCATCGAGGGTGGACCGCGAACGAGTACGGCTCCTTTCCCGTCCGCTGCTGGCGGGGGCGCTCGTGGCGGCTGCGTTTCCCGCTGCATAATCGTCCCGCCGAAGCCGCCGATCGACCAGAACGTCAACAACGGCCCCAACCCCAAGCCCGCCGTCGACCGGCCGGCCCCCAAGCCCGACTGGGATCCCAGGAACAGTGCCTGGAAGCCGGGCGACGGCTGGGACATGATCGTCGGCGCGCTGCAGATGCAGAATTTGGTGAATAATGGCAACGGATTTACCCCTGATCGCTTGGCGGAGGCGTTGCCCACTCCCACGAACATGCCGGGAGGCAAGAACGGCGGTCGTCACCGGGATGACAATAAGTGTGATTCCGGGCCGGGCGTCAGCTCAACTGGACATGCTGTATACCTGCCGCGACAGCGCTATTACGACTCCTTTGAAGGCAGCGAGCAGTGCAGGGCGACTGGCGTCTACGGACTGCTGGACTCCAGTGATTACAACAAGGGGCGCAAGAAGCCGGGTACGAACACAAATGACTCCACGCAACCGCCCGGAATGCGTGAGATCGTGTCAGATGGACACGTGCCGGGGAATGGTCACCTCATACCGGCAGCCGCATCAGGTTCCGGGATCGACCTCAGGAACCTTGTCGCCCCGTACAAGAGGACGAATGAGTGGTACCTGAACCATGGAGTTGAAAAGGATATCAGGGGCGCCATAAAGGCAGGTAATCATCTCGCCATATCCGTGGTTCCTTGATATGGAAATGCTGATTCCGGAATCCCGACCAGCATCGAATACAATTACACGGTGCTCGAGACCGGTACGAGCAAGCACTGTGTTGTCCACCAGAAACCCAGTGGTGGGACCACCACCGGCACTGCCAACTGTCCACGGAGGTGAATGTGATGAACGATTCGGGTTATCTGCAAAAAGTATTCGCAGTGCTGGGGGATCCTTCCCCTGTGTCGCGAGATCCGTCGATGTGGAAAGATCTTGAGGAATATCTCGGATTTATTCTTCCTGGCGACTTCAAGGAGATCGCGGAAGCTTATGCTCCCGTTCGCCTGAACGGGCACCTCTACCTCCTGCATCCGACCACGGAACGGTGGAATCTCAAGGAGGAGATTGCTGCCGACATCGAAGCGCTCGGGGACTTGGACTGGGATGAGGTGGAGGGTGATCCTCGTCCTTCTCTCGGCATCGAACGCATGGAGTTCGGGACGCGCACCGGTCTTACTCCTATCGTCAGCGCGGACAGTGGGCAGACAGTATTTCTGGCGAACAGTCCGCACGGCTGCGGCTGGCGTATCCTCATCGAGGACGGAGACGGCGAGTTCTTCGAGTATGCGATGGGGTTCTCGGAATGGCTCTACCGCTATCTTGCCGGTGAAGATGTATTCGGTCCGAACAGTTCCTACTTCTACCCCGGTCCAGTGGCTCTTCAGGACTTGCCCATGTCCCCCTCCGACCATCCGATGACGAGATACGGGCCACCCCGTGATGGCACTCTCTGAACCCTCGATCGGACCTTGGTGTGTGGGGCTGGCGGGAGACTTCGCCCAGTGTCCGGTCGGTGACTTGTCCCTCATGGGCTCACGGAGGTGACCGCAGGCATGCGGAACGTCGTGGGCCTGGTTGTGGCGGGGTTGGTGAAGGAATATTTCGCGGACTCGTCAGTGGGCGAGAGCCCACTCCCGGTCATCCGTCCGCCGGCCGATCCCGGGGCGCTGGCCGCGTTGGAGCGCCGCTCGGGGCAGTCGTTCGATCCGGGATACCGTGCGTTCCTGTTGCTCACTGATGGCTTGGAGGGCTTCTCCCTCCTTCTGCTCGGCTGCCGGGACTGGGAGCCCGGCGGCATGGGGGAGGTCGGCGAGGCGTTCCGGGAGGCGACGTTGGACAGCGACCCCGAGGATGTGGGGGTGGCTCCCGGGACGCCCCTGTTCCCGGTCGCGGTCAACGAGGACGGCAGCCAGGGCGTCTTCCTGATCGACCCTGCGGGATTCGAGGAGCGGTTCTGGCTGACCGGCGAGGGAGACAGCTTCTTCTTCAGGGAATTCGCCGAGGTGCTCGGCTTCCTCGCCGACGCGGGTTCCTGCGAACCGAGGGAATCGCTTCTCCCGTAGCGCCCGCGGTCCGTGTGTCCGCCACCGCCCGTGCCCGACCCCGACCCGTCCTGGCCCCGCCCGGGTCACGGACGGCGGCCGGGGGCGGTCCCGTGACGAGGACTCAGGCGTACGTGTAGAACTGCGTGTGGTCCAGCATGCTCTGTGGGGTCGTGTTCGGCCAGGGCGGCATGGTGTCGTTCAGATCGATCACATCGACCGTCCCGCCGGCGGGGAGGTACTCGGCGCTGGTCGGGTGGAGCGCGTGCCAGTCGGCCCGGAGCTTGTCGACGAACGCGTGGTGCAGCCGGAACACCGGGTCGCCGTCCCGGCGACGCCCGAGCCGGTGCACGCGGTAGCGCTGCCGTTGGCCTTGGGAGAATGAGGGCGGCGCTCCGCTCGCTCAGCCGGTGTCGGCGTGGCTCATCAGCTCACCGGGCGGCGCGACGCCGGTGACCATGGAGCCGGACGGGGACATCGACTGCTCTGGGACCGCGGATCGACTTCTTGCCCCAGGGCGGGAGCTTCGCTGACGTGGAGACGCCGCTGCGCCTTCCGATCCGGCCCTGATCTACCTCTCGCGTAGTGCGCTGCCGGCTGCGGTCAGCCGTGGAGCGGGCGGCGCGAAGTGGTTCTCGGGGTCGCGGAAGCTGTGCGAGCAGAAACGGGTTGGAAACCCGATGGGAACGGACGCACCGGATCGAGGTGGTAGTGGTTTTCACCGCGACGCGGCGGACGTGGTCCGTGACCAGCCGGAACAGCAGAGTTGATCATCCGGCGGCATCCTCCGGGTCGTCCTCTGGCGGACTCATGATCCATCGGCCGTGGGTTCGAGCCCCCCACCGCCGGAACCCGGGGCACGGAAATGCCGGGCGGGCGGGG
>NZ_NEUE01000157.1:0-20098 GCF_002910905.1 Streptomyces sp. SM11 | reverse complement strand
CCCGCCCGGCGGCACGTTTCTGCTGTGGGGTCCGGCCCCGCTCGCTCAGCCCTCGTCGTGGGAGACAGCGCGGCGCGCGTCCGCGTCCAGCACGCCCCAGCTGATGAGCTGCTCCGTGAGCACGGAAGGCGACTGGTCGTAGATCACGGCGAGCGTGCGCAGGTCGTCCTGGCGGATCGAGAGCACCTTGCCGTTGTAGTCACCGCGCTGGCTCTGGATGGTCGCCGCGTAGCGCTGCAGCGGACCGGCCTTCTCCGGCGGGACGTGGGCGAGGCGCTCCAGGTCCAGGACGAGCTTCGGCGGCGGCTCGGCGGCCCCGCCCGGCGTCGTGCCGGGCAGCAGCTCCTGCACCGGAACCCCGTAGAAATCCGCCAGCTCGGCGAGGCGCTGCACGGTCACGGCACGGTCGCCGCGCTCGTACGAACCGACCACGACGGCCTTCCAGCGACCCTGGGACTTCTCCTCCACGCCGTGGAGGGAAAGGCCCTGCTGGGTGCGGATGGCACGGAGTTTGGCCCCGAGCTGTTTTGCGTATTCGCTGGACATATGGCTCCCCGGACGCTGGAACAGTGTGCGGCTCCGCCGCGTGGCTGGTAACTCACTGTGAGGTTACGCAGCGTTACTTGGATGCGTCAAGCCGAATGGTCCGGACCGGCACCTCCCGGGGGCGGGGCCAGGGCCGAGCGCAAGCCCTGGTAGCGTGGATGACGCAATTTCGACGTCCTTTAACGATCCGTCCCGTGAGGCGGAGAAGGAGGTCCGTTTCTTATGGACGCACAGCACGACGACACCGGCAACGCGGCACGCCCCGTTCTCGAGGCCCCCGACATCGCCCGTGTTCTGACCCGTATCGCCCACGAGATCGTCGAACGCGCCAAGGGCGCCGACGACGTGGTGCTGCTCGGCATCCCGACGCGGGGCGTCTTCCTCGCCCGCCGGCTCGCCGACAAACTCGAACAGATCACCGGCCGGAAGACGCCGGTCGGATCGCTCGACATCACCATGTACCGCGACGACCTGCGGATGCGCCCGGCGCGCGCCCTGGCCCGCACCGACATCCCCGGCGAGGGGATCGAGGGCAGCCTGGTCGTCCTGGTCGACGACGTGCTCTTCTCCGGCCGCACGATCCGCGCCGCCCTCGACGCGCTCGGCGACATCGGCCGCCCGCGCGCGGTGCAGCTCGCGGTCCTCGTCGACCGCGGCCACCGGGAACTCCCGATCCGCGCGGACTACGTCGGCAAGAACCTCCCCACGTCGCTGCGGGAGACGGTCAAGGTCCAGCTCGCCGAGGAGGACGGCCGCGACGCCGTGCTGCTCGGCGTCAAGCAGACCGCCCCCGCGGACCCGCAGTAGCCCGAGCCCTCCCGTACGTCCTTCCGGGGCCGTACGGCCGCTCCTGCGCGCCCGCATGCCTGAAACTCCCTCCAGCCACCCGGAGAACCCCCAGATGAAGCGTCACCTCATCTCGGCCGCCGACCTCACCCGCGACGACGCCGTCCTGATCCTCGACACCGCCGAGGAGATGGCCCGGGTCGCGGACCGGCCGATCAAGAAGCTCCCCACCCTGCGCGGCCGTACCGTCGTCAACCTCTTCTTCGAGGACTCGACCCGCACCCGCATCTCCTTCGAGGCGGCCGCCAAGCGGCTGTCCGCCGACGTCATCAACTTCTCCGCCAAGGGCTCCTCCGTCTCCAAGGGCGAGTCACTGAAGGACACCGCGCTGACCCTGGAGGCGATGGGCGCCGACGCCGTCGTCATCCGGCACGGAGCCTCCGGCGCCCCCTACCGGCTCGCCACCTCCGGCTGGATCGACGGCGCCGTGGTCAACGCCGGGGACGGCACCCACGAACACCCCACCCAGGCCCTGCTGGACGCCTTCACGATGCGCCGCCGACTCGTCGGCGCCGACGCGCTCGGCCGCGACCTGGACGGCCGCCGCATCACGATCGTCGGCGACATCCTGCACAGCCGCGTCGCCCGCTCCAACGTCCACCTGCTCACCACGCTCGGCGCGCACGTCACCCTGGTGGCCCCGCCCACCCTCGTCCCCGTGGGCGTCGAGAAGTGGCCCTGCGACGTCAGCTACAGCCTCGACAACGTGCTGGCGACGTCCGATGCGGTGATGATGCTGCGTGTGCAGCGCGAACGGATGAACGCCGCGTACTTCCCGACCGAGCGCGAGTACTCCCGCCGCTACGGCCTGGACGGCGAGCGGATGGCGAAGATGCCCGAACACGCCATCGTCATGCACCCCGGCCCGATGGTCCGCGGCATGGAGATCACCGCCGAGGTCGCCGACTCCGACCGCTGCACGGTCGTCGAGCAGGTCGCCAACGGCGTCTCCATCCGCATGGCCGTGCTCTACCTGCTGCTCGGCGGCTCCGACACCGCGCTGTCCGCCGCCCCCGCCCGTACCGAGGAGAACAAGTAACCATGAGCAAGATCATTGTCCGCGGTGCGCGGATCCTCGGCGGCGAGCCGCAGGACGTCCTGATCGACGGCGAGACCATCGCCCAGGTGGGCACCGGCATCGACGCCGCCGACGCCACCGTGATCGAGGCCGAGGGGCAGATCCTGCTGCCCGGCCTGGTCGACCTGCACACCCATCTGCGCGAGCCCGGCCGCGAGGACTCCGAGACCGTCCTCACCGGCACCAGGGCCGCGGCCGTCGGCGGCTTCACCGCCGTGCACGCCATGGCCAACACCTTCCCCGTCGCCGACACCGCCGGCGTCGTCGAGCAGGTCTGGCGGCTCGGCAAGGAGTCCGGCTACTGCGACGTGCAGCCCATCGGCGCCGTCACCGTCGGCCTGGAGGGCAAGCAGCTCGCCGAGCTCGGCGCGATGCACGACTCCGCCGCCGGCGTGAAGGTCTTCTCCGACGACGGCAAGTGCGTCGACGACGCGGTGATCATGCGCCGCGCCCTGGAGTACGTGAAGGCCTTCGACGGCGTCGTCGCCCAGCACGCCCAGGAGCCCCGCCTCACCGAGGGCGCCCAGATGAACGAGGGCATCGTCTCCGCCGAACTCGGGCTCGGCGGCTGGCCCGCCGTCGCCGAGGAGTCGATCATCGCCCGCGACGTCCTCCTCGCCGCCCACGTCGGCTCCCGCGTCCACATCTGCCACCTGTCCACCGCCGGCTCCGTGGAGATCGTCCGCTGGGCCAAGTCCAAGGGCTGGAACGTCACCGCCGAGGTCACCCCGCACCACCTCCTCCTCACCGACGAGCTGGTCCGCAGCTACGACCCGGTCTACAAGGTGAACCCGCCGCTGCGCACCGAGGCCGACGTCATGGCCCTGCGCGAGGCGCTCGCCGACGGCACGATCGACTGCGTCGCCACCGACCACGCCCCGCACCCGCACGAGGACAAGGACTGCGAGTGGGCCGCGGCCGCCATGGGCATGGTGGGCCTGGAGACCGCGCTCTCGGTCGTCCAGCAGACGATGGTGGACACCAGCCTCATCGACTGGGCGGGCGTCGCCGACCGGATGTCCTTCCGTCCCGCGGCCATCGGCCGCCTCGAAGGACACGGCCGTCCCGTCTCGGCGGGTGAGCCCGCCAACCTCACCCTGGTCGATCCGGCATACCGTGGAGCCGTGGACCCCGCGGGCTTCGCGTCCCGCAGCCGCAACACCCCCTACGAGGGCCGTGAGCTGCCGGGCCGCGTCACCCATACCTTCCTGCGGGGCCGTGCCACGGTCGTCGACGGGAAGCTCGCGTGACAACTCTGACCCCCCTGTACCATCTGGCCGCCGAGCAGAAGTCGGCGGAAGTGACGGACTGGGCCGCCCGCATCGCCTGGGTGGCCGGCCTGTTCGTCTTCATCGCCTTCGTCTACTGGCTGATGCGCCAGGGCTGGAAGTGGCGCGCCAGCCTCCAGTCCGGCCTCCCGGAGCTCCCGGCCACCCCCGAGGACTTCGCCGGTGACGAGAGGCTGCTGACCCTGGAGGGGCGCTACCACGCCTCCACCACCGCCGGGCAGTGGCTCGACCGGATCGTCGCGCACGGCCTCGGCACCCGCAGCCGTACCGAGCTCACGCTCACCGCCCGCGGTCTGGACGTCGTACGCCCCGGAGCGGCCGACTTCTTCATCCCGGCCGAGGCCCTGCGCGAGGCCCGTCTCGACAAGGCGCTCGCGGGCAAGGTCCTCCCCGAGGGCGGCCTGCTGATCATCACCTGGGCGCACGGCGAGACGCTGATCGACTCCGGCTTCCGCTCCGACCGCGCCGCCGAGCACCAGGCCTGGGTCGACGCCGTCAACCACCTCACCAGCACCACTACGGAAGGCATCGCACGATGACGATCTCCACCCGGGGGGACCAGACCCCCGCCGTACTCGTCCTGGAGGACGGTCGCGCCTTCCGCGGCCGTGCCTACGGGGCCGTGGGGGAGACCTTCGGCGAAGCGGTGTTCTCCACCGGCATGACCGGCTACCAGGAAACGCTGACCGACCCCTCGTACCACTGCCAGGTCGTCGTCATGACGGCCCCGCACGTCGGCAACACCGGCGTCAACGACGAGGACCCCGAGTCCGGCCGCATCTGGGTCTCCGGCTACGTCGTCCGCGACCCCGCCCGCAAGCCCTCCAGCTGGCGCTC
Source organism: Streptomyces sp. SM11 (assembly GCF_002910905.1). Taxonomy (GTDB): domain Bacteria; phylum Actinomycetota; class Actinomycetes; order Streptomycetales; family Streptomycetaceae; genus Streptomyces. The sequence continues at coordinate 15,502 of NZ_NEUE01000157.1, read as the reverse complement.
GCAGCGCTCGCTGGACGAGGAGCTGGTGGCGCAGGGCGTCGTCGGCATCAGCGGCGTCGACACCCGCGCCCTCACCCGCCACCTGCGCGAACGCGGCGCGATGCGCGTCGGGATCTTCTCCGGCAACGCGATCCCCGACGAGGGCACCCTCCTCGCCAAGGTCCGCCAGGCCCCCGAGATGACCGGCGCCGACCTCTCCACCGAGGTCTCCGCCAAGGAGGCCTACGTCGTCCCAGCGATCGGCACGAAGAAGTTCACCGTCGCCGCGATCGACCTCGGCATCAAGGGCATGACCCCGCACCGGATGGCAGAGCGCGGCATCGAGGTGCACGTGCTGCCCGCCACCGCCACCCTGGAGGAGGTGTACGCCGTGAACCCGGACGGCGTCTTCTTCTCCAACGGCCCCGGCGACCCGTCCACCGCCGACCACCCGGTCGCCCTCATGAGGGGCGTCCTGGAGCGGTCCACGCCGCTCTTCGGCATCTGCTTCGGCAACCAGATCCTCGGCCGCGCGCTCGGCTTCGGCACCTACAAGCTGAAGTACGGCCACCGCGGCATCAACCAGCCGGTGCAGGACCGCACCACCGGCAAGGTCGAGGTCACCGCCCACAACCACGGCTTCGCCGTCGACGCCCCGCTGGACCAGGTCTCCGACACGGAGTTCGGCCGCGCCGAGGTCTCCCACGTCTGCCTGAACGACCAGGTGGTCGAGGGCCTGAAGCTCCTGGACCGGCCCGCCTTCAGCGTCCAGTACCACCCCGAGGCGGCCGCGGGCCCGCACGACGCCGCGTACCTCTTCGACCGTTTCACCACCCTGATGGAGGGCCAGCGTGCCTAAGCGCTCCGATATCCAGTCCGTCCTGGTCATCGGCTCCGGCCCGATCGTCATCGGCCAGGCCGCCGAGTTCGACTACTCCGGCACCCAGGCCTGCCGCGTCCTCAAGGCCGAGGGCCTGCGCGTCATCCTGGTGAACTCCAACCCGGCGACGATCATGACCGACCCGGAGATCGCCGACGCCACGTACGTCGAGCCGATCACCCCCGAGTTCGTCGAGAAGATCATCGCCAAGGAGCGCCCCGACGCGCTCCTGCCCACCCTCGGCGGCCAGACCGCGCTGAACACCGCGATCTCCATGCACGAGAACGGTGTCCTGGAGAAGTACGGCGTCGAACTCATCGGCGCCAACGTCGAGGCGATCAACAAGGGCGAGGACCGCGACCTGTTCAAGGGCGTCGTCGAGGCCGTCAAGGCGAAGATCGGATACGGCGAGTCCGCCCGCTCCGTCATCTGCCACACCATGGACGACGTCATCGCCGGCGTCGACACCCTCGGCGGCTACCCCGTCGTCGTCCGACCCTCCTTCACCATGGGCGGCGCCGGCTCCGGCTTCGCCCACGACGAGGAGGAGCTGCGCCGCATCGCCGGACAGGGCCTCACGCTCTCCCCGACCACCGAGGTGCTCCTGGAGGAGTCCATCCTCGGCTGGAAGGAGTACGAGCTGGAGCTGATGCGCGACAAACACGACAACGTCGTGGTCGTCTGCTCCATCGAGAACTTCGACCCGATGGGCGTCCACACCGGCGACTCGATCACCGTCGCCCCGGCCATGACGCTCACCGACCGCGAGTACCAGCGGCTGCGCGACGTCGGTATCGCGATCATCCGCGAGGTCGGCGTCGACACCGGCGGCTGCAACATCCAGTTCGCCATCGATCCCACCGACGGCCGGGTCATCGTCATCGAGATGAACCCGCGCGTCTCCCGCTCCTCGGCGCTCGCCTCCAAGGCCACCGGCTTCCCGATCGCCAAGATCGCCGCCAAGCTGGCCGTCGGCTACACCCTGGACGAGATCCCCAACGACATCACCGAGAAGACGCCGGCCTCCTTCGAGCCGACCCTCGACTACGTCGTCGTCAAGGCCCCGCGCTTCGCCTTCGAGAAGTTCCCCTCCGCCGACTCCACCCTCACCACCACCATGAAGTCGGTGGGCGAGGCCATGGCGATCGGCCGGAACTTCACCGAGGCCCTCCAGAAGGCCCTGCGCTCGCTGGAGAAGAAGGGCTCGCAGTTCGCCTTCACCGGCGAGACCGGCGACAAGGCCGAGCTGCTCGCGGAAGCGGTCCGCCCGACCGACGGCCGGATCAACACCGTCATGCAGGCGATCCGGGCCGGCGCCACCCAGGAGGAGGTCTTCGACGCCACGAAGATCGACCCCTGGTTCGTCGACCAGCTCTTCCTGATCAAGGAGATCGCCGACGAGCTGGCCTCCGCCGAGCGCCTGGACGCCGACCTGATCGCCGAGGCCAAGCGGCACGGCTTCTCCGACGCCCAGATCGGCGAGATCCGTGGGCTGCGCGAGGACGTCGTCCGCGAGGTCCGGCACGCGCTCGGCATCCGCCCGGTCTACAAGACGGTCGACACCTGCGCCGCCGAGTTCGCCGCGAACACGCCGTACTTCTACTCCTCCTACGACGAGGAGAGCGAGGTCGCGAGCCGCACCAAGCCGGCCGTGATCATCCTCGGCTCGGGCCCCAACCGCATCGGCCAGGGCATCGAGTTCGACTACTCCTGCGTGCACGCCTCCTTCGCGCTCAGCGACGCGGGCTACGAGACCGTCATGGTCAACTGCAACCCGGAGACCGTCTCCACCGACTACGACACCTCCGACCGGCTCTACTTCGAGCCGCTCACCCTGGAGGACGTCCTGGAGATCGTGCACGCCGAATCGCTGGCGGGTCCGATCGCCGGTGTCATCGTGCAGCTCGGCGGCCAGACCCCGCTGGGCCTCGCGCAGGCGCTCAAGGACAACGGCGTGCCCGTCGTCGGCACCTCCCCGGAGGCCATCCACGCCGCCGAGGACCGCGGCGCCTTCGGCCGGGTCCTGGCCGAGGCCGGACTGCCCGCGCCCAAGCACGGCACCGCCACCACCTTCGGCGAGGCCAAGGCCATCGCCGACGAGATCGGCTACCCGGTCCTGGTCCGCCCGAGCTACGTGCTCGGCGGGCGCGGTATGGAGATCGTGTACGACGAGACGCGCCTGGCCTCGTACATCTCCGAGTCCACCGAGATCAGCCCCACCCGGCCGGTCCTGGTCGACCGCTTCCTCGACGACGCCATCGAGATCGACGTGGACGCCCTCTACGACGGCACCGAGCTCTACCTCGGCGGCGTCATGGAGCACATCGAGGAAGCCGGCATCCACTCCGGCGACTCGGCCTGCGCCCTGCCCCCGATCACCCTCGGCGGCTTCGACATCAAGCGGCTGCGCGCCTCCACCGAGGGCATCGCCAAGGGCGTCGGCGTGCTCGGACTGATCAACATCCAGTTCGCGCTCTCCGGTGACATCCTCTACGTCCTGGAGGCCAACCCGCGTGCCTCCCGCACGGTCCCCTTCACCTCGAAGGCGACCGCGGTCCCGCTCGCCAAGGCCGCCGCCCGCATCTCGCTCGGCGCGACCATCGCCGAGCTGCGCGCGGAGGGCCTGCTGCCGAGGACCGGCGACGGCGGCACCCTGCCGCTGGACGCGCCGATCTCCGTCAAGGAGGCCGTGATGCCGTGGTCGCGTTTCCGCGACATCCACGGCCGGGGCGTCGACACCGTCCTCGGCCCGGAGATGCGTTCCACCGGCGAGGTCATGGGCATCGACTCGGTCTTCGGCACGGCGTACGCCAAGTCGCAGGCCGGCGCCTACGGGCCGCTGCCCACCACGGGCCGCGCGTTCATCTCGGTCGCCAACCGGGACAAGCGTTCGATGATCTTCCCGGCGCGCGAGCTGGTCGCCCACGGCTTCGAGCTGATGGCCACCTCCGGCACCGCCGAGGTCCTCAAGCGCAACGGCATCAACGCCACCGTCGTGCGCAAGCAGTCCGAGGGCACCGGCCCGAACGGCGAGAAGACCATCGTCCAGCTCATCCACGACGGCGAGGTCGACCTCATCGTCAACACGCCGTACGGCACCGGCGGCCGGCTCGACGGCTACGAGATCCGCACCGCGGCCGTCGCCCGTTCCGTACCGTGCCTGACCACGGTCCAGGCGCTCGCCGCCGCCGTCCAGGGCATCGACGCCCTCAACCACGGCGACGTCGGGGTCCGCTCCCTCCAGGAGCACGCGGAGCATCTGACAGCGGCGCGCGACTAGCCGCCCGGAGAGGGGGACACCGGAAACGGTGTCCCCCTCTTTGCGAGCCCCGTCGAGCCCACCGAGCACCAAGGACATCTCTCCATGTACAAGCTCTTCTTCCGGCTGGCCTTCCAGCGGATGGACCCCGAGCAGGCCCACTACGCCGCCTTCCGCTGGATCCGTCTCGCCGCCCGGATCCCCGTTCTGCGCACCTTCGCCGCCGCGGCCCTCGCCCCCCGCTTGAAGGAACTGCGGACCGAGGCCCTCGGCCTGCGGATGCACGGTCCCTTCGGGCTCGCCGCCGGCTTCGACAAGAACGCCGTCGCGATCGACGGCATGGCGATGCTCGGTTTCGACCACATCGAGATCGGCACCGTCACCGGCGAACCGCAGCCCGGCAACCCCAAGAAGCGCCTCTTCCGGCTCGTCGCGGACCGGGCGCTGATCAACCGCATGGGCTTCAACAACGAGGGCTCCGCCGCCGTCGCCGCCCGACTCGCATCCCGTAACCCGGTCTTCCGCACCACGGTCGGCGTCAACATCGGCAAGACCAAGGTCGTGCCCGAGGCCGAGGCCGCCGCCGACTACGTGAAGTCCACCGAGGCCCTCGCCGGTCACGCCGACTACCTGGTCGTCAACGTCTCCTCGCCCAACACCCCCGGCCTGCGCGACCTCCAGGCCACCGAGTCGCTGCGCCCGCTGCTCACCGCCGTACGCGAGGCCGCCGACCGCACCGTCACCACCCGGCGGGTCCCGCTGCTCGTCAAGATCGCCCCGGACCTCGCCGACGAGGACGTCGACGCCGTCGCCGACCTCGCCGTGGAGCTGGGCCTGGACGGCATCATCGCCACCAACACCACCATCGCCCGCGAGGACCTGGGCCTGAAGTCCGACCCCGCCCTGGTGGGAGAGACCGGCGGACTCTCCGGCGCACCCCTCAAGGAGCGCTCGCTGGCGGTCCTGAGCCGCCTGTACGCCCGTGTGGGGGACCGGATCACCCTGGTGGGCGTCGGGGGCGTCGAGAACGCCGAGGACGCCTGGCAGCGGATCCTCGCCGGGGCCACCCTCGTCCAGGGCTACAGCGCCTTCATCTACGAAGGCCCCTTCTACGCCCGCGCGATCCACCAGGGCCTCGCCGCCCGGCTCGCCGCCTCCCCGTACGCCACCCTCGCCGAGGCCGTCGGCGCCGAGACCCGGAAGAAGGCCGCCCTGTGACGCCCGAACCCTTCGGCGCCCGCCTGCGCCACGCCATGGACACACGCGGGCCGCTCTGCGTCGGCATCGACCCGCACGCCTCGCTGCTCGCCTCCTGGGGCCTGAACGACGACATCGCCGGTCTGGAGCGCTTCACCCGGACCGTCGTGGAGGCGCTGGCCGACCGGGTCGCCGTCCTCAAGCCGCAGTCCGCGTTCTTCGAGCGCTTCGGATCGCGGGGCGTCGCCGTCCTGGAGAAGGCCGTGGAGGAGGCGCGGGCAGCCGGCGCGCTCGTCCTGATGGACGCCAAGCGCGGCGACATCGGCTCCACCATGGCCGCCTACGCGGCGACCTACCTGGACAAGGACTCGCCGCTCTTCTCGGACGCGGTGACGCTCTCCCCGTACCTGGGCTTCGGCTCGCTGCGCCCGGCGCTGGACGCGGCCGCCGTCTCCGGCGCGGGCGTCTTCGTCCTCGCCCTCACCTCCAACCCGGAGGGCGCCGAGGTCCAGCGGGCCACGGCCGCCGACGGCCGCTCGCTCGCCCAGCTGATGCTCGACCACATGGCCGCCGAGAACGCCGGGGCGGCCCCGCTCGGCTCGGTCGGCGCGGTGGTCGGTGCGACGCTCGGCGACGCGGGGGTGAACCTGGCGATCAACGGGCCGCTCCTCGCCCCCGGCATCGGCGCCCAGGGCGCGACCCCGGCGGATCTGCCGGCGGTGTTCGGCGACGCGGTGGGCAACGTGGTCCCCAGCGTGAGCCGGGGCGTGCTGCGCCACGGCCCGGACGTGTCCGGGCTGTGCGAAGCGGCCGAACGGTTCGCGGACGAGGTCCGCGGCGCCGTATCCGGAAGCTGACCCTGACACGTTTACAGCGTGTTGACGAATTACTGACGTGTTACTGACCGGAAACCCGGTCGATATGTCGGGAAAATCCTGGTCGGCCACAGCTGACCAGGACTTTTCGTCTGTTCTCGCTGACTACAGCGGCCCTTGCCGCTAGTCTCCGTCGAGAGCGGCCGAGCACAGTGTGTTCTCCGCTCACCTGGCGGGAGGCGTCCAGCTTCCCCGCCGGTCCGTATCCGACAGATCGACATCCGAGGTGACGTAGGCGTGGCTCTTCCGCCCCTTACCCCTGAACAGCGCGCAGCCGCGCTCGAAAAGGCCGCCGCGGCTCGCCGGGAGCGGGCCGAGGTCAAGAATCGACTCAAGCACTCCGGCGCCTCCCTCCACGAGGTCATCAAGCAGGGCCAGGAGAACGACGTCATCGGGAAGATGAAGGTCTCCGCACTGCTGGAATCCCTGCCGGGCGTCGGCAAGGTCCGCGCCAAGCAGATCATGGAGCGTCTCGGCATCTCCGAGAGCCGCCGGGTCAGGGGGCTTGGCACCAATCAGATCGCATCCCTGGAGCGTGAGTTCGGCGTCAGCGGCGCCTGACGTTCTCAGGCACTCCTGAGAACCTGGATAATCGCCCCATGGCTGCAACATCCCGGGGGACGTCCCCCGTACCCCCGGACGTACGTCCGCGGCTGACCGTGCTCTCCGGCCCTTCGGGCGTCGGCAAGAGCACGGTCGTCGCTCATATGCGCACCGTGCACCCCGAGGTCTGGCTCTCCGTGTCGGCGACGACGCGCAAGCCGCGCCCCGGGGAGCGCAACGGTGTCCACTACTTCTTCGTGGACGACGAGGAGTTCGACAAGCTCGTCGCCAACGGTGAACTGCTGGAGTGGGCCGAGTTCGCGGGCAACCGCTACGGCACGCCCCGCCGCGCCGTGCTGGACCGCCTGGAGGCCGGTGAGCCGGTCCTGCTGGAGATCGACCTCCAGGGCGCCCGGCTGGTCCGCCAGTCGATGTCCGACGCGCGGCTGGTCTTCCTGGCCCCGCCGAGCTGGGAGGAGCTGGTGCGCCGGCTCACCGGCCGGGGCACCGAGGCGCCCGAGGTCATCGAGCGCCGGCTCGCCGCCGCGAAGATCGAACTGGCGGCCGAGGCCGAGTTCGATACGACGCTCGTCAACACCTCCGTCGAGGACGTGGCGCGTGAGCTGCTAACGTTGATGCTTCAGGCCTAGATCTCTGCGATCGCTCAGATCTCTTTGATCTTTGATCTAAACCCCCTTCGGAAGGCAGAGAGTGTCCTCTTCCATCACCACGCCCGAGGGCATCATCAACCCGCCGATTGATGAGCTCCTCGAAGCCACCGACTCGAAGTACAGCCTGGTGATCTACGCGGCCAAGCGCGCCCGCCAGATCAACGCGTACTACTCGCAGCTCGGTGAAGGCCTCCTCGAGTACGTCGGTCCGCTCGTCGACACCCACGTGCACGAGAAGCCGCTCTCGATCGCACTCCGCGAGATCAACGCGGGCCTGCTGACCTCCGAGGCCATCGAGGGCCCCGCGCAGTAACGCAGGAGCACCCGGCACCTTCACTCCAGGCCCGGCGGCCCGTCCGCCGGGCCTGAGGTGTGTCCGGGGCCGGATGAACGCCCTCCGTGCGGTGAGGCAGCATGGGACCCACATGTTGCCGTTACGTTGCCGAGTGCGGGGAGACGCAGTGGACAAGCCGAAGGTGGTCCTGGGGGTCAGCGGGGGCATCGCCGCCTACAAGGCGTGCGAGCTGCTGCGCCGGTTGACCGAGTCCGGCCACGACGTACGGGTCGTCCCGACCGCCGCGTCGCTGCACTTCGTGGGGGCCGCCACCTGGTCGGCGCTCTCCGGCCACTCCGTGTCCGACGAGGTCTGGCAGGACGTCCACGAGGTCCCGCACGTGCGGATCGGGCAGGGCGCCGACCTCGTGGTGGTCGCCCCGGCGACTGCGGACATGCTGGCCAAGGCCGCCCACGGGCTCGCCGACGACCTGCTCACCAACACGCTCCTGACCGCCCGCTGTCCGGTGGTCTTCGCCCCCGCCATGCACACCGAGATGTGGGAGCACCCGGCCACCCAGGAGAACGTCGCCACCCTGCGTCGCCGGGGCGCCGTCGTCATCGAGCCCGCCGTCGGGCGGCTCACCGGCGTCGACACGGGCAAGGGCCGGCTCCCCGATCCGGGCGAGATCTTCGAGGTCTGCCGCCGGACGCTGGCGCGCGGGGTCACCGAGCCCGACCTCGCGGGCCGCCATGTGGTGATCAGCGCGGGCGGCACGCGCGAGCCGCTCGACCCGGTGCGCTTCCTGGGCAACCGCTCCTCCGGCAAGCAGGGCTACGCGCTGGCGCGCACCGCGGTGGCCCGGGGGGCCCGGGTCACCCTGATCGAGGCCAACACCGGGCTGCCCGACCCGGCCGGGGCCGACGTACTGCGGGTCGGCACGGCCGTCCAGCTGCGTGAGGCCGTGCTGAAGACCGCCCCCGACGCGGATGTCGTGGTGATGGCGGCCGCGGTGGCCGACTTCCGTCCTGCCGCATACGTCTCCGGCAAGATCAAGAAGAAGGACGGGGAGGAGGCGCCCGAGCTCACCCTGGTCCGCAACCCCGACATCCTCGCCGAGGTCTCCGCCGAACGGGCCCGGCCGGACCAGATCGTCGTCGGATTCGCCGCCGAGACCGACAACGTGCTGGCCAACGGTCGTGCGAAGCTCCGCCGCAAGGGCTGCGACCTCCTCGTCGTCAACGAGGTGGGGGAGCGCAGGACCTTCGGCTCGGAGGAGAACGAAGCGGTCGTCCTCGCCGCCGACGGCCAGGAGACGCCCGTGCCGTACGGACCCAAGGAAGCGCTTGCCGACACGGTCTGGGATCTGGTTTCCGTAAGGTTTCAGCCGATTTCCCAATCAACCCTCCGGGCGAGCGAAGTTGCCCCATAAGGCCCAAAATGACGGCCGGGGAGGGGGGATTGTCCTACTGGCGCCCAGCGTGGCGCATGTCACGAACCTCCCAAAGGGCGAGACACCTGGCCCGGCAGCCGGATGCGAGCGATAAACTGGCCGACGGTACGCGCCGAGCGCAGCTCTCGGACGTGCCACCCATGATCAGCCAGCAGCCGCTGCAACCCCAGGGAGCGATGTGTCCCGCCGTCTCTTCACCTCGGAATCCGTCACCGAGGGTCACCCCGACAAGATCGCTGACCAGATCAGCGACACGATTCTCGACGCGCTCCTGCGCGAGGACCCCGCCTCGCGCGTCGCCGTCGAGACCTTGATCACCACTGGTCTGGTGCATGTCGCGGGCGAGGTCACCACCAAGGCCTACGCCGACATTCCCAACCTCGTGCGCAACAAGGTTCTGGAGATCGGCTACGACTCCTCCAAAAAGGGCTTCGACGGTGCTTCCTGTGGCGTCTCGGTGTCGATCGGCGCCCAGTCGCCGGACATCGCACAGGGCGTCGACACCGCGTACGAGAATCGGGTCGGGGGTGCCGCCGCGGGTGGAGAGGTCGACGAGCTCGACAAGCAGGGCGCGGGCGACCAGGGCCTGATGTTCGGGTACGCCTGCGACGAGACCCCGGAGCTGATGCCGCTCCCGATCCACGTCGCCCACCGCCTCTCCCGGCGGCTGTCCGAGGTGCGCAAGAACGGGACCATCCCCTACCTGCGCCCCGACGGCAAGACCCAGGTCACCATCGAGTACGACGGTGACAAGGCGGTCCGGCTCGACACGGTGGTCGTCTCCTCGCAGCACGCCTCCGACATCGACCTGGACTCGCTGCTCGCGCCCGACATCCGCGAGTTCGTCGTCGAGCACGTCCTCGCGCAGCTCGTCGAGGACGGCATCAAGCTGGACACCGAGGGCTACCGCCTCCTGGTGAACCCGACCGGCCGCTTCGAGATCGGCGGCCCGATGGGCGACGCGGGCCTCACCGGCCGCAAGATCATCATCGACACGTACGGCGGCATGGCCCGCCACGGCGGCGGCGCCTTCTCGGGCAAGGACCCGTCCAAGGTCGACCGCTCCGCCGCGTACGCGATGCGCTGGGTCGCCAAGAACGTGGTGGCCGCCGGTCTCGCCGCGCGCTGCGAGGTCCAGGTCGCCTACGCGATCGGCAAGGCCGAGCCCGTCGGTCTGTTCGTGGAGACCTTCGGCACCGCCGCGGTCGACACCGAGAAGATCGAGAACGCGATCGCCGAGGTCTTCGACCTCCGCCCGGCCGCGATCATCCGCGACCTCGACCTGCTCCGCCCGATCTACGCCCAGACCGCCGCCTACGGCCACTTCGGCCGGGAGCTGCCCGACTTCACCTGGGAGCGCACCGACCGCGTGGACGCCCTGCGCGCCGCCGCCGGGCTGTAGCGAACCCGCCCGCGCACGACAGCCGGGCAGGCGCCATCGAGTACGACAGCGGGGCCCGGACACGGAACGCGGTGGCCGGGCCCCACTGCTGTGCCCCCGCCGCTGTCAGTGGTCTCTGGTAGGAATTCAGCTGTGAGCAGCGAGAACGAGCAGTCCGCCGAACCCGGCGCCGGGGTGCCGGAGCAGCTTGCGCTGATCCGGGAGACCGTGCGCCGGGCGAAGGTGCCGCGCGCCAAGCCGCGGACCTGGCGCGGTGCCGCGCTCGCCGGGGAACTGCCCGTCGCCCGCGTCCTGGTCAACAAGGGCGTCCTCCACCTCGACCAGTACTTCGACTACGCGGTCCCCGAGGAGCTGGACGCCGAGGCTCAGCCCGGCGTCCGGGTGCGGGTCCGGTTCGGGGCAGGAGAGCGCAACGTCCAGGGCGGGCGCCGCGAGGGCGGCGGGCTGATCGACGGCTTCATCGTCGAGCGCCGCGCCGACTCCGACTACCAGGGAGCACTCGCCGCCATCGCCTCCGTGGTCTCCCCGGAGCCGGTCCTCGGGCGCGAGCTGCTCGCCCTCTGCCGCGCCGTCGCCGACCGGTACGCGGGCAGCCTCGCCGACGTCCTCCAGCTCGCCGTCCCGCCGCGCAACGGCCGCGCCGAGTCCAAGCCCTCCCCGGAACCACTGCCCCCGCCCCCGGCCCCCGAGCCGGGCACCTGGGAGCGGTACGCCCAGGGCCCGGCCTTCCTGCGCGCACTGGCCGAGGGCGCTGCGCCGCGCGCCGTGTGGACCGCCCTGCCCGGTCCGCACTGGCCCGCCGAGATCGCGGGGGCCGTCGCGGCGGCGCTCTCCTCCGGGCGCGGCGCGCTCGTCGTGGTGCCCGACGGGCGGGCCGCCGGACGGGTCGACGCGGCCCTGACCGAGGCGCTCGGCGCGGGCCGGCACGCCCTGCTGACCGCCGACTCCGGCCCCGAGAAGCGCTACCGCCAGTGGCTCGCCGTGCGCCGGGGCTCGGTGCGAGCGGTCGTGGGGACCCGGGCCGCCATGTTCGCCCCCGTCCAGGACCTCGGGCTCGTCGTCGTCTGGGACGACGGGGACTCCAGCCACAGCGACGACAACGCCCCCTTCCCGCATGTCCGCGAGGTCCTGGAACTGCGGGCGGCACAGGGCCGCTGCGGCTTCCTGCTCGGCGGGACCAGCTGCACGGTCGAGGCCGCCCAGCTCGTGGAGAGCGGCTGGGCGCTGCCGCTCCTCGCGGACCGCGAGCGGCTGCGCCGGGCCGCGCCCCTCATCCGTACGGTCGGGGACGGCGAGCTGGCCCGGGACGGCGCGGCCCGTTCCGCCCGGCTGCCCAGCCTCGCCTGGCAGACCGTGCGCGACGGCCTGCGCAGCGGTCCGGTGCTGGTCCAGGTGCCCCGCCGGGGTTACGCCCCCCGCCTCGCCTGCGAACGCTGCCGGGCGCCCGTCCGTTGCCGGCACTGCGCGGGTCCCCTCCAGGCCCCGGACCAGCAGGATCTGAACTGCGCCTGGTGCGGGCGGGCCGAGCGGGCCTGGCACTGCGCGGAGTGCGGCTCCACCCGGCTGCGCGCCCGGATCGTCGGCGCCCGCCGCACCGCGGAGGAGCTGGGCCGGGCCTTCCCCGCCGTGCCCGTCCGCACCTCGGGGCGCGACCACATCCTGGACGCGGTGCCCGACGCCCCGGCGCTGGTCGTCTCCACCCCCGGTGCGGAGCCCGTCGCCGAGGGCGGCTATGCGGCGGCTCTGCTCCTGGACGGCTGGGCCATGCTCGGCCGGCCCGATCTCCGGGCGGGGGAGGAGGCGCTGCGCCGGTGGACGGCGGCGGGGGCGCTGGTGCGGGGGCAGGACGAGGGCGGCACGGTGGTGATCGTGGCCGAGCCGACGGAGCGTGCGGTGCAGGCGCTGGTCCGCTGGGACCCGGCGGGATTCGCCCGGCGGGAGCTGGCGGAGCGGGCCGAGCTGGGCTTCCCGCCGGTCTCCCGGATGGCCTCGGCGACCGGCCGGGCCGAGACCCTCGCAGCGTTCCTCCGGACCGCCGGGCTGCCGCCGGAGGCCGAGATCCTGGGTCCGGTGCCGGTCCCGTCGGCCGAGCCGGGCAGGCCCCGCCGGCCGGGGGACGCCCCGCCGGGCGAGACCTGGGAGCGCGCCCTGATCCGGGTGGTGCCGGGCCGTGGGGCGGCGCTTGCCCGCGCCCTGAAGACGGCGCTCGCGGCCCGTACGGCCAAGGGGGCGACCGACCCGATACGCATCAGGATCGACCCGCCCGATATCGGCTGAGCCCCCCCGGGAGAGGACGTGCCCGCCAGGGGCCCGGACAGGGGACTGCCCCGCCGTGCGACCGGCACGGTGGGGCAGAGGGGCGGCGTTCGTCAGCCGTTGCGGGGGCCCGGGAAGGCTCCGGGACGCAGCTCCTCGCGGACCGGCTGCTGGGCCGCCGACGGCTGCGGCGGCATCGAGCGGGCCGCCGGGACGGAGGGCACCGGGGAGCCGGACCCTCCGGCGGAGGACCCGGCCAGGCCGGTGCCGACGGGCACGGGACGCGGAACGGCCGTCGTCTCGCCGCCCGTCTCGGCGGCGGACTGCGGAGTGGCCCGCCGCGTCCCGTAACGGCGGTGCACGGCCTGCTTGGTGACACCGAGGGCGGAGCCCACCGCGTCCCAGGAGAAGCCCAGCGAGCGGTCGAAGTCCACCGCCGCCGTGACCAGGGTCTCGACGCTGTCCCGCAGTTCCTGCGCGAGGCGGACGGTGGGGGCCGGGGCCCTGCCGTAGACGACGAACCCCGCGGAGGGGCCGGAGCGGCGCGGACGGTAGACGTTGCCCAGCTGGGCGGTGAGGGTGCGCAGCGCGTCCACCTGCCGCCTGACCCGCTCGATGTCCCGCACCAGAAGATGCAGACTGGCCCGCGCTTGGGCGTCGTGCGTTGCGTGGTCGGCCATGAAGAAGCCTCTCGAACCGGCGTTGAAAGGGATCGGGCCGCATCGGGGCGGCCCGCTTCGGTCAATCTCCTTTGACCAACGCCCGAGCCGGGTATGTGGTCACGCTATCGGGGCGTATGTGCATATGCACGGGGCGTGCACGGCGCGCGTACGCCCCCCGGGTCGGCGCCCGTCCGACCCGGGCTGACCGGCCCTGATCCAAACGGCAGGCCCTAGACTGGTGTGCTGCTCGTCACCGCACGTCTTGGCCCGAGAGGCAGTCAGCCACCCATGAAGCTCGTCTTCGCCGGCACCCCCGAAGTCGCCGTCCCCGCCCTGGACGCCCTGATCGCCTCCGACCGCCATGAGGTGGCCGCCGTCGTGACCCGTCCCGACGCCCCCGCCGGCCGGGGCCGCCGACTCGTCGCGAGCCCGGTGGCCGAGCGGGCCCAGGAGGCCGGGATCGAGGTGCTCAAGCCCGCGAAGCCCCGGGACGAGGAGTTCCTCGCCCGGCTGCGCGAGATCGCCCCGGACTGCTGCCCGGTCGTCGCCTACGGGGCGCTGCTGCCCAGGGTCGCCCTCGACGTGCCCGCCCGGGGCTGGGTCAACCTGCACTTCTCGCTGCTGCCCGCCTGGCGGGGCGCGGCGCCGGTCCAGCACGCGGTGATGGCCGGGGACGAGGTGACCGGCGCGTCGACCTTCCTGATCGAGGAGGGCCTGGACTCCGGCCCGGTCTACGGCGTCCTCACCGAGGAGGTCCGCCCCACCGACACCAGCGGCGACCTGCTCACCCGGCTCGCCTTCGCCGGCGCCGGACTGCTCGCCGCCACCATGGACGGCATCGAGGACGGCACGCTGCACGCCGTGCCCCAGCCCCAGGACGGCGTCACCCCGGCCCCGAAGATCACCGTCGAGGACGCCCAGGTCCAGTGGTCCGCGCCCGCCCTGCGGGTCGACCGGGTGGTGCGCGGCTGCACCCCGGCCCCCGGCGCCTGGACCCTGTTCCGCGGCGAGCGGCTCAAGCTGATCCAGGCCACGCCGGTCCTGGACCGCACCGACCTGGCCCCCGGTGAGCTGTCGGCCGCGAAGAACAACGTGTACGTGGGCACCGGATCGCACGCGGTCGAGCTGCTCTGGGTCCAGCCGCAGGGCAAGAAGCCGATGAAGGCCGCCGACTGGGCGCGCGGCGTCCGCATCGTCCACGGCGAGCTGCTCGGCCCGTAGGGGGCGTCCCGGGGGTCCGGGCTGCCGTTCGGCTGCCCGGGGGGAGCGACGTACGCTGGGAGGGTTCGCACCTCTCACCATCAGCGGAGCACCTTTCACGTGAACGACCAGCCGCGTCGCCGTCCCGCCAAGCCGCATCGCCGTCCGCAGAAGGACCCGGTCCGGTTCCTCGCCTTCGAGGCGCTCCGGGCCGTCGACGAGCGTGACGCGTACGCCAACCTCGTGCTGCCCCCGCTGCTGAAGAAGGCCCGCGCCAAGGGTGACTTCGACAGCCGGGACGCGGCGCTGGCGACCGAGCTGGTCTATGGGACGCTGCGCCGCCAGGGCACGTACGACGCGATCGTGGCTGCCTGCATCGACCGGCCGCTGCGCGAGGTCGACCCGCCGGTCCTCGACGTCCTGAACATGGGCGTCCACCAGCTGCTCGGCACCCGTATCCCCACCCACGCGGCCGTCTCCGCGAGTGTGGAGCTGGCCCGGGTGGTGCTGGGGGAGGGGCGCGCGAAGTTCGTCAACGCGGTGCTGCGCAAGGTCACCGCGCACGACCTCGACGGCTGGGTGGAGAAGGTCGCCCCCGCGTACGACGAGGACGCCGAGGACCATCTGTCCGTCGTGCACTCCCACCCCCGCTGGATCGTCTCCGCCCTCTGGGACGCGCTGGGCGGCGGCCGGGCGGGCATCGAGGACCTCCTCGAAGCCGACAACGAGCGGCCGGAGGTGACGCTGGCGGCCCGTCCCGGCCGCTCCACCACCGACGAGCTGGCCGAGGCCCTGGGCGAGGACAACTCCCTGCCGGGCCGCTGGTCCCCGTACGCCGTCCGGATGGCCGA
>NZ_NEUE01000156.1 GCF_002910905.1 Streptomyces sp. SM11 | reverse complement strand
CGCGCCCGCCGGGCGGACCGGGGCCGGGCGCCGGGCGGCACTGACGCCGATCGTGCTGGTGGTCGCCGGCGGCCTGTCCGTCCAGTTCGGCTCGGCCGTCGCGGCGCTCCTGATGCCGAAGGCGGGCGCGCTGGGCGTCGTCACCCTGCGGCTGGCGGTCGCCGCGCTTATCCTGCTGGTGATCTGCCGCCCGAAGCTGCGCGGCCACTCGCGTGCCGACTGGGGCACGGTGCTCGCCTTCGGCGTCGCGATGGGCGGCATGAACACGCTCTTCTACCAGGCGCTCGACCGGATCCCGCTCGGCATCGCCGTCACGCTGGAGGTGCTCGGCCCGCTGGCCCTCTCGGTGTTCGCCTCCCGCCGTCTGATCAACGTCGTGTGGGCGGGCCTCGCCCTCGTCGGCGTCGTCCTGCTGGGCGGCGGCGGCTTCGACCGCCTCGACCCGGTCGGCGCGGCGTACGCCCTGGGGGCCGGGGCGATGTGGGCGGCGTACATCGTGTTCAGCGCCCGCACCGGCCGCCGCTTCCCGCAGGCGGACGGGCTGGCGCTGGCGATGGTGGTCGCCGCCGTCCTCTCGCTGCCCCTGGGCATCATCGAGTCCGGCGCGAAGCTCACGGTCCCGTCCACCGTGGCGCTCGGCGCGGCGGTGGCGCTCCTGAGCTCGGTCCTCCCGTACACCCTGGAGCTGATGGCCCTGCGCCGGCTGCCCGCGCCCACGTTCGCCGTGATGATGAGCCTGGAACCGGCCATCGCCGCCGGCGCGGGCTTCCTGATCCTGGACCAGGCACTCTCCACGACGGACGCCCTCGCCATCGCCCTCGTCATCGGCGCCAGCATCGGCGCGGTGCGCAGCCGGTCGGGCCGGCGCCGCGAGGGGTGAGCGCCCGCCAGACGCGAGCCGCGCGCCCGGGAGCGGGCTGGGCGCGTCGGTCTCGCCCTGGCCACTGCCTTCCTGGGAGCCCCGCGCCCGGGCCGGACCCTCAGCCGTCGGCGGGCAGGATCCGGAAGGCGTTCAGTCCGGAAGTCAGTGGTGACATCGCCCGGAAGTCGCGCTGGTCCAGGGTGAAGATGCGGTCCGTCCGGTAGCGGTCGGCGAGGACCACGCCGACCGCGTCGGCCAGGTCGAGCCGCAGGTCTTCGTACTTCCGCCGGACTTCCTGGGCGGTACGCAGGTCCGCGAGCTTGAGTTCGGCGAGGCGGTACTGCCCGTCGTCCATACGGGAGTTCAACGCCTCCATCACCTGCATGGCCGCCGGGAATCCCAGGTCGCGATGGACCAGGTGATCCAGCTCGGTGACGACCAGAGGGGAGATGGCGAGCCTCTCGTTCTCCAGGATCCTGGCCGCCTTCGAGTGCTCCGCCTGGGCGGCGTCGAAAGCGGCGTAGAGGGCTGAGGTGTCGGCGACGATGATCAACGACGTGCGGCCCGTTCCTTGATGTGCTCGTACACCGAGTCGTCCATCTCGTCGGGTGTGCGGGAACGTCCGCTGTCGAAGACCGGCAGCTCCCGGCTGCGCTTCGGCCGTTCCGCGTTGTCCAGCAGCAGGGCGATGCTCCGCCGGATGAGCTCGGCCTTGCTGACGCCGGTCGCGGAGGCCTCGGCATCCAGACGCACTTCCAGTTCTTCCGGAAGGTACACGGTCGTCTTTATCATGGTGCTGATTTTACCACCCTGCCATACGTAGGGCAGGGTGGTGACGCGGTGCCGCCGTGCCCGGGGGCTGCCGGGTTCGGGCGCCTCACCAGCCGCACGGCCGGCCGAGCTCGGTGATGGAGTCGGCCAGTTCCGCCGGGCGGTTCGGCCACCCCGCCCGGTGCCAGTGCTCGATGCGCCAGGACAGTCGCCGGGGCCACAGAGGGGTGACGGGCAGGCGCTCCACCGGGACCCAGGCCGGGATGCCGCCGTAGTTGTCCAGCGACTCCGGGGGGCCGACCTCGCCCGTGGCGGTCACGGTGAAGTAGTGCTCGCGGTCCCCGCCCTTCCAGACGCGCGCCACCTCGGGCCCGACGGTCCCGGCCAGGCCGGTCTCCTCGTCGAGCTCGCGCACGACGGCCGCCTCCGGGGTCTCGCCCTCCTCGACCCCGCCGCCCGGAATCTCGTAGAACGGGGCGCCGCCCTCCTCGAAGCGGATCAGCAGCATCGCCCCGTCGCGGATGACGATCGCCCCGGCCCGTACCCGTACCGGCGGAACGGCCGAAGGGTCGTCCAGGGGCACCGGGTCCTGCGGGGCCGCGCCTCCCGCCCAGGCTTGCAGGACCGTTTCCGCGGTGCCGGCCGGCCGGATGCGCGCATGCAGGGCCTCCGCCAGGGACAGTGCGACGCGCGGTGCGTCAGCGGTCCCGGAGCGGCCGTCGGGAAAGGTGTAGTACGCGCCTTCGGTGTCGTGGCGGAGTTCCAGGATCAGCTTGTCCGCGTCGAACCGGACGGTCACCGGGTCAGTTTCGGCAGTCATCGGCGGAGGTTAACGCGCACCACGGCCGGGGCGCTGCCGGAATGCCTTCGTCCGTACGGTGCCGGGTCCTACAGTCGGCTGGTCGACCCCCGCCCGCCCGCACCCACCGGCCAGGAGGCCCGCCATGGAACCGACCGGAATCGACCCGAAGACCGGCGAACGTCAGGATCTCCTGGCCATGATCGCCGACCAGCGCACCAACTTCCTCTACACCGTCGCCGGGCTGACCGACGAGCAGGCCCGCGCCCGGTCGACGGTCAGCGAGCTGACCCTCGGCGGTCTCGTCAAGCACCTCGCGGAGATGCAGCGGAGCTGGCTGTCCGTGATCGACGGCACCGCCGCCCCCGAGGTCGGCTGGGCCGACCTCGACCCGGACGGCAACCGCATGACCGACGACGAGACCCTCGCCGGTCACCTCGACGCGTTCCGGGCGGCGGCGGAGGCCTTCGACCGGGCGGTCCGCGAGGAGCCCGATCTCGACCGGGCGATCACGTTGCCGCGGTACCCCTGGTCGCCGCCGGAGCCCCTCGTCTGGACCGTCCGCCACATCCTGCTGCACATCTTCCGCGAGATCGCCCACCACAGCGGCCACGCGGACATCGTGCGCGAGACCCTCGACGGGGCCAGCACCACCCAGCGGATGGCGCAGGCGGCGATGAACGGCGAGTGACCGGCGGGGCGGGGTGACGCGGTGGGCGTCACCCGGCCCGCCCTCCGGGCGGAAAATCATGCAAGCGTGCTTGATTGTTTCCTGGTGCGCTGCCATGCTCCTGGGCACCACACCCGGTCCCGAGGGGAGCGCACGTGTCCGCTGTCATGGCCGTGATCGACGATCTGCGCGAAGAGAGCGACGAACTCGAAGCCCTGGTCGGGGTGTTGGGCGAACCGGCCTGGCGCGGCCCGACGCCCGCCGAGCGGTGGACCGTCGCCCACCAGATCGCCCACCTCAGCTGGACCGACGAGGTCGCGCTGCTGGCGGCCACCGAGCCGGACCGGTTCGGGGACGAGGTGGCCAAGGCCCTGGCCGCCCCCGAGTCCTTCGTCGACGAGGCGGCCGACGCCCTGGTCGCCGCCCACGCCCCGGGCGCCCTGCTCGCCCGGTGGCGGGAGGGGCGGCAGCGGCTCGACGAGGTCATGAGGGAGGCCCCCGCCGGTACCCGGATCCCCTGGTACGGGCCGCCGATGAGCGTGGCGTCCATGGCGACCGCCCGGCTCATGGAGACCTGGGCGCACGGCCAGGACATCGCCGACGCCCTCGGAGCGACCCGGGCCCCCACCGCCCGGCTCCGGCATGTGGCGCGGATCGGTGTCCGGGCCCGGAACTACGCCTACGCGGTACGCGGGATCACCGCGCCCGAGGAGGAGTTCCGCGTCGAACTCCACACCCCGGACGGCGAGATGACCGCGTACGGGCCGGAGGGCGCCGACCAGCGGATCACCGGACCGCTCCTCGACTTCTGCCTGCTGGTCACCCAGCGCGCCCACCGGTCCGACCTCGCGGTCACCGCCGAGGGGCGCGACGCCGAGCAGTGGCTCTCCATCGCCCAGGCCTTCGCCGGACCGCCCGGACCGGGCCGGCTGCCCCGCGCGGAGCGCGCCGGGCGGGACGGCCACCGGTGAACGCCACACCTGAACCCGCGCCCCTCCGGATCGGCAACGCCTCCGGCTTCTACGGCGACCGCTTCGACGCGTTGCGCGAGATGCTCACCGGCGGCCCCCTCGACGTCGTCACCGGGGACTACCTCGCCGAGCTGACCATGCTCATCCTCGGCCGGAGCCGCCTCAAGGACCCGGAGAAGGGCTACGCCACCACCTTCCTCCGGCAGCTGGAGGAAGGGCTCGGCCTCGCCCACGAACGCGGGGTGAAGATCGTCGCCAACGCGGGCGGTCTCAATCCGGCAGGACTGGCCGACGCCGTAAGGAAGTTGGCGGCCAGGGTCGGGGTCCCCGTCACCGTCGCCCACGTCGAGGGCGACGGCCTGGCCGTCCCGGACGGGTTCCTCACCGCCAACGCCTACCTCGGCGGCTCCGGGATCGCCGCCTGTCTGCGGGCCGGGGCCGATGTCGTCGTCACCGGCCGGGTCACCGACGCGGCCCTGGTCACCGGACCGGCCGCCGCCCACTTCGGCTGGGGCCCGGACGACCTGGACGCGCTCGCCGGGGCCGTCGTCGCCGGGCACGTCCTGGAGTGCGGTACGCAGGCGACCGGCGGGAACTACGCCTTCTTCGGCGAGCACGACGTGCGCCGGCTCCGCCGCCCCGGCTTCCCGCTCGCCGAGATCCACGCCGACGGCTCGTCCGTCATCACCAAGCACGACGGTACGGGGGGCGTCGTCGACCTCGGCACCGTCACCGCCCAACTCCTGTATGAGACCGGGGGAGCCCGGTACGCGGGTCCCGACGTCACCGCCCGCCTCGACACCGTGACACTGACCCCGGACGGCCCGGACCGGGTCCGTATCGACGGCGTACGCGGCGAGGCCCCGCCGCCCACCCTCAAGGCCGGGCTCACCCGGCTCGGCGGCTGGCGCAACGAGGTCGTGTTCGTTCTCACCGGCCTCGGCATCGAGGCCAAGGCGGACCTCCTGAAGGACCAGTTCGCCGACGCCCTGGAGCGGGGCGTCGGGCGCCCGCCCGCCGAAGTGCGCTGGGAGCTGGCCCGTACCGACCACGCCGACGCCGACACCGAGGAGCGGGCCAGTGCGCTGCTCCGGCTCGTCGTCCGTGACCAGGACGCCGACGCGGTCGGCCGGACCGTCTCCGGGGCCGCCGTCGAGCTGGCCCTCGGCAGCTACCCCGGCTTCCACGTCACCGCCCCGCCCGGAGCGGGCTCGCCCTACGGGGTGTTCGAGGCGATCCACGTACCGGCGGGCGACGTCGATCATGCCGCAGTGCTGCCGGACGGGCACCGCGTCCTCCTAGAACCGCCTCACCTCACCCAGGAGCTGGCCGACGCCGCGGAACCGCCGCTGCCCGCCCCGTATCCCTCCGCCCCCACCCGGCGCGCCCCCCTCGGCCTGATCGCGGGCGCTCGCAGCGGCGACAAGGGCGGCGACGCCAACGTGGGCGTATGGGTGCGGGGCGACGACGCCTGGCGGTGGCTGGCGCATGAGCTGACCGTCGAACGGTTCAGGGAACTCCTTCCGGAGACCGCTGAGTTGACGGTCGTACGGCATGTCCTGCCCAACCTCCGGGCCCTGAACTTCACCGTCCACGGCCTCCTGGGCGAGGGTGTCGCCGCCCAGGCCCGGTTCGACCCGCAGGCCAAGGCGGTGGGGGAGTGGCTGCGGTCCCGTTGGCTGCCCGTTCCCGTACCGCTGCTGGAAGGCGTCCCCCTCCCGGAGGTGACCGCATGACCGTCCTGCCCACCGGGCTCGACACCAACGGCCCCGACTACGCGGCCAACCGCGCCGGCCTGCTGGCCAGGCTCGCCGAGCTGGAGACCGAGCACGCCAAGGCGCTCGCGGGCGGCGGCGAGAAGTACGTGGCCCGGCACCGGGGGCGCGGCAAGCTTCCGGCGCGGGAGCGGATCGAGCTGCTCGTCGACCCCGACACCCCGTTCCTGGAGCTGTCGCCGCTGGCGGCCTGGGGCAGCGACTATGCCGTGGGGGCCTCGCTCGTCACCGGGATCGGGGTGGTGGAGGGCGTCGAGTGCCTGATCACCGCCAACGACCCGACCGTACGCGGCGGAGCCTCGAACCCGTGGACGCTGAAGAAGGCCCTGCGCGCCAACGAGATCGCCTTCGCCAACCGGCTCCCTGCCATCAGTCTGGTGGAGTCGGGCGGGGCCGACCTGCCGTCCCAGAAGGAGATCTTCATCCCCGGCGGGGCGCTGTTCCGGGACATCACCCGGCTCTCGGCCGCCGGAATCCCCACCGTGGCCGTCGTGTTCGGCAACTCGACGGCCGGCGGCGCGTACGTGCCCGGCATGTCCGACCACACCGTGATGATCAAGGAGCGGTCCAAGGTCTTCCTCGGCGGACCACCGCTGGTGAAGATGGCCACCGGCGAGGAGAGCGACGACGAGTCCCTCGGCGGGGCCGAGATGCACGCGCGCACCTCCGGGCTCGCCGACCACTTCGCCGTCGACGAGCAGGACGCGGTCCGCCAGGCCCGGCGCATCGTCGCTCGCCTCAACTGGCGCAAGGCGCACGCCGATCCGGGCCCCGCCGAGCCGCCGAAGTACGACGAGGACGAACTGCTCGGCATCGTGCCGGGCGACCTGAAGGTCCCCTTCGACCCGCGCGAGGTCATCGCCCGGCTGGTCGACGGCTCGGACTTCGACGCGTTCAAGCCGCTGTACGGGACGAGCCTGGTCACGGGGTGGGCACGGCTGCACGGATACCCGGTCGGGATCCTCGCCAACGCGCAGGGGGTGCTGTTCAGCGAGGAGTCGCAGAAGGCGGCGCAGTTCATCCAGCTCGCCAACCAGCGCGACATCCCGCTCCTCTTCCTCCACAACACCACCGGCTACATGGTGGGCAAGGAGTACGAGCAGGGCGGCATCATCAAACACGGCGCGATGATGATCAACGCCGTCGCCAACTCGAAGGTCCCGCACCTTTCGGTCCTGATGGGCGCGTCCTACGGGGCCGGGCACTACGGCATGTGCGGCCGCGCCTACGACCCGCGCTTCCTCTTCGCCTGGCCCAGCAGCAAGTCCGCCGTCATGGGCCCGCAGCAGCTCGCCGGGGTCCTCTCCATCGTCGCCCGCGCCTCCGCCGCCGCGAAGGGGCAGCCGTACGACGACGAGGCGGACGCCGGGCTGCGGGCGATGGTGGAGCAGCAGATCGAGGCGGAGTCGCTGCCGATGTTCCTGTCCGGGCGGCTGTACGACGACGGGGTCATCGACCCGCGCGACACCCGGACCGTCCTCGGGATGTGCCTGTCCGCGATCCACACCGCACCGGTCGAGGGCGCCCGCGGCGGCTTCGGCGTCTTCCGGATGTGACCCGCACATGAGGAGAGACGTGATCGATACGCTGCTCGTCGCCAACCGGGGCGAGATTGCCTGCCGGATCTTCCGCACCTGCCGTGACCTGGGCATCAGAACGGTCGCCGTGTACTCCGACGCGGACGCCGACGCCCTGCACGTACGGGAGGCCGACCTCGCCGTACGGCTGCCGGGGTCGGCCCCCGCCGACACCTATCTGCGCGGCGACCTCGTCGTCGCCGCCGCGCTGGCCGCCGGGGCGGACGCCGTGCACCCCGGGTACGGCTTCCTCTCCGAGAACGCCGCCTTCGCCGCCGCCGTGCAGGACGCGGGTCTGCTGTGGGTGGGCCCGCCGGTGAAGGCCATCGAGCTGATGGCGTCCAAGACCCGGGCCAAGGAACTGATGGCCGGGGCCGGGGTCCCGCTGCTGGCCCCCGTGGACCCGGTGACGGCCGGGGAGGACGAGCTGCCGCTGCTGCTGAAGGCGGCGTCCGGAGGCGGCGGGCGCGGAATGCGGATCGTCCGCGAACTCGACGCACTGCCTATTGAGTTGCTGGCCGCCGCCGCCGAGGCGGCCTCGGCCTTCGGGGACGGCGAGGTCTTCGCCGAGCCGTACGTGGAGCGAGGCCGGCACGTCGAGGTCCAGGTCATGGCGGACGACCACGACACCGTGTGGGCGCTCGGCACCCGGGACTGCTCGCTCCAGCGCCGCCACCAGAAGGTCATCGAGGAGGCCCCGGCCCCCGGCCTGGACGATGCCCTGCGCACCCGGCTCCACGAGGCGGCGACGGCGGCGGCGCGGGCGGTGGGCTACCGGGGGGCGGGGACCGTGGAGTTCCTGGTCTCCGCCGAGGGGCGCCCGTACTTCCTGGAGATGAACACCCGCCTCCAGGTCGAACACCCGGTGACAGAAGCCGTGTTCGGGCTCGACCTCGTCGCCCTTCAACTGCGGGTGGCCGAGGGGGAGCCGCTGGAACCCGCGCCCCCACGGCCGTCCGGCCACGCGGTCGAGGCCCGGCTCTACGCCGAGGACCCCGCGCGCGACTGGCAGCCGCAGACCGGAGCCCTGCTCGCACTGGAGGTGCCGGACGCGCCGGGCCTGCGCCTGGACACCGGATACACCGGCGGCGGCACCATCGGCGTGCACTACGACCCGATGCTCGCCAAGGTCGTCGCCCACGCCCCGACCCGCGCCGAGGCCGTCCGGCTGCTGGCCCGCGCGCTGGAGCGGGCCCGGATCCACGGCCCGGTCACCAACCGCGAGCTGCTCGTACGGTCGTTGCGCCACCCGGACTTCGCGGCGGCGCGCCTGGACACCGGGTTCTACGACCGGCACCTGGCGGACCTGACCGCCCCGGCGGCCGGCCGGGAGCCCGCCCGGGCCGCCCTCGCCGCCGCCCTGGCACAAGCGGTACGCGCCACCACCGCCCCCGGCGGCCCCGCCCCGACCCGCTTCGGGGCCTGGCGCAACGTGCCCTCGGGGCCGCAGCTCAAGCGCTACCGCGCCGAACCCGACGGGGCCGAGCACGAGGTCGCCCACCGCACCGGGCGCACCGGCGCCCCGGAACCGTACGACGCCCCCGGCGTCCGGGTCCTGGCCTCCGCACCCGACTTCGTCACCCTCGAAGTCGACGGAGTGACCCGGCACTTCGCGGTCACGGCCGGCAGCGACGGCGACCGCGTGTACGTGGACACCGCCGACGCCTCGTACACCTTCACCGCCCTGCCCCGCTTCACCGACCCCGCCACCCACACCGCACCGGGCTCCCTGCTCGCCCCGATGCCCGGGACCGTCGTACGCCTCGCCGAGGGCCTGGCCGCCGGGGCCGCCGTCGATGCCGGGCAGCCGCTGATCTGGCTGGAGGCGATGAAGATGGAGCACCGCATCCTCGCCCCCGCCGCCGGCACCCTCACCGCCCTGCACGCCGCCCCCGGCCGCCAGGTCGAGGTCGGCGCGCTGCTCGCCGTGGTCCAGGAGGACCTGGGCGCCATCCCCGTACCGGAGGAGACCGCATGAGCACCGCCCGCACCGTCGGCACCGTCCTCGAAACCGAAGAGCACCAGGCGCTGCGCGCCGCCGTGGCCGCCCTCGGAAAGCGCTACGGGCGCGACTACATGACCACCGTCATCCGCGAGGGCTCCCACACCCACGAGCTGTGGGCGGAGGCCGCGAAGCTCGGCTACCTCGGGGTGAACCTCCCCGAGGAGTACGGCGGCGGAGGCGGCGGCATGGCTGAACTGTCTATCGTCCTGGAGGAGTTGGGCGCGGCGGGCTCCCCCCTCCTCATGATGATCGTGTCGCCCGCGATCTGCGGCACGGTCATCGCCCGCTTCGGCACGGACGAACAGAAGCGGACGTGGCTGCCGGGCCTCGCCGACGGAAGCCTCACCATGGCCTTCGGCATCACCGAACCGGACGCCGGCTCCAACTCCCACCGCATCACCACCACCGCCCGCCGCGACGGCACGGGCCCGGACGCCGACTGGCTGCTCACCGGCCGCAAGGTCTTCGTGTCCGGCGTCGACATAGCCGACGCGACGCTGATCGTCGGCCGCACGGAGGACGCCCGGTCGGGGAAGCTGAAGCCCTGCCTGTTCATCGTCCCACGCGACGCCGAAGGCTTCGGGCGGAACCGGATCGACATGGAACTCCACGCCCCCGAGAAGCAGTTCGAGCTCGTCCTGGACGACGTACGCCTCCCGGCCGACGCCCTGGTCGGCGACGAGGACGCGGGCCTCCTCCAGCTCTTCGCGGGACTCAACCCCGAGCGGATCATGACGGCCGCGTTCGGTATCGGGATGGGCCGCTTCGCCCTCGGCAAGGCCGTCGAGTACGCCCGTACCCGGCAGGTGTGGAAGGCCCCGATCGGCTCCCACCAGGCCATCGCGCACCCGCTGGCCGCCGCGCACATCGACCTGGAGCTGTCGCGCCTGATGATGCAGAAGGCGGCCAGGCTGTACGACGACGGCGACGACACCGGGGCGGGCGAGGCGGCGAACATGGCGAAGTACGCGGCGGGCGAGGCGTGCGTGAAAGCGGTCGACCAGGCCGTGCACACCCTCGGCGGCAACGGCCTGACCCGTGAGTACGGACTCGCGTCCCTGATCACCGCGTCCCGGGTGGCCCGGATCGCCCCGGTCAGCCGGGAGATGATCCTGAACTACGTCTCGCACCAGTCGCTGGGCCTGCCGAAGTCGTACTGAGTCCGCCGGAGCCGTACGGGGCCGGCCGGCGTCGTACTGAGCCCTCCCGGATCAGCTTCTTCCGTCCGACCTCTCCCCACTCCCTGCCCGCAGGGGCGATTCTGACCCTCCACACCCGCACGGCGTCCCGCGCCTCCTCCCGGGCGGCGCGGGCAGCCGCGACGACAGGGGACCGACCGCCATGGTGTTCCGCAGCGAGTACGCAGATGTACCGGCCCTCGACACGCCCATCCACGAAGCGGCCCTCGGCGAGGCCGCCGGGCTCGGTGACACCGTCGCCCTGATCGACGGAACGAACGGCACCTCCCTCACGTACGCCCAGCTCGACGGCTTCCACCGGCGCATCGCCGCCGCACTCGCCGAGGCGGGGCTCAGGAAGGGCGACGTGCTGGCCCTCCACAGCCCGAACACCATCGCCTACCCGGCGGTCTTCTACGGGGCCACCCGCGCCGGGGCCTCCGTCACCACGGTCCACCCGCTGGCCACCCCCGAGGAGTTCGCCAAGCAGCTCGCCGACAGCGGGGCGAAGTGGATCGTGACGGTCTCCCCGCTCCTGGCGAGCGCCCGCCGGGCGGCCGAACTGGCAGGCGGCATACGGGAGATCTACGTCTGCGACCAGGCGGAGGGCCACATCTCCATCCTGGACATGCTGTCCTCCACCGCCCCCGAACCGGAGATCGAGATCGACCCCGGCGAGGACGTCGCGGCGCTCCCGTACAGCTCCGGGACGACGGGCACGCCCAAGGGCGTGATGCTCACGCACCGCTCGATCGCGACCAACCTGGAGCAGCTGAGACCGCTCATCCCCATGGGCGAGGGCGACCGGATCCTGGCGGTCCTCCCCTTCTTCCACATCTACGGCCTGACGGCGCTGATGAACGCCCCGCTGCGCTGCGGCTCGACGGTGGTCGTCCTGCCCCGCTTCGACCTGGCGCAGTTCCTGGAAGCCATCCAGACGCACCGCATCACCGGCCTCTACGTGGCTCCGCCCATCGTGCTGGCCCTGGCGAAGCACCCGTTGGTGGGGGAGTACGACCTGTCCTCGCTCCAGTACATCGTCAGCGCCGCCGCCCCGCTGGACGCCGATCTGGCCGCCGCCTGTTCGGCCCGCCTGGGGCTGCCGCCGGTGCGGCAGGCGTACGGGATGACGGAGCTGTCGCCCGGCACGCACGTGGTGCCGCTCTCCGCCGAGCAGCCGCCGCCGGGCACGGTCGGCAAGCTGCTGCCGGGCACCGAGATGCGGATCGTGTCCCTGGAGGACCCGGCGAAGGACACGGAGCCGGGAGCGGACGGCGAGGTCCTCATCCGCGGCCCCCAGGTGATGAAGGGCTACCTGGGCCGCCCCGACGCCACCGCCGAGATGATCGACGTGGACGGCTGGGTGCACACGGGTGACGTGGGCCGGGTGGACGAGGACGGCTGGCTGTTCGTCGTCGACCGGGTCAAGGAGCTGATCAAGTACAAGGGCTACCAGGTGGCCCCCGCCGAGCTGGAGGCCCTGCTCCTGACCCACGAGCAGGTGGCGGACGCGGCGGTCATCGGGGTGTACGACGCCGAGGGCAACGAGGTCCCGAAGGCCTTCCTGGTCCGGGACCCGGCGGCGGACGACCTGACCACGGACGACGTGATGGCGTACGTCGCCGAGCGGGTGTCCCCGTACAAGCGGGTGCGGCAGGCCGAGTTCATCACGGCGGTGCCCCGGGCGGCATCCGGCAAGATCCTCCGGCGCGAGCTGCGCGACCGCGAGAAGACGGACTGACCGATTGACCGATTGACCGATTGACCGATTGACGGACTGACGGACTGACGGACTGTTCGGAGGAGAAGTGACCTTGATTGCCCAGTCCCGGGACCGGGGCGTGGCGACGCTGACCCTGGACTCCCCGGCCAACCGCAACGCGCTCTCGGCGGAGCTGGTGGCCGAACTCCGGGAGTCGCTGGCGGGGTGCGCGGCGGACGACACGGTACGGGCGGTGGTGCTGGCCCACACGGGGTCGACGTTCTGCGCCGGGGCGGACCTGAAGGCGCCGCCGGACCCGGAGGCGTTCGTGGGCCTGATGCGGGAGATCGTCGCCCTGCCGAAGCCGGTCGTGGCCCGGGTGGCGGGCCATGTCCGGGCGGGGGGACTGGGCCTGCTGGCGGCGTGCGACATCGCGGTGGCGGGCGAGGCGTCGTCCTTCGCCCTGACGGAGTCCCGCCTGGGCCTGGCCCCGGCGGTCATCTCCCTGACCCTGCTGCCCCGCGTGGACCGGACGGCGGCGAACCGCTACTACCTCACCGGTGAGCGGTTCGACGCGACGGAGGCGGCCAGGATCTCGCTGGTGACGGAGGCCGCCGAGGACGTGGACAAGGCGCTCGTCCCGGTCCTGGACGGCCTGCGCCGGGCCTCGCCGCAGGGGCTGGCCGCATCGAAGGAGCTGGTCACGGCTACGGTGCTGAGGAGTTTCGACCAGTACGCCGAAGACCTCATCGCCCGATCCGCCGCGTTGTTCGCCTCCGACGAGGCGAGGGAGGGGATGACGGCCTTCCTCGAACGACGGGACCCGGCATGGGTGCGGTGACCTCCTCCTCCATTTCCTCCTCCACTTCCAGCTCCACCTCCAAGGCTGCTCACGCGCCGAAGCAGGACCGCAGCCGGGCGACCCGGCAGCGGCTCCTGGAGGCGGCGGTGGCCTGCCTGGCCGAACACGGCTGGGCGGGCTCCACCGTCTCCGTCGTCGCCGAGCGCGCCGGAGTCTCGCGCGGCGCGGCCCAGCACCACTTCCCGACCCGGGAGGACCTGTTCACGGGCGCGGTGGAGTACGTCGCCGAGGAACGCTCCGCCGCCCTGCGCGCGCTCCCCGTCCAGGGCCGGGCCGAGGTGGTCGCGGCCCTGGTCGACCTCTACACCGGCCCCCTGTTCCGGGCCGCGCTCCAGCTCTGGGTCGCCGCCTCCAACGAGGACCAGCTCCGTTCGCGCGTCACGGAGCTGGAGGCGAGGGTGGGCCGGGAGACCCACCGCATCGCCGTCGAACTCCTGCGCGCCGACGAGTCCCGCCCCGGAGCCCGCGAAACGGTCCAGGGCCTGCTGGACATGGCCCGCGGCCTGGGCCTCGCCAACCTCCTCACCGACGACACCGCCCGGCGCGCGCGGGTGGTGGCCCAGTGGGCGGCGCTGGTGGAGGAGGGGCTGGGGCGATGAGGCCGGAGCCGCTCGGGGCGAGGGGCGGGAACCGTGAGGTCCGGGGTGCCGGGGTGCCCGGCTCCCTCTCACCCCGCCGGGACGGGCGTCGCCTGGTGGTAGTACATCCGCCAGGCCGTCCCGTCGGGCTGCCTGCGCCACAGTGAGCTGCGGCGGGCCCGGTTGCCGCCGATGACGGTCTCGTACGTCAGGTGCACGAGCCCGGGAACCCGGTCGGCCCCGGTCATACCGGAGCGCTCGTATCGCGGGCCGTCCGCGTCCCCGCCGCCCAGGCGGGGGAGGGCGGCGAGGGCGGCGAGCGTCTCCTCGTACGTCCACCGCCGCCCGGAAGCCCCGGCCTCGACGGACTGCGGGCCGAGCAGCGTCTCGGTGATCGGCCGGGAGAGACGTACGGCGGGGTCCAGCAGCCGTAACTTGCCGTCGATCGCCGAGCCCACCTCCGTGGTCTCCTGACCCGTCCGGCCGTGATCGCCGATGAACCCTCACCCGTCATCGCGGCGGCGGCAGGTGTTGATCAGGCTGTCGGACCGTGTCGGACGGTGTCGGCTGCGTGCTGGTGAGCGTCAGGCTGCGAGGGCTCCTGCCCAGCACCACCGTCTCGCTGCCCGCGCATCACGGTCGGACGAGTCCGAACCCAGTACGAGCGGACCGCGATGGTCAGGGCAATGCCATAGACGGCGAAGGCGACCATCCCGACCCAGCCGACCAGCAGTGCGTCGCCCGAGGTGTCGAAGTCACCGGGCCGCACCGTCACGACGCCGGTCATGGCCAGGGCCAAGTACCCGACCCCCACCACGCCGTACGGGGCGAGCGTGGCAGCGCCGAGCAGGGCCGGGGTGAGCGGAAGCCAGCGCGGCACCCGTCGGCCGCGCAGGAACATCGTCCAGCGCGGGAAGACCTGCCCCCACGGGCGGACCAGGCCCCAGAGCAGGAAGACGCCGAGCGCGGCCAGCAGCGCGGTGGGGTCCAGCCCCCAGGACTCCAGGGTGAGGAAGATCCCCGAGGCGCCGTTCCGCTTCGAGACCGCGAGCATCTCCTCGCCGGTGATCCCCGCGAACGTGCCGCCGGACGCCCAGACCAGCTTCATCGCCGCGTACGGGACGAAGGCCAGTGTCCCCGCCCAGGCCGCGAGTTGGACGAGGCGTGGTGCGGCGGACGGCGCTCGTACGGCGGTACCGGCCGGCAGCCGGTCGGACCGGGCCGTGGCCGCGAGCAGGACCGCCCCGACCGCCGCCAGGGCCTTGTTCGCGGTGGACGCCCGGCTGTCGACTCCATGGCCGAGCAGCAGCGCGATCACATCCATCAGCAGGCTGAACGCGGTGATCCCGGCCAGCCCGCAGGCGATCAGGAGCAGCACGCGCAACCATGGCCGAAGTCCGTACCGCACCACCGCGCCGCTGACCGGCGTCAGCACACCCACCGCCATGACCGCCCACCCCAGCCCGGTGGCCCCTCAGCCACTGCCGTAGCGGAGCAAGGGGGTCCCACGCAGCGCGCACGCCAGGCCGAAGCCGGCGTACAGCACCGCCCACAGCGTCGTCGCCCAGGGCACCCAGCGCGGCCATCGCTGCCACCAGGCGCTCCAGAGCGCCTTCATCGTCCATTCAGCACCGGTCATGTTCTGAACATCGCATCGGCCGCGGCGGGGTGGCGTCGGCCGCCGGAACGATCCCCCTCCCCCGCTGGGTAAGTGCCTCTGGTACCACGGCATGAGCTACATGAGCGTCAGGAAGACACGGCGGCTCGGCGGACTCACCGCGCGGAACACGGAATTCGTTGCCTTCGGGATCAGCGAGGATCGCCACCGGGCTGCGGCGCGCGCGCCCTCACCCCAACTGCCGGAACCAGTGCAGTACTTCCGCCGTGCCCCGCACATTCGACCCCAGATGCCGTGATCCCTGGAAGTCGACCGCCCCCAGATCCACCACCTTCGCCTCGACTCCGCTGCCCCGCAAGGACGCCGCGCAATGCGCCGTATTGGCGGTGGTCGCCTGCTCGTCGCCGCCCGCCATGTAGAGGCGGACCGGCACCCGGGGCGCCCAGTCGCGGCACACGCTGTCCGTCTCCCGCAGGGCGTCCGCGAGGCCGCCCCGAGGGCGGGCCAACAGGTCCAGGCCGTACGGCGTGAGCAGGTCGTCCAGCGAGCCCGGTGTGCCCTCGAAGAGCTGACGTCCGGTGTGCTCGCCGTCGAAGAGCGTTTCGACGCCGGGGTCCTGGAAGACCTCGCCGGGGCTGTCGTACACGCGATGCACGCGGTTGAAGGCGACCAGTGTGTACGCCGCGTAGATCACGCTCGACTTCGGATCCAGCTCCCCCGCGAGCAGTGCCGGGAGCTCCGCTCCTCCGAAGTCGTACGCCCCGCTGATGGGTGCGAGCGCGCCGAGCCGGAAGTACCGGTCCTCGCCCGCCTGCAGGGCCCGGCCGAGCCCCAGGGCGGCGGAGGCTCCCTGCGAGAAGCCGGTGACCAGGACCTTCCGGTCGAGTGGGTGGAAGGCGCGGGCCGCCCGGAGCAGGTCCAGGGAGGCGGTCGCCTCGGACGGCACGTGCATCCAGGGGTGCGGGCCGGGCCCCGTGCCCATGCCGAGATAGTCGGGCGCCACGGCGGCGAACCCGGCCGAGGCGTAGGTGACGGGCGGCCCGGTCAGGAAGGTGCCGCGCTGCATCGAGGGCACGTCGCTGCGATGGCTGCCGGTGCCGTGCGCGAACGACACGGTACGCAGCCGGCCTTCCCGCCCGCGCGGCAGGGCGAGCAGGCCGCTGGCCGTGGTCGGGCGCCCCTGCGGGTCGATCGTCCGGTAGGTGAGGCGGTACGCGTCCACCCCGTGCCGAGCCTGCGAGGCGTCGAAACCCGCCTTCGTCAGCTCGGCGGCGACGGCTTGGCGGGTCTTGAGCGTGTAGAGGCGTTCGGCGTGGAGCAGGGCTCCGCGGCCGCTCTGGTGCTGGGGGTGCGCGACGGGGAGTTGGGCGGGCGCTGCGATCGCACCCGTGGCCCCGGCCGCGGAGCCGATGAGCATGACGGCGCAGGCCACTGCGGTGGTGAGGCGTCGGCGGACTGGCATGAAGTTCTCCTCAAGTAGGGTCAGTGGTTGATGAGTTGACTATCCCTTCTGTGGTCGCCGGGCAGCCGGGCGACGACACCGCGCGGAGCTGAGGCACCGCCGCAGGGCGGCACCGCACGGGTCAGGGCCCGGACCGCGACGCGCGGGTCCGGGTCCTGCTGCCGCTGCAAGCCGTCCGGAGTCGGGTCCCTGGCCCACTCGGTGGTGGTCAGCAGTTCATTCGGGGCGGATCCGAGAACGGTGAGAGCAATCGACCGCCGCATTCGCCGGCGCAATTCGACCCGTGCGGACCGGCCGTGATCCGGGCCGGCCGCGATCCGGGCCGGCGGACTCTCGAATGCCTCTTGCCGGCGGGCAGGGGCTGCGCAGTGACCTGCGGCCGTGATCGCTGTCAACGGTGGCCGCACCCCTGTCCGTACCGGCTCTCGCCGGTCAGGATGACGACCTCGGCCGGAGCGCTGAGCGGCCTCGGGGAAGTGCGGCACGCCCGCCTCGCCGTCACGTGCACAGGGCGGTATCGAGGAGCGCGTCGACATGGCCGGGGCCCTGCTCGGTGGGCGCCCGGTTGGCGGTGACGGCGATCGAGGCGGCGCGGCCGTCATCGGTGGCTGCGGGGCGCGTGGCGTAGCCGGGGATATCGCCGCCGTGCCCCCACATCAGGCCACCACAGCTCAGCGGCGTACTGGTCAGCCCCAGCCCGAACCGGACGCCGGAATCCGCGAAGTCACTGTCGGCGATCTCGACGGTGGTGCGCATCTGGGCGAGCTGTGCGGGTGCGAGGAGCTTGCCGCCGAGCAGGGCGGTGAGGAAGCGGTTCAGGTCGCCGGGGGTGGAGACCAGCTGTCCGGCGGCCCATCCCCAGGAGGGATCGAGCTCCGTGACGTCCTTCAGCCGTGCACCGGGCTTCGCCGCGAAGTAGCCCTTGGGGTGGGCTTTCCGGATGCGTTCCTCGCCCACGCCGGGGAAGTAGGTGTGGCGCAGCCCGATGCGGTCGATGACCCGGTGAGTGATCTGCTCGGCCAGCGGGCGGCGGGTGACCTTCTCGATGATCAGGCCGGCCAGAATGTAGTTGGTGTTGCTGTACATCCAGCTGGTCCCGGGAGCGAAGTCCGCCTTGTGCGCGAACGCCACGTCGAGCAGGGCACGGGGCTGGACGTAGGTGTGGCGGCCCTCCCCGGCGAGGTCCTCGTCGGTCATGTAGTCGGTGTAGTTGGGCAGTCCGCTGGTGTGCTGCAGCAACTGGCGTACGGTGATGTGGTGGCCGTCGATGCCCTCGCCCCGCACCAGGTTCGGCAGGTAGTCCTCCACCGGGTCGTCGAGAGCGACCTTGCCTTCGCCGACCAGCTGGAGGACGACCGTGGCGACGAAGGTCTTGGTGTTGCTCCCCGCCCGTACCTGCCCGTCGACCGGTACCCTCGCTCCGGTCCTCAGGTCGGCCACGCCGGACGTGTAGTGACGGCTACGGCCGTCACGGCCGACGGTGGCGGCCAGAGCGGCGGGGTACCTGTCGTCGTGGACCAGACGGTCCAGCCCCTGCTGCACGACGCCACCCGGGCCGCGGCCATGAGACGCCGCGGCCGCGGGCAGCGTGCCGGCCACGGCCAGGGCGGCAGCCATCACGGCCGTCATCGCGATGCCTCGCCGCCGCCTTCGGCCTGCTGACGACGACACGGCACGAACACGCCGGACCTGATGCGGACGATCGGTCATGGAGAACCCTCCTGGTGCAACCGCTGGATGCTTCGGAAATCCCGATGCGTCCAGCCTGCGGGCTCAAGATCGTTCCATCGATCCGGGCAGCGGGCCCATGCGCGGTAGGGCTGGCCCCCTCGTCGGCAGGCCGTTCACGACGACGGCCCAGGCACCCCGCTGCCCCGGCCCCTCCGCGACCTCGAACAGCCCCGTGGTGGGGTCCGGCCGGATCGGGCAAGGCGGTTCAGCCCTGACACCGGCACGACGCGGCGCGATCAGTGCACCTGCCTAAGGGGACTTGAGCAGGTCGCGGAGGCCGGCGATATATGCCCCGACGCAGGGGGCGGCATCGGCCGGTGCCTCGGTGAGGTGGGGCGGGGTCGCCCCACCCCCACCCCCACCCCCGGTCCCGGGCCGGTGGTCGGCGCGGCACGGGCGGCAGAGCCCGTCGGGGAGGGCCTCGGGGCGACCAGGGGCGCCGCACTCGGTGCACTCCACCAGGACGCGGCGGGCGGGCGCGGGCGGGGCCTGCTCGGTGGGCAGCCGGGGCGGGATCTTGTCGGCGAGGCGGCGGCGGACGAAGCCGACCGGGGAGTCGACGCGGGCGGGCAGTCCTGCGGTGAGGGCAGCGGTCAGGTAGTCGGCGTCCACACCCCGGGCGAGCCATTCCGCCGCCTGCGCCTCCAGCGCGGCGCAGTCGTCGGCGGACAACGCCAGGCGGTGGTCGCGGCGGCCGAGTCGGGCCAGGGCGAGGTAGGCGGGGGAGTGGGGTGCCGCCTGAGCCGTACCCGGGTCCAAGTCGGGCGCGTAGGCAGCGCGCTGTTCCGGTACGGAGATGGCGGCCGGGGACTCTGCGGGCTCCGCGTGGTCCGGGGCGGCGTCCGCGTGTGGGGGCTCGGGCGTCTCCCGGACGGCTTCTCCGCGGGGAGCCTGCGGCGGTGCGGGCGGCGGCGGTGCATCGGCCGGTGCCCAGGGAGGCGGAGGGGCGGCGGCGCCGGAGGCGGCCACTTGCGCTGCGGGGCAGGTGGCCTGGGTGTTTTCGGTGGCGAGGTAGGTGTTCCACCACTCGTTGTCGCGGGCGGTGCGGGACCAGAAGGTGCGGAAGACCCAGCGGGTCTCGTCGCCGTCGCCGACGGAGCTCCGTACGCGTCGCAGGTGACCGGCGACGGACAGGGCTGTCAGGGCGGTGGAGATGGCCTGCTGTCCGTAGAGCGGGAGCTGCTTGGCCAGTTGCTTCACGCTCATCGCCGCGCCTTCGGGGAGGTGGTCGACGAACCCGGCGACATACCGCTCGCGCGTCGGCAGCAGGGCGAAGTCGTGTCGGGTACGAGGAAGTTGGTCCGGGGCGGTGCGTTCTCCGTAGCCGGGCTTGGCCATCGGGTACGCGGCGGAGTGTGCGGGGGCGTGCGGGGCGGAGCTAGGCTGCTGGGTAGCCACGGGGTCGTCTTTCTATGGGTGACGATCTTGCGGTGAGACCCCGGCCTGGTGTGCCAACACCGCGTCGGGGTCGTTTGGTTCTCGCACCGTAAGCAGTCGTGACGCTGTGCCGCAAGCCGTCACGATTAGTCATATTTCCTGGCCGTGGCGAGGGTGGGGAGGTGGGGGAGGTTTCCCCAAACCCCCTGCATCTACCCGCCGGCTAAAGAAGGCGCTCGAACCCCGGGTCCCGCATCCCGACGCCCGAAGCTTGGGCCCCGAGCTTCGGGCCGGGACACTGCCTGCGTACACCCGGACGAGTGAATCGGCTCTCCCGAAGCTCGGGCATCGGGCTCCGGGACTCGGGTCTCGAGCTTCGAGAGCGGAGTCGCGTGGTCAGGGCTACTTCATGTCCTCACCCTGGGCCGTGCGCAGCCAGTCGAGGCTGCCCTGTGCAAGGAGTTCGTCGGCCAGGCGGTTGGCGGTCTCGGTGATGAGGCGGCCTCGGCTGTTGTCGATCCACCGCTGGGCGTTCTCGTAGCCCTGGGCCTTGTACTCGATGCCCTGGAGCATGCACTCCAGCTTGTCCGCGTCCCGGGCGCAGACCGTCTCCGGCGACTCCTTCGCCTCGTACTCCGCGACCAGCTCGCGGACCGCCGAGGCCACCACCTCGGGCATGCCCGCCGTCTGGTCTGCGGTGACCTCCTGCGGGTCGCCGGCGGGCGCGTACTTCTTCCCGAGGTGGTTCACGTCCCCTGTCCGGCTCTCCTGGGTGTCGTGCCAGACGGCGAGGTAGGCGGCGCGGGCGGGGTCCGCGCCCTCCAGCTTCGCGATGATCGTGGCGATCAGCGCCGTACGCCATGAGTGCTCGGCAACGCTCTCCGGGTCACGGACCCCTGCCATCCACCAACCGGTGCGCCGGGTCTGCTTGAGCGTGCCCGCCTCGTACAGGAAGCGGCCCACCGCGGACAGGTCGTCCCCAGCCACGAACTTCTCCTCTCACGCCTCAGCGAGGCGGATCGCGTAAACAGGATGCCCTCCAGCTCCCGCTGTCCAACATCGCCGGGAACGGTGGGCGTGGCTCGTTCCCCGCTACCGCCGGGCGGCGGCGTATCCGTAAGCCCGGTCAGACGTTGTGAGGCTGCGCCTGGTGTGCGGCCGCGATCCGGTCGATCCGTGCGGCCAGGTCGAAGTCGGCTGCGGTGAGCCGGTGCCCGACGTCGTGTGTCGTGATGGCGAACCGCACATGGTCCCATCGCAGGTCGATGTCCGCGTGGTGACCGATGAGTCGTTCGACGTCTGCGACATTCACGATCAGCGCGACGCCGCCGTGGTAACGAATCGCGAACGTGCGGGTGATCGCGTCCCCTTCGCGTGCCCAGCCCGGTAGCTCGGCCAGCCTCAGAGTGATCTCCTCGTCCGGCAGTGGAGCCTTGCCCATCACTCAGTTCCCCACGGCCACCGGTGCCAGGATCTCCGCATCTCCGCAAGGTCCCGGCCGACCAGGGCATCGTGCCACGGAGCCCGGGCCCATGGCCGGGAGGATGTCCCGATGCCTGACCGTCGCCCTTAGGCTCGACGCGTGAAGACGTTCGTGTTCGACATCGGCGAGACTCTCGTCCGCGACGACCGATACTGGGGCTCCTGGGCCGACTGGCTCGGCACACCCAGGCACACTCTGTCCGCCCTTGTCGGTGCCGTGACCGCCCAGGGACTCGACAACTCCGAAGCCCTGAAGCTTGTGAAGCCGGGAATCGATATTTCGGCCGAATACGCCGCCCGTGAGGCAGCCGGACGAGGTGAATACCTTGATGAGACCGACCTGTACGAAGACGTCCGCCCCACACTTGCGAAGCTACGGGACCTCGGGATGCGTGTCGTCGTCGCGGGCAACCAGACCGTGCGCGCGGGTGAGTTGCTTCGGGCGCTCGACCTGCCCGCCGATCTCGTCGCAACCTCTGAGGAGTGGGGCTGCGCCAAGCCTTCGGCGGAATTCTTCGTAAGGGTCCTGGAGGCGTCCGGTGCCCCCGCGAGAGACACCGTGTACGTCGGCGATCACCCCGCGAACGACACGTTCCCTGCCTCCAGGGCCGGGCTCCGCACGGCACACATCCGGCGCGGCCCCTGGGGCCACCTTTGGGGCACTGACGGCCAGGTGCGCACGACTGCCGACTGGGTGATCCAGTCGCTCACGGAACTCACCGCGATCGCCGGAAAGTAGAGGATTCAGCCTCCACGACGTCATCGCGTGCGTACGGTCAGGGGGTGTCTTCCGACAGCCCGCAGGAGATCGGCGG
This sequence comes from Streptomyces sp. SM11, assembly GCF_002910905.1. GTDB lineage: Bacteria > Actinomycetota > Actinomycetes > Streptomycetales > Streptomycetaceae > Streptomyces. The sequence continues at coordinate 3,184 of NZ_NEUE01000156.1, read as the reverse complement.
GCGGATCGCTGCCTGCCGCCGTGCACACCGGTACACCCAAACCGCACTTGCGGCGGCCTCCCATGTGTCCTACGCCATGGTTCGCGCCATCGAGCGAGGTGCCCGCCGACCCAGCGACGAAGTACTCGAAGCGATCGCGGACGCCCTTGAGGTGGACGTCACGCGTCTGCGCACGGATCACGGCGGCACGGAGCGACGTGTCCACCGGGCGCTGCCCGCCCTGTCGGAAGCGATCGCTGGATACGACCTGGCTCTGGGCCCGCCGGCGCGTGGACCGGAAGAACTGGCGGATGAGATCACCACGGCGGTGGGCTGGCGTCTGGCCGCCCAGTACGGCCGAATCGCCACTGTCATCCCTGGTCTGCTGACCGATGCGATTCGGTACGTCCATACTGCGCCCGTTACCGAACACCAGGATGCCGCGCGGATGCTGGCCTCTGCTGCTCGCACCGCCGATGCCGTCGCCTACAAGCACGGGGCACACGACCTCTCCGCGCGCCTCATCGACCTGATGCGCTGGGCAGCCGACCGTGCTGCAGACCCCCTCGTCCAGGCGACCGCTTCGTACGTCCGGGCCGAGACGTTCTTCGCCGCCCGCGCTCACGCAGTCGGCCTGGTAGCGCTGGAGCAGGCCATCGAGGCTGCCCCGCCACCTGTCGGGCGCACGCAGGCAGCCGCTCGCGGCGCGCTCCATATGAGGGCCGCAGTGATCGCGAGTCGCGCCCAGAACGTAGGAGCGGCCGACACCCACCTGGCCCATGCCCGACAGCTGAGCGAACAAGTCGGCCGAGATGGCTGCTACCTGGGCACGGCCTTCGGGCCTGAAAGTGTCCGCATCCACGAAGTGTCCGTCGCGGTCAGCCTCGGACCTGGCCACGCCGACCGGGCTCTGCGTGCCGCTGCCGCATGGACACCGGGCATCGATCTGCCGGCCGAGCGTCGCAGCGGGTTCTACATTGAACTCGCCAGGTCTCAGGATTGGGCGGGTCGCCCCGTAGAGGCCTTCACCAGCCTTCGGATGGCACGTGCTGCGGCACCCCAGCACACGCGCGAGCATCCTTGGACGCGCGAGGTCGCCCGAAATCTACGCCGCTTCCATCGCTCCGACTCAGAGAGTTTGACGCACTTCGCCCACTGGGTTGGAGCGGTCTGAACCGTGCCTCGCTGCTACATGCCGTAGCAGTCAGACCTCATCCTGGCAGCCATGCTCTACCCGTCAGCACCAGACGGGTAGTTGAGGAGGCTGGATGAACATTCCCGTGCTCGTGGAGGAACTGCGCATCGCCCAGCCGTATGCCGGGGCGGGCCGCGCGAGGAGCAGCCGGAGCGAGAGCGACGACACCACGTACAGGACTTGGCTGGGGCACACTCAGCGCTGCCCGACCTGCCGTGCCGGAGTGTCCTGTTCGACGGCTGTGCGCTTGGGCCGGGCGTGGCGGGAGGCCCGGCGCGGATGAGGTGTTACGCGGAGGGCGACGTGCACGACTTTCCGGTCGAGGACGAGTCGGGTGCCTACTGTCCGGAGCATGGAGTGACGTTGCTGTGGCGTGGTGATCCGATCACCGCCGTCGATGGGGCCGAGGGGGCGGGTGCCGGCCTGGGCGGGTTGTCGGCCGGGCCGGACGGTCCGTACGGGGTCGTCTGTCGCAGTGTCCTGGTGTCGGGTCTGCCTGGCGCGCATGCCCTGTGCCGGCGGCCGGACTGCGCCTGCCTGTGCCACGCGTCGGCCGCTGCTCTCCGGGAAGCCGGATGAGCGTCTGCCTTTCGGCTGCGGATGTGCGTACCTGCGAGGGAGGCGTGTTGGCGTTCCCCGGTGACCGCTGTACGGCATGCCGCTCGCGGCCGGGATCTGCTGTGCCGGGAGTGCGCCGAGAGCGGTCGCCCATGCAGCGTCGGCCTCTTCCCGCCGTACGGGATCTACCGGCTGCACCGCCGCCCCGCCGATCGAACCGTTCCACAGAGCAGAGGAGATGGACGATGACGATGAGCACCGACCCCGTGCAGGCCGAGGGCGGGAAGCATGGCGGTCCTCCGTCGGACAAGCCGTGGACTCCGCCGTCGGAGCCGAAGCCGTCTCCGGACGGCAGCCGTCCCACGTTCGTTCCGCAGCCGTGAGCACGGCACCCCAGGTGTCCACCTATCCGGCGCTGGTCCAGGAGTTGGCCGACCGTGGGCTGCTTGGTGCCCGTTGGCGGCGGGTGTTCGAGGCCGTGCCGCGCAGCCGGTTCGTTCCGGCGGCTGTGTGGCGGCAGTTGCCCGACCGGTGCGAGCCGGTGGTGGGGACGGATGCGTGGCTGGCGCTGGTCAACAGCGACGAACCGGTGGTCACGCAGCTCGACGGCGGGGCCGAGGGCGGGCCCGGTGTCGCGACGTCGTCGAACTCGATGCCCTCGATGGTCGCCCGCATGCTCGGCCTGCTCGAAGTCTCGGATGGCCAAAGGGTGTTGGAGATCGGCACCGGCACCGGGTACGTTGCCGCGCTGCTCTGCGAGCGGCTCGGTGACGATCTGGTCCACAGTGTGGAGCTGGATCCGGTCGTGGCCCGGCAGGCGGGGGAGGCTCTGGCGCAGGCCGGGTACCGGCCGCGTCTGCGGGTCGGGGACGGTGAGCGGCCGTGGCCCGGCCTGGGGCTGGTGGACCGGCTGATCGCCACGTGCGCGGTGCGGTACGTCCCGTACGGGCTGCTGCGGCAGGTCCGGCCCGGCGGGGTCGTCGTGGCCCCGCTGGCCCGGGAGTTCTGGTCGGGTGCGCTGGTCCAGCTCCGTGTCCAGGGCGACGGTACGGCGGTGGGGCCGTTCCGCGGCGGGGCCACGTACATGCCGATGCGCTCCCATCGCGTACCCGACCTCCACGACGTGCGGGGCAAGGGGCGGGCCCGCGCGGCGGGCCTGGATCCCGCCCGGCTCCTCGACCTCGGGTTCGCGTTGTACGCGGGGGCGCGGTTGCCCGGCGTGCGGCTCATCCACCAGGACACCGCCGAAGGTGTCCAGGTGTGGGTGACCCGTGAGGGCGGGGGTGCTGCGACGGCTGCCACGGGGGAGGGGGTGTGGCAGTACGGGCCCGGGTTTCTGTGGGAGGAGATCGAGCAGGTCTGGTGGGAGTACGAGTCGGTGGGGCGGCCCGACGCCGAGCAGTTCGGGCTGACCGTGACCGACCGGGGACAGCAGGTATGGCTCCGCGACCC
>NZ_NEUE01000155.1 GCF_002910905.1 Streptomyces sp. SM11 | reverse complement strand
GCGTAGGACCCGGCCAGTGTCCGTACGGCCGTCTCGTCCGCGCCGGTGACGCGCACCACGAGCGACTCCGGGACGGGTACACCCCGGACCACGGCGGTGGGTGCTTCCTCCAGGATCACATGCGCGTTGACCCCGCCCATCCCGAACGCACTCACCGCACCACGCCGCAGACCGTCCTCAGGACGCGGCCACTCCATGACCCGGTCCGCCAAGAAGAACGGCGTGCCCTCGAAACGAATATGGTCATTGGGCCGCACCACATGCAGCGACGGCGGAACCACACCCCGCTCCATCGACAACAACACCTTCACCAAACCCGCCAGACCCGCCGCCGGCTCCAGATGACCCACATTCCCCTTCAACGAACCAATCGCACAGAACTGCGAACGATCCGTCAGCGCACGCCACGCACGCGTCAACCCCTCGACCTCAATCGGGTCACCCAGACTCGTCCCCGTACCATGCGCCTCCACCATGCCAACCGACTCCACCGGCACCCCCGCATCCGCGAGCGCGGCCGAGATCACCGACTGCTGCGCCGCACTGCTCGGCACCGTCAACCCACTCGTACGGCCACCGTGGTTCACCGCCGTGCCCTTGACGACACCACGCACCCGGTCACCGTCACGCAGCGCGTCATCGCAGCGCCGCAGCACCACGGCCACGGCGCCCTCACCGGGGACGAAGCCGTCGGCGGTGCTGTCGAAGGCGCGGCTGCGGTGGCGCGGGGAGAGCGCCATCATGTCGCCCATCGACCGGAAGTACTCCGGGCTGATGCCGGCGTGCACGGCGCCGATGACCGCCGTGTCGATGTCGCCAGCGCGCAGGTGCTGGAGCGCGGAGTGCAGGGCCACCAGCGATGACGAGCACAGCGTGTTGACGACCGTGCTGGGGCCGCGCCAGTCCATCAGGTACGAGAGCCGGTTGGCGATCATCGCCTCCAGGCCCAGGCCGCGGCCCTCAGGCACGCCGTGGCGGAAGCGCTCCTCGTGGTAGTGGTCGTGGCTGTAGGCGATCCACAGGCCGGTGCGGGCCTCGTCGGCGCGGGCGCCGCCGCGTCCGCCGTCCTCCAGTGCCTCCCAGATCGTCTCGTAGACGATGCGTGCCTGCGGGTCGATCAGCGGCGCCTCGCGGGCGGAGATCCGGAAAGGGGCCGGGTCAAACGTGTCGACCCGGTCGAGGAAGGAGGCGTGCGGGAGGGGTCCAGCGGTGTCACCCCGACGGCTCTCGGGCAGTGGGCCGACGGTGTCGCGGCCCTCGACGAGCAGGTCGGCGAAGGCGGTCAGCGAACCGGCGGTGGGCAGCCTGACCGCGGCGCCCACGACCGCGACATCGCGCGTCCGGGTCGCGGGACCGGCCCCGCCGGGCGCGGACGCGGCCTCGTCGGATGCGCGGAGCCTAGGGACGGCCGTGATGCCCGCCGCCGTGGTGGGCGCCCGCTGCGGCTCCGGGGACCGGGGCGGCGCTGGCGGGACCACCGGAGGCGCCGGCTCCACCACGGCGGCCGCCTCGGCGACCGGGAGCGCTGAGGTCCGCGGGGCCACCGGGGCCGGAGCGGGCTCCGTCACCGTCGGGGCCTCGGATGCCTGCGGGGCGGACGGGCTCGGGAGTCGGCCGACGAGCTCCGGGGCCTCCTCCGTCAGGAAGTCGGCGAACTGGCGGGGCGTCGGGTACTCGAAGAAGACCGTCGGGTAGAGGGATAGTTCGTGCTCCCGGGAGATCCGCTCGCTCAGCCCCACCAGGCCGACGGAGTCGAAGCCGACGGAGAGGAACTCAGTGTCGGCGTGCTCCTCGGACGTGCCGGTCAGCGTCAGAAACCAGGCCAGCG
>NZ_NEUE01000154.1 GCF_002910905.1 Streptomyces sp. SM11 | reverse complement strand
TGGGCAGCCGGTCGCGGACGCGTTGCAGGTAGCCGAAGGCTTCCAGTTCGCGCAGGGCGGTGGCGATGCGCTTCTCGCCCTCCCGGCAGTGGGCGGCGAGTGCCTTGATGCCGACTTTCGTCCCTTGGGGCAGGGACTGGATGCGTACGGCGATGCCGACTGCGGTGCAGCTGAGGTCGGGGTGCTGGGCGAGGTGGTTGCCGACGACGGTGAAGCGGGTGGTGTGCGGGATCTCGATGTGGATCACGCCTCGGGCCGGGAGAGGCCCGGGAATCTCCGCCAGGGCGCGGGTGAGCGCAGTATTCTGCTGGGTATCCATTGGGGAAGGTGTCGCTTCCTTGATGGTCAGGCCCTCGGTTGGGATTGCAGTCCCGGTCGGGGGCCGACGTATGTCCGGTGTGGTGTCGGCCCGAGCATATGCCGGGCAACCGGGCCAAAAGCGAGCCGAGTTGGCAAACCTCACCCGTGTGGGTGACGGCGCCCGTAGGCGCCCTCCGGGGTGCGTCAGGTGGCCGGCGGGAGTGGGTTGGGTTGGGTTGTTTCTCTTGTTTCTTTGAGTAGTTGATGTCGCGCTTCACCGGGTCGCGGTCGGGAACGATCCGGTCGGGGCTGTACGGGAACACACCGGGACGCACCGGGTCGCACCAGCGCACGACCCGGCAGGAGCCGTCACCGTACGAGGTTGATTTCCGCCCATACGGTCTTGCGGGGAACTGGCCCCGGGGTGACGCCCCAGTGGTCCGCCAGCGCCTCCACGATGAGCAGGCCCCGCCCGGTCTCCGCGTCGTCCTCGGGCGGCTTCACCGCTCCCGGCCCGGGCGGAACGCTGTCGCCGCGCGTGTCGGTCACCTCGATCCGCAGCGTGCCTCCGCTGACGGTGAGGTCGAGTTGGAAGTCCCGGCCCTTCACGCGTCCGTGCACACTGGCGTTCGCCGCCAGCTCGGCCACGATGTGCGCCGCCGCCTCCGCCTCCGACGGGAGTCCCCACGCCCCGAGATGGGCTGCGGTGAGCAGTCGGGCGAGCCGGGCACCCCGGCGGGTGGGCGAGAGCAGCACCGTGAACGCCCGTTCGGCAGGAGTGTGTTGGGTGCGGACGATTTCTTGGTTCATGTCACTCAGCGTGGCCGCGTCTGCGTACCGTGCCTAGTGACGGAGCCCTTGCGTACGGTGAGTGTCCTGGGCTTGTCCGGTGCTGTCCGGGCTGTCGAGGGTGACCTGCGGGGAACGGACGCGGTTGAGGAAAGAACGGCACGCACGTCGGAAGCGGGGGCTCGCATGAGCATGGTCGGTGACGGTACGGAGCGCGGGGACGGCGGGGTGGACGAGCCCGGCTGGGAGGTCGACCCGGACGACGAGTCGGGAGCGGCGGTCGTCGCGGCGGTGGGGCGCCAGATCAAGACCTGGCGCGAGGCGGCGGGCCTGCGGGCGGGTGAGCTGGGCTCCGCCATGGGGTACGGCGAGGACCTCGTCTACAAGGTGGAGGGCGGGCGGCGCATTCCCCGCCCGGAGTTCATGGACGCCGTGGATGTGGCGGTGGGGGCGGGCGGGAAGCTCGCGGCGATGAAGCCCGACCTGGCGGAGGTCCGGTACCCGAAGAAGATCCGGGACTTGGCGAAGCTGGAGGCCAAGGCCGTCGAGCTGGCCGCGTACGGCAGCCACAACCTGCACGGTCTGTTGCAGACGGAGGAGTATGCGAGGGCGTTGCTCGGCACGCGACGCCCTGTTCTGACGCCGGACGAGCTGGAGTGAGCTGTGGCCGGGCGTATGGCCCGGCACTCCATCTTCGACCGGTCGCCTGCCCCCGAGCTCAGTTTCGTCCAGGAAGAGGCGTCGCTGCGTCGTCCGATCGGAGGGGACGCGATCTGGCGACGTCAGCTTGAGAACCTGCTTCGCGTCGGGGAATTGCCCTTCGTCGATATTCAGGTCATGCCGACTTCGCGATGGGATCATCCAGGAACGGGCGGGCGGATCCAGGTGCTGAAGTTCGCTGACGGTTCGGCTGTCGGCCGGGCCGACGACGAGTTCGCCGGCAGGCCCATCGCGCACCCGAAGCAGCTCCGTATCCTTGAGCTAGGGTTTGGAAACATCCGGGCTCGGGCTCTCACGCCGGAGGAGTCCCAGGCCTTCATCGAGCAAGTGCTGGGAGAGACATGACCAACAGGCCCTCTGCCGGGGAAGTGTCTGAGCTGCGGTGGTTCAAGAGCAGCTACAGCGACAGCAGCAACCCGAATGACTGCGTCGAGGTCGCGACCGCCCAGCACACTGTCCTCGTACGCGATTCCAAGAACCTCCAGGGTCCCCGCCTCGCTGTCACTCCCACCGCGTGGGCGGGCTTCGTCGCGTACGCCGCAGGGGCCTGATCTCCCGCCCCGCCACTATGATGCGGGCAACGCGTCGCTATGCGCGCTGGTGTGCCGGGAAGTCTGGTCGGCGTCGGAGGGGCATCCGTCCCTCCGCTTGCCGAGACTTCGGAGGGTTGTCCGTCGTGGACAAAAGCCTGTGCCAGCGAGCGAGACGCCCGGGGCCACCGCCTTTCAGGAGGGCCCGGCCCTGCGGTTGCCGGTGAAGGCGCCCGAGGGCGGGCGGCATGCTGTCGTGCACGCGACGAGTGGAACCGGCGCTTCCGCGTCGACCTCCGCGCAGACCTACCCCGGTTTCGAAGCTCTGTTGGACGCGGTCGCGGCAACGGGCCAGGGGCCCACCGGGGACGAGTTGGAAGAGCTCCGGTCCTTCGGAGAGGCGGCCGCGGTCAACGGCACCACTCTGCGGGCCCTGGTCGTGCGTCATCTGTCCCGGACCCGGGCTGCCTGGCCCGCCGGGACGGCAGGTTCCGACCGGGTGCTCGCCGCCGTGCAACAGGCCGTCGAAGCGCTCTGCGAGGGCTACGAACGTGCTCAGCAACTCGCCGTCCGGCAGCAGGAGGCGGCCCGGCGGGAGTTCATCGACGATCTTCTGTACGGGAGCGGCGAGCCGGGGGTACTGGCCGAACGCGCCGAGCAGCTCGGGCTGCGGTTCTCCCTCGCCCATGCCGTCGCCGTAGCCGAAGGCCCCGTCCCGTACACCGAGGGCGACCCCGTGCCCCGTCTCGTCGAGCGGGCCGTGACCGGCCGCTTCGGGGAGCGCAGCATCCTCCTCACCACCAAGGACGGGCGGCTGATCTGCATCGCTCCCGGGGATCAGCGCCAGGTCCTCACGTACTTCGCCAAACAGGCCCACGCCGCGACCGACGGCGGACGGGCTGCGATCGGACGGCCGCACCCCGGCGCCGGTGGCGTCGTCCACTCGTACGAGGAGGCACTCCGGGCTCTGGACCTGGCGGGCCGTCTCGATCTGGAGGACCCGGTGCTACAGGCCGCGGATCTTCTCGTCTACCCGGTGCTGACCCGGGACCGGCAGGCCATGGCCGACCTCGTCCGGACCACCCTGGGGCCGCTCCTCAAGGCCCGAGGCGGCCCGGAACCGCATCTGGAGACCCTCTCGGCCTACTTCGACTCCGGTTGCGTCACCACCCAGGCCGCCCGGCGCCTCTCCCTGAGTGTCCGCGCACTCACATACCGCCTCGAACGCATCCACCAGCTCACCGGTTCCGACCCGGCAGACCCCAGGCACCGCTACGCCCTGCAGACCGCTGTCATCGGGGCCCGGATTCTCGGCTGGCCCGCGCAGAAGGCGTAGACGACGGCGAGGAGCGTTCCCCTTGATTCCGACTTGATGCCGATGTCCTCAATGCCGACGTCCTCAATGCCGGTGCCCTTTTGCCGACGACCTGCCGACGCCCTGTGCCGACGACGACAAGGACGGTCACGTGACCTCGGTCTACAAGAACGACAACGCGCGACGGGAGGTGCGGTCCTGGTGCGTGAACCGGGTCGCGGACTGGGGCATCGCCCATGTCCGCAGTGAGGTGGTGACGTCGGCGGGAGTCACCGCCGTCGTGACCGCGGGCCCGGAGCCGACGCGCGACGGGGAGCCGGGTGTCGTGCTGCTGCCGGGGACGAACATGAACGCCGCCCTGTGCCTGCCCCTGGTGGAGGTGATGGCCCGGGAACGGCGCGTGACCATCCTGGACCTGCCCGGTCAGCCGGGGCTCAGCGCGGGCCGACGCCCTCGTTTCCGGCGCATGCCCTGGTACGGGAGTTGGCTGGGCGAGGCCCTGACGCAGTCCGTTCCGGGGCCGGCCGTGGTGGTGGGCCATTCCCTGGGGGGTGCGGTCGCGCTCGCCTGCGACTCTCCGCGGATCGTCGGCCGGGTGGTGCTCTCCGGTGCCGGCATCACGCGGCTGCGGGTTCCCGTCCCACTCCTGGCCGCCACCGTCCCCTGGCTCCTGCAGCCCTCGGCCGCCCGGTCGGCGGCGTTGCTGCGCCACATGGCCGCTCCGGGGCGGGGCGAGCTCCCCGGCCATCTGAGCGCCTGGATGCATCTGGTCGCACGTAGCTGCCGCACCAGCCTCGCCCCGCCCCCGCTGCCGTCTGGTCTGCTCGAACAACGGCGCTCCGTGCCGACGCTGGTCGCCACGGGGCGGTTCGACCCCTTTCTGCCCCCGCGCGCGCTGGGCCCTGCCGCGCGGCGTCGCCTCGGGGCGGAGTTCCGGGTGATCAAGGGAGCGGGGCACCTTCTGCTGGACGAGGCACCGGCGGAGGTCTCCGCTGTGGTGGAGGAGTTCTGCGCGGGGCTGGGGGGCTGATACGCCTCTGCCGGGTCGTGCACCCGGTGCCCCGCGTCGCCTCCGGCCGCTCGAAGGCTGCCCGCCCCGCAAATAGGTGTCCGTTAAACGTATCTCGGTATCCGTATAACGATGACGTCACTCGCCCGGCATCTTCACGCGCATTATCCGAAGATGTGATCCGCGTCACTATTGGATCGTTAAGTGCCGTGGTACAAATGCCCAACTTCGCAGGCGGAAGCACCGTCGCAGTGGAGTGCCGGGGCTCAACCGGCAGCAGTCCAGCGCGATCACCGCCGTAGCCGCCCCGTGCGGCACGCCGGTTCGCCATTCGGACGGCGTCGTTCGCTCATCCCCCCCATCGCACACCGACCGGCCAAGGCACCCCCAAGTCCGCCGTTCCCGCGTCATCGAGGTAGCCAACGTGACACTCGACTCCCTTACCGAGAACATCGACGAATCCGTCAGCGGGTTCTTCGAGCCCATAGCCGACTGGCTGGGCGGGATCGTCTTCTACTCCATCACCATCGCCGGGGCGGAGGTACCGCTCATCGTCACCTGGCTGGTGGTGGCGGGCCTCGTCTTCACCGGCTGGTTCGGATTCGTCCAGGTACGCAAGTTCCGTCTCGCCGTTGACGTGGTGCGCGGCAAGTACGACGACAAGGACTCGGCGGGCGAGGTCAACCACTTCCAGGCGCTGACCGCCGCCGTCTCCGGCACGGTCGGCCTCGGCAACATCGCCGGTGTGGCCGTCGCGGTCTCCATCGGCGGCGCCGGAGCCACCTTCTGGATGATCCTCTGCGGCCTCCTCGGCATGGCCACCAAGTTCGTCGAGGTCACCCTCGGTGTGAAGTACCGCGAGATCCACGCCGACGGCACCGTCTCCGGCGGACCGATGCACTACCTGCCCAAGGGGCTGGCCGAGCGCTTCGGGAAGAACGGCAAGAGCCTCGGCAAGGTACTCGCCGTCCTCGCCTCGATCATGATCCTGTTCTTCGGGCTCTTCGGCGGCAACCTCTTCCAGGTCAACCAGTCCTACGCGCAGCTCGTCTCCGTCACCGGTGGCGAGAGCGGTGCGATGGGCTCCTCCGGCGGCGCGCTCTTCTTCGGCATCCTCGTCGCCGCGCTCGTCGGCATCGTGCTGCTCGGCGGCATCCGCTCCATCGCCCAGGTCACCAGCCGGCTCATCCCCGCGATGGCCGGTATCTACATCGCCGCGTGTCTCGTGGTCATCCTGGTCAACGTCACCGCCGTACCCGCCGCGATCAGCACGATCATCGAGGGCGCGTTCAACCCCCAGGGTGTCGCGGGCGGTGTGCTCGGTGCGCTGATCATCGGGTTCAAGCGGGCCGCGTTCTCCAACGAGGCCGGTCTCGGCTCCGCGCCGATCGCCCACTCCGCGGTCAAGACCAAGCACCCTGCCAGCGAAGGCCTCGTCGCCCTGCTGGAGCCGTTCATCGACACGGTCGTCGTCTGCACCATGACCGCGCTGACGATCGTCATCGCCAACCCCGCCAGCTGGAGCGAGGCGCGCAACGACGATTCCATCGGCGGCGTGACGATCACCTCGGACGCGTTCGAGACCGTGCTGCCCTGGTTCCCGTACGTCCTGACCGTCGCGGTGATCCTCTTCGCGTTCTCCACGGTCCTGACCTGGGGCTACTACGGCCTCAAGGCCTGGACGTACCTCTTCGGCCGCAGCCGCACCAGTGAGACCGTCTACAAGCTCCTCTACACCGTGTTCGCCGTCTCCGGGTCCCTGCTCACCCTGCAGACCCTCATCGATCTGGCCGACGCGGTGCTCTTCACCCTCGCCGTCATCAACATCATCGGCCTCTACCTCCTCGCGCCCGTCGTCAAGCGCGAGCTCAACACCTTCCTCGAGTACGTCCGGGTCCGGAAGGCCGGAGGAACCGCCGGAACCGACGGGGACAAGGGCGAGGAGCAGGAGAAGGTGACCGTCTGACCCCGACCTCTCGCTGATGCCCCCCGCCCCTGCCGGTCCGCAGGGGCGGGGGGCATCACGCTGTACGCGGGCACGGGGGCGTCACGTCGTGTGCGGGCAGGGAGGCATCACGTCGTGCGCAGCATCAGCCCGATGCCGACCACCATCAGCCCGGCCGCCGCGATCCTCGGGGCCCCGAAGCGCTCCTTGAAGAACAGCGTGCCGATCGCCGCACCCACGATGATCGACGATTCGCGCAGCGCCGCGATCGGGGCGAGCGGGGCCTTCGTCTGGGCCCAGAGCACCAGCCCGTACGCGGTCACCGACAGGGCTGCGCCGAGCAGTCCGCGCCCGACGAACGGCCTGAGCTGCGCTGCCAGTTCGGCGCGGCGTCGGTAGTACGCGTACGCCGGGATCGCCAGGCCCTCCAGGACCATCAGCCAGGCGACGTAACCGAGCGGGGTGCCCGAGGCGCGGACCCCGACGCCGTCGACCGTCGTGTACCCGGCGATGGCGAGCCCCGTGCCGAGGGCCGCCACGACCGCCGGCCAGTGCGGCCGCTTCCCCGAGCTCCGGATGCCCCACAGCGCCAGCCCGACCAGCCCGGCCGAGGCCACCGCCACACCCGCCGTGGCCCAGCCGTTCGGACGCTCGCCGACGAACACCGCCGCCAGGACCGTCACCACCAGCGGGGCCGTGCCCCGGGCGATCGGGTACATCTGCCCGAAGTCGCCCAGCGTGAACGAACGCATCAGCAGCAGCATGTACACCACGTGCAGCGCGGCCGAGACCACCAGATACGGCCAGGCCTCCGCTGCCGGGAGCGGGGCGAACAGGGCCATCGCCCCGCCGATCAGCAGACCGCCGCCGGAGATCAGCGTGAAGGAGAGCAGCTGATCCTTGATCGCATGGGCGATGGCATTCCAACTGGCGTGCGTGACAGCGGCTATGAGGACCGCGAAGGCGACCAGAGGGGTCACTTGGCGGGCTCGCGCACATCCACGACCGTCGCGCCCGCGTGGGCGATCAGCGTTTTCGGGTCGAGCGGGAACACCGTGTGCGGAGTGCCCGCGGCCGCCCACACCACCGGGTGGTCCAGCAACCGCCGGTCCGCCAGCACCCGGGTCCGGGTGGCGTGACCGAAGGGCGGTACGCCACCGATGGCGTACCCGGTCGTCTCCCGGACCAGGTCCGCGTCCGCCCGCTTGACCTTCCCCGCGCCCAGTTCACGCCGTACCAGCTCGACATCCACCCGCGAGGAGCCGTCCATCAGGACCAGCACGGGCACGCCGTCCGCCGCGAATACCAGGGACTTGACGATCTCGCCGAGTGAGCAGCCGACCGCGGCGGCGGCCTCGGCGGCGGTCCGGGTCGCGTCGGGGAAGCGGCGCACCTCGACCTGGAGGCCCAGCTCGGCCAGCGCCTCGGCGAACCGGGGGTGGGCCTGCGAGACGGGGGCCGCGGGCTGGGGGGCGGGTGAGGTTTCGGGGGTTCCGGATGTGCTCATGGCTGCACGCTAGCGGTCGGTGCAGTATGCACGCGAGGGGGTTCCGGGTGGTGGGCGCGAGGCCGTCGCCGTCCGGGTACGTGCCCTCAACCTGCCGCGTGCGAGCCCGGGGTGTGGCCGAAGGCGCGGCGGAAGACGTCGATGAAGGCGCTGGTGAACGACCAGCCGCACTGATGCGCCACCGAAGTCACCGGCGTCCGCTCCGTCAGGAGGATCAGGACGTGGTGGAGACGGAGCTGGGTGCGCCACTGCGGGAACGTCATGCCGAGGTCACTGCGGAACAGCCGCGACAGGGTCCGGTCGCTCCTGTACGTGCCCTTCTCGCTGCAGGTCACGCTCGGCCAGGACTACCTGCCCTCCCGCGTCGGCACCGCCGGCGGGATCACCCTCGGCCTGACCGTCAGCATCGGCGGTCTGGCCAGCCCCGCCGTCGGCGCCCTCGCCGACGCCACGTCCCTGCGGACCGCCCTGGCGCCGCTCGTGCTGATGCCCGTGCTGAGCTGGCTGTTCTTCCGCATCCTGCCCGAACCGGGCGCGCCGCGGGCCGTGCTGCCCGGCACCGCCGACGCGCATTCCGGGAGCGGGGCGGCGAAAGCCGGGTGACCTGCGGGAGGGGGCGCGGTCGGCGCTGGCCTGTTGGGGGATGGCATGGGTGAGGGCCCGTGCCAGGGTGGCGCAGGCCCTCACTTTCATCCGGAACTCCGCGGTTGCGTGCGTCCGGCTGTCGTAGTCAGCGGACGACCCAGCCGCGCTCCGCGTCGAAGTAGGTGGCCTGTCCCTTGACGGTGGTGATCCCGTACGGGCCGCCCAGGTTCTGGTACTCGCCACTGGCCCAGCCGGCCTCGATGCCGGCGTGGCCGCCGCCGGTGTGGCCGTTCTCCCCGTTCGCGGAAGCCGGGGCCGCGGCGACGAAGCCGGCTGCGGCGACAGTGGCCAGGGTGATCGCGATACGACGGATCATGAATGCTCTCCTCGTGTCATCGGCATATGCCTGCGAAGCCACCTTGACCATCAGGCCGATCGACGGCCTACGCGGCACGCGGAGATCCCGGCGCAGAGAACCTGATTGGCCGCCTGCGGCCCCGGCGGCTCGCCGCACGGCGCGTCGAGGAGATGGGGCGTGAGTGGGTCAGCTCCCAAGGAGCCGTCGGGTTCCCTGTGGTTCTGCCGGGCGGTATTCGACGGCCTCGCGGTGCACGGAACGCGTCCCCGGCCGCCATTGAGCCGGGCAACCACGCTGCTCAAGGCGGTCGCACGCCACCACCGCGCTCACCTGCTCGCCGCCATCGTCGAGCTCGGCGGTGAACTGGAGCTCCCAGCTACCCGTAGCGGGCGCTTCAGGGGCGCGGTCGTCCCAAACGGCCGCGCGGTCAGCGCCGGCCGCCGCCGATGCGGCGGTCGTCGGCCAGTGCGGTAAGCGGGCCGAACTCGCACGCAAGCTCGTTCCACGTCAAAACCTCGCCACAGCGGGCCGGGAACTCCTTCGGGTTGAACTCGGGCATGGTCCAGGTGCCAGTGCCCCGGTCCCGCAGCCACAGGTCCCCGTCACCGTCGACCACAGTCGGCGGGACCGGTACGGGCTCGGCCTGATCGGTGGCCTCCCAGGTGACCCGGCCCGGGTGGGAAACGCGGCGCAGCTCGGTGGTGGCCAGCCGCGCGGCCAAGTCACGGGTGGACTCTTCGGCCTCCTTGACCGACGCGAGTCGGAACGCGTCGTCGAGTACGGGCAGAGCTGGATTTTTGCTGCGCTTTGAACTCATACGCTGACTACCTCCGGTAGTGGGCGTCACATCCTTTATGGCACCCCGTAGAGGAACACGCTATCCGAGGCGGGAGCCGGGCAGGCTACGACCACTGTCCAGGTGGAGGCGCTGGCACACCGGGCGTGGGGCTGGACGGTGAGCTGGTCCTGGATGTGGCGCGACCCGTGGTGGTCCAGATATGGCGGTCCGGGTGGGTTATGACTTCCCGAAGGGCCACCAAGCACAGCTGGCGCCCCTTCGACGTTCCACGCGACCCTTTCTCGTGGGCCTGCAGGGCAAGAAATCAGGGTCAGCGGCAGTTTGCACAGGAACAGCCCCGGCGGTCGCGTGGGCTGCCGGGGCCGCTGCGAACCCGGTCCTACTCCATCCCAGGACCAGGCCGGTAAGGCACCGGGCCTGTCTGGTCGTTCCAGGCCGCGTGACCCCGACGGAGAGGGGCCCTGCCCGACAGAGGCGATGTGACCTCGCTGGGCTACCGATGCTTCCAGAATCCCGGGTGACCCGGGGCAGGGGTGCTTCTACGCTCGTCCCATGGATGCGGGCGAACAGGGCGAGCACCTGGTGAACGTGGTCGATGTCGAGGCGACCTGCTGGGAAGGGCAGCCCCCGCCCGGCCAGGTGAGCGAGATCATCGAGATCGGCCTCACCGTCGTCGACCTGTGCGCGGGCGAGCGGCTGGCCAAGCACCGGCTGCTGGTCCGGCCCGTACGCTCGACGGTCAGCCCGTTCTGCACGGAGCTGACCGGGCTGACGCAGGCGGAGGTGGGCGGCGGCCTCTCCTTCGCCGCGGCCTGCCGGGCGCTGGCCGCCGAGCACCGTACGGGGCTGCTGCCGTGGGCCAGTTGGGGTGACTACGACCGCAACCAGTTCGCCCGCCAGTGCCGGGCGACGGGGACGGAGTATCCGTTCGGGCGGCGCCACACCAAAGTCAAGGTCGCCTTCACCGCTTCGTACGGGCTGCGCCGCCGCCCCGGCATGGCCCAGGCGCTGGAGGTGGCGGGCCTCCCGCTGGAGGGCCGCCACCACCGGGGCGACGACGACGCGTGGAACATCGCCGCCCTGGTGCTGGACCTGGCGGGGCGGGGCGACCGGGCGGCGGGGTAGGCCCGCTGCCCAGTACGTCGGACCCTGGGGCCTCAGCCGCCCGCGCGCAGCACCTCCGCCACGACCGGGCCCGCCGCGTCGCCGCCGTGGCCGCCGGACTGGACGACCGCCGCCGCGGCGAGGTCGTTGCTGAAGCCGGTGAACCAGCTGTTGGAGGTCTGCCCGTCGACCTCGGCCGAACCGGTCTTGGCGCCCTTGTCGCCGCCGACACCCGCCATGGACTTGGTGCCGGTGCCGGTGGGGCTGGTCGCGGTGTAACGCATCATCTGCCGCAGCTGCTCCGCCACACCGGCCGGCAGCGGGCGAGCTGTGGCGAACGGACGGTTGTCCAGCTCACGGGCGACCAGGTACGGCTGCTTGAAGGCGCCGTTCTTCACGGTGGCGGTCACGGACGCCATGTTCAGGGGGCTCATCAGCACCTTGCCCTGCCCGATGTACGAGGCCGCGGTCTCGGCCCCCGAGGATTCCGGGATGCTCCCGTCGAAGGAGGCCACGCCCGTCTGCCAGTTGTCCTGGCCAAGGCCGAAATAGTCCCTGGCCTCCTGGCCCAGAGCCGATCCGGCCCGGTCACCGAGCGGCTTGACCGGCTTGATGAAGGTGCTGTTGCAGGACTGCGCGAACGCTTCTCGCAGCGTGGCGTCAGCGATGGAGAAGTCATCGAGGTTGTGGAAGGTCACCCCTTTCCACGACACCGTGGGCGGACACTCCACTTTCGCGCCCATGCTTCCGAGACCATGTTGGATGATCATCGCGGCAGTCACGATCTTCATCGTGGAACCAGGGGCCAACTGGCCGGTCATGGCGGCGTTGAAGCCGTCCGAACGGTTGTTGGCGATGGCCCGGATCGCCCCGGTGGACGGCTTCACCGCGACCACCGAGGACTCGTCGAACTTCTTCACCGCCCGCTCGGCCGCCGCCTGCGCACCCGCGTCCAGGGTCGTCCGCACCTGGCCGGGCCTGCCCTTGGCGAGGGTGAGCAGGCTGACGTCCGGCTGGGCCTCGTCGGCCGGCTCGATCCACGTCTCGATGCCGGGCGAACCGCCCGCGCTCGCCCCGTACTTCTCGCGCAGGTTGTCCAGGATCGGCCCGAGCGAGGGGTACTTCTCCTTGGTCAGCACCGTCCCGCTGTGGTCGACGGCCTCGATCGCCGGCGTCGAGGCCTCGCCCGTCCTCAGCGTCGCGCCCTCCGTCAGCTGCGGGTGCACGACCGTGGGGTCCCAGTCGACCAGGGCCTTGCCCGTCGTCAGGCCGCGCACCACGGTCAGCTCCGAGGCGTAGGACAGGGGCTTCGACTTGCCCTCGTACGCGACGGTGGCCTTGACCGTGTAGGGCACCTTCGTGCCGACGGCCGGGCCCGGGGTGATCTTCACCTTGCCGATACGGGCGTCCTCGCCGTACGAGGCGAGGACCGGCTCCGCGCCCGACTCGTTGTTGGTGAGGAGGGCCGCGGCCGGTGCGTCCCCGGCCGACCACGCGTCGAAGAAGCCCTTCGACGTCTCGGCTATCTCCTCCGCGCTCGGCGGCCCTGTCTTCACCTTCGACGACTCGGACGCGCTCCGCGTACCGCCGTCCACGCCCAGGATGTCCCCGAGCATGCTGTACGCCCCGTAGCCGAGCCCGCCGGCCACCAGGACGAACGCTCCGCCGATCACGGCGACCTTCGCTCCACTGCGCATCCTGTATTCCCCCTCCCCAGGAGAGCTCCCTGAACACGTTCAAGGAGCAACTGTGAGGAACCCTAAAGGGTTGCGGCAGGCGGTGAGGGCGTTGTTACCGGACCGGAATGCTTGGCTGGAAAGCGCTCTCCGCCGTGTGATGGAGGGCCGTCGTGGGCAGACTGGCCGGGAATGCATGGGGGAGCGAGCGTCGGGGGGCGTGCGGCATGGGCAGCGGTATGGGCATACGGGGGTGCGCGGCGGTGCACCGATGACGGAATATCACATCAAGCATCTGCCACCCGAGATCCTGCCCGACGGCGGTTCCGTCACCTGGTCCGTGACCGGAAGCGGCACCGTTTCCCGGCTGCCCGGAGGCATCGCCCTCTGGCCCGTGGCCGATGCCGAGCGGTGGCGGAAGGCGGGGGTTCCGGCTGTGCTCGCCCCGATCGCGGGCGGCTGGATCCTGGCCGTCCTGGTGGCGACGGCGTACGTCCTGCTGTTCGGGCTCTCGTCCGGGACCGCGTCCGTCGCCTGGGGCGGCGGGACCGGGGACGGGACGGACTGGCCGGGATACCCGGGCGTGGTCCTGCTGACCGCCCTGCCGCTCTGGTACCGGTACGTTCCGGTCGCGGCCGGCACGGCCCCTGGTCGCGTACATGCCCCGCAAGCGCGACACCCGCGCCATGACGCGGCTGCTGGGCAGCGGCTCGGCGTACGGGGTGGGGAACGGGCACCACGACATCAACCCGAAGCACGAGCCCTTCGAAGCGGTTCTTCACGGCACGCTCGCCGAGGGCGACGAGGTCGTCCTCGCTTACGCCTGCGCCGAGTACCACCGCCACCAGGAGATGGGGCGGATGTACGCGAGCGTGACCACCGTCCCGCTCCGCCCGGACCGCCGCCACGGGCTGGGCCCCTGGGAACCGACGGACGGCCCCGCCCGGCAGCGCGAGCGGCTCCGCGAGGCTGAGGAGAGCGCGGAGCTCCACCGGAAGGCGCAGCGCGCGGCGGAGGAGCGCCGCAGGAACCCACCGCGCCGCTCGTCGCCCCGGGCGAGCGGGAACGACTCCGGAAACCGGCACAACGGGGGCGGCTGCGGCTCCAGTTGCGGATCGAGCTGTGGCGGTGGCTGCGGGGGCGACTGAGCCAGGGCCGCCGTCGACAGGCCCTCGCGTCAGCGACAGGCCCTCGCGTCAGCGACAGGCCCTCGCGTCAGCGGCCCGCCCTCCACAGAGGCTCCGTTCGACTGTGACGGCGCTCAACATACGCGAGGGGGCCGTGGTTGCCGACAGCAGGCAGCCGGGACCGGTTCGCTGTGCCGACATCACCCCCAGAAACGACCTCGGCGACCCGCCTACCCTGCTCGTACACGAGGAATCGGACGCGCGGGATCGGACGCGCGGGAGCGGAACGTCGGCTCGGCACCGACGGACAGGGGGGGGCGAGCCAGGTGGACGGCGCGGCGAACGGGGGCGCGCCCGGAGCGCCCCCCTCGACGAACGTGGGGGCGGCAGGCGGCGGCGCGAGCACCCTGGGACCTCGGGCGTCCCTGTTGATGTCTCTGACCCTCGCCCTGCTGCTGGGCGCGCTGTCGGGGCTGGTGATGTTTCCGGCGGCTCAGCATCTGCGCTCCCTCCAGGGCGGCGAGCGGGCCCGGGCGACCCTGCACACCAGCGGCGCCTGCATGGCGGGCCAGTGCGAGGTGACGTTCGAGGCCGGTGGGCGGACCGTGGTGGCGGGTCTTCCGGTGGGCAGCGGAGGCGGCAAACAGTCCGTCGGCGCCGCCATGACCGTCCGGTACCAGGTGGACGACCCGCAGGTGGTCGCTCGTGAAGACGATGTCGGGGGCGGCGGTGCGGCCGTACTGGCGTGGATGTCGGGCGGGATCGCGCTGTTGTTCCTGACGCTGTCGGTGGTGGCCGCGATCTTTCTGGCGCGGCAGCGGCGAACCTGATCCGGAACCGATGGCTGCCCGCCGGCGTCATGGTGTCCATGGAGCAGAGCGGGAGCACGATGGGCGAGGAGCCGACGTGGGTGGAGCTGTTGGTCTCCTTTCTCCTGATCGGGGCCGTTGTCGCCGCTGTCGGACTGGCGGTGATCGTCTCCCTCGTCGGACTGACGCTCTGGGGCAAGGCCCTGCTGCGGCGCCACAGGGGGACCGTATCCGGCGGTAGCTGAGGACTCACCGGACGGACAGGGGCCCGGCGCGCGCGCCGGGCCCCTGTCCGTTCAACTGCCTCGCTACACCCACGTGTCCAGCCACATCCGGTCCCGCCACAGGTCCTCCGGGATCGACGTCCCCGTGTACAGCGGCCAGAAGTAGATGAAGTTCCAGATGATCAGGAGCACCAGCACGCCCACCGTGATCGCCCCCAGCGTGCGGCGGCGTTCGCCGGTGGGGTCCTGGGCGGTGAGGCCCAGTTCGGCTCGGGTGCCCGTGCCCGCCGCCGGGCCCACGATCGCGCCCAGCATCATCGTCACGGCCAGGCAGAGGAACGGGACGAACACCACCGCGTAGAAGAGGAAGATCGTGCGTTCCTGGTAGAAGAACCAGGGCAGCCAGCCCGCCGCCACACCGCAGGCGATCGCGCCCGCCCGCCAGTCGCGGCGGAAGAACCAGCGCCAGACGACGTACGCGAGGGCCAGACACGCCAGCCACCACAGCAGCGGGGTGCCGATCGCGAGGACCTCGCTGGCGCACTTGCCGGTCGCCGACTCCTCGCAGCCGGTCTGTTCCTCGTAGAAGTAGGAGACGGGCCGGCCCAGCACGAGCCAGCTCCAGGGGTTGGACTCGTACGTGTGGCCCGAGGTCAGGCCGACGTGGAAGTCGTACACCTGGTTCTCGTAGTGCCACAGGCTGCGCAGCCAGTCCGGCAGCCAGCTCCAGGAGGAGTCCTTGCCCTCGGTGGCCGCCCAGTTGCGGTAGTAGCCCTTGTCCGTGACGATCCAGCCGGTCCACGAGACGACGTACGTGGCGATCGCGACCGGCACCGTGGAGCAGAAGGCGGGGATCAGGTCCCGGCGCAGCACCGCCCGGTACGGGTGCGCCGCGCCCGCCGTGCGCCGCGCCCCGACGTCCCACAGGACCGTCATCAGGCCGAACGCGGCCAGGACGTAGAGGCCGTTCCACTTCGTGGCGAAGGCCAGCCCCAGCATCACGCCCGCCGCGAGCCGCCACGGCCGCCACCCCAGGCGCAGGGTCTCCGCGACCTTGGCGTCCGGGCGCAGCACCCCTTCCTCGTCCACCGGCAGCGCGTCGGACAGCCTGCGCCGGGAGCGGTCCCGGTCCACCACCAGGCAGCCGAACGCGGCCAGCACGAAGAACATGACGATCAGGTCGAGCAGCGCGGTCCGGCTCATCACGAAGTGCAGCCCGTCCACCGCGAGCAGCAGGCCCGCCAGACAGCCCAGGAACGTGGAGCGGAACAGCCGCCGGCCGATCCGGCACAGGAGGAGGACGGAGACCGTGCCCAGCACCGCCACCATGAACCGCCAGCCGAACGGCGTGAAGCCGAACAGCTGCTCGCCGAACCCGATGATCCATTTGCCGACCGGCGGGTGCACCACATAGCCCGGGTCGGTCGGGATCGGCACGGAGGAAGGGTCGTTGAGGATCTGCTTGTCGACGTCCTTCGGCCAGGACCCCTCGTAACCCTGGTTGACCAGCGCCCACGCGTCCTTCGCGTAGTACGTCTCGTCGAATATCACCGCGTGCGGCTGGTCCAGCTTCCAGAAGCGCAGCAGCCCGGCGACCAGGGTCACCAGCAGCGGGCCGCCCCAGCCGGACCACCGCACCAGCCGGTCGGCCACGTGCGGAGGGATCGCGAGCACCGACCACATCTGCCGTCCCGGCCGGGTGTACGGCGGGTCCAGCCGGTCGCGGAGCGAGGGCTCCGGGCGGGGAACATGGCCGAAGCGGCGCAGCCGCCGTTGCCAGGAGGTCGGCTGTTCGCCGAGCGGGTCCCCGGCGTCTTTGCCCCGCTGGGTCTCGGGTGCGGTACTCGTCACCGCGCCATCGTAGGGAACGCATCTGTGCGAAGGGCGCTGCCCGTGCTGCGAGGATGGCTGATGTGACTGGAACGACTGGAACGCTCGTGCTCGCAGGGACCCCCATCGGTGACGTGGCGGACGCCCCGCCACGGCTCGCCGCCGAACTGGAGCGGGCCGACGTCGTCGCCGCGGAGGACACCCGGCGGCTGCGCCGGCTCACCCAGGCGCTCGGCATCCACACCTCGGGGCGTGTCGTCTCCTATTTCGAGGGGAACGAGTCCGCACGTACGCCGGAGCTGGTGGAAGCCCTGACCGGTGGTGCCCGGGTGCTCCTCGTCACGGATGCGGGGATGCCGTCCGTCTCCGACCCCGGCTACCGGCTCGTCGCGGCCGCCGTGGAGCAGGACATCCGTGTCACCGCCGTCCCGGGCCCCAGCGCCGTACTCACCGCACTTGCCCTCTCCGGGCTGCCCGTGGACCGGTTCTGCTTCGAGGGGTTTCTGCCGCGCAAGGCCGGTGAACGGCTCTCCAAGCTCCGCGAGGTCGGGGACGAGCGGCGCACGATGGTCTTCTTCGAAGCCCCGCACCGGCTCGACGATACCCTCGCCGCCATGGCCGAGGTCTTCGGCGCCGAGCGGCGCGCCGCCGTGTGCCGGGAGCTGACCAAGACGTACGAGGAGGTCAAGCGCGGTTCGCTCGGCGAGCTGGCCGTGTGGGCCGCCGACGGGGTGCGGGGCGAGATCACCGTCGTCGTGGAAGGCGCCACCGACTCCGGCGACGAGGGGCTGGACGCCGAGGAGCTCGTGCGGCGTGTGCGCGTGCGCGAGGAGGCGGGGGAGCGGCGCAAGGAGGCCATCGCCGCTGTCGCCGCCGCTGCCGGGCTGCCCAAGAGGGAGGTGTTCGACGCGGTGGTGGCCGCCAAGAACGCGGAGAAGGCCCCGGAGAAGCCCCGGTAGCCAAGGCTCCGGGGAAGCTCCGGTGGCCAAGGCTCCGGGGAAGCTCCGGTGGCCAAGGCTCCGGGGAAGCCCCGGTGGCTACGGCGTCTCCGTCAGCAGGCCGTACGCCGTCGCCACGAACGTGTCCGCCCGGTGCACCCGCCGCGTCGCCGTCGCCGCCACCGCCAGACCCGTGTCCGGGCGGAAGCCCAGGAAGGCCTGCTGACCGAGCGTCGCTCCGGCGTGGAAGAGGACCGGGCCGTACGGGGACGGGTGGTGGAACCACGTGAGCGTGTGGGTGTGCGCGTGCCGCCAACCGCGCCGGAGCAGCGGGCGGGTCACCTCCGCGAGCGCGACGGCGAGCGTCGGGTCCACCGGTTGTCCGGCGTCCCCGTGTCCGCCCGCGTGCGCCTCCAGGAACGTCAGCAGGTCCAGCGGGGTCGCCCGCACCGCGCCCGCCGCCGTGAAGCCCCCGGTGTCCAGCGCGGGCACCGGCGAGCCGTCGCGGCGGTGGCCCACCGCCTCCGTGCCCGCCGGGCCCGGGCGCACCCGGGTCGCCTCCAGGCGCAGCGGGGCCAGCACCTGCTGGTGCAGCAGGACCTCCCACGGGGTGCCGGTGGCCGCCGCCAGGGTGTGGCCGAGGACCGAGACGGCGAAGTTCGAGTAGTGCCAGCGGGTCCCGGGCCGGTGGCGCGGGCGGGCCCGCAGGAAGGCCCGGACCACCCGGTCGGCCGGGTAGCCGCCGTACGGGTCGGTGGACCAGCGGGGCACCGCCTGCGGGTAGAAGTCGGCGGGCAGGCCCGGCAGCCCCGAGGTGTGGGTGAGCAGATGGCGCAGCGTGATCCGGCGCACCGCCGGGTGCACCGGGAAGCCCGGGGCCAGCAGGTCCGCCGCCCGGTCCGCGTACCGCACCCGGCCCTGCGCCACCAGCCGGGCCAGCAGCAGCCCCGCGAACGGCTTCGACGCCGAGCCCAGCTCGTAACCCAGCCGCTCGCGGTCCACCGGGCCCGGCTCCGCGCCGCCACCGGTGTGGACCGTGCGCACCCCGTTCCGGCTGACCGCGAGCACCAGGTCCGGGGCGTCGACCTTCCGGGCCGCCTCGGCGAGGAGCCGGGCGGTGGACGGGTCCTCGCCGGGGGCGGTCACCGGCACCGCGGTCACGTCCGTCATGCCGGGGCCGGGGTGGCGCTGAGGCCGGACAGGGCGCGGGACATCGCGAGCGCCGAGGCGAACGCGGCGACCAGCGTCGGGTGGTAGACGAGGTCGAACACCGACTCCTCGTCCCCTTCCGGCATCCCGCCGACCACCGGCATCGCCCCGTCCGGCTGCTGGGCCTGCGCGAACCCCCGCCAGGCCGCCGGGTCCAGCGTCGGTTCCGGCAGGCAGGCGTCGACGACCAGCAGTTCGCCCAGCAGGTCCCAGCGCTTCAGGTCCAGCCAGTCGTCCAGCCAGACCGGCAGCCAGAGCGCCAGGTACTCGGCGATGTCGGCGGGCAGCCCGGCCGGTTTCTCGCCCCAGTCGGTGAGGTGGAACACCGTGTGCGTGATGTCGTAGCCGATATGGCCCTCGACCGTCCACGGTTCGGGCCGCCGCGCCAGCCAGGTGTGCGCCAGCGCCGCCGTCTCGGGGAGGCTCGGCTCCACCCCGAACCGCCGCTCGATCGCGCTCAGGCCGAGCCGCCGGACCGGCAGCACCTCCAGCGCCGCCCAGCTCGCGAGGCGGTGGTTGAGCCGGATCGCGGACTCCAGGTCCGGCTGCCGGTAGCCCAGCTCCCGGAACGGTACGTAGACCTCCAGGGGCACCGGCGAGAGCGGTTCGCGCCGCTGGCCCTCCAGCAGCCGTGTCCCGGAGCCCAGCAGCTCGTGCCAGGCGTGGTCCAGGAGCTTGTGGGCCAGGGACGACTGCTGCGAGCCGGCCACGCCCTCGCGGAAGATGACCTTGCCGATCAGCGCCAGCTCGCCCAGCGGCTTGAACCGGTCCAGCATCCCCGCCTCCGGGGACGGGTCGCTCTCCAGCCGGAACCCCTCCCGGTGTTCGTACAGCCAGGCCAGGGCCTTCGCCCCCACGTCGTGGATCTGCTGGATGCCGCTGCTGCTCATGCGGTGCGCCTTTCCCGGCCGGGCCCGGCCCCGTCCGTCTGTCCCGGCGAGCGCAGCGACCTCAGGGACAGGGCCGCGGCGAAGGCCGTCACGAGCGTGGAGTGGTAGCAGTCGATGAAGGGGTACGGGTCCGGTGCCGTGGTGTCCCGCACCGGTGGGCCGGTCTCGGGGACGCAGCCGCTGCAATGCTGTACGTCGGCGAGCACCGGCCACACCGCGTCCAGCAGCGGTTGTGGTGCCGGGCCCGGCAGGGACGCGGCCACCGCGAGGAGTTCGCCGGTGAGGTCCCACTGACCGCTCTCCAAGCAGCCGTCGGCCCACGCGGGCAGCCAGGTCCGCAGATAGCCGTCGATCTTCCCGGGGACCCGGTCGGGCATCCGGCCCCAGTCCGTGAGGTGGAAGACGGTGTGGGTCAGCGCGTAGCCGGACGGGCCCTCGAACATCCACGGCTCCGACAGGCCGCCCAGCCAGGTCCGGGACAGGACCGCGCCCGCGTCGGTGTGGGTTACCACCCCGACCCGCCGCTCGGAGTTGACCAGGCCCAGCTGACGGTTGGCGTGCTGCTCGGTGTGGGCCCAGGCACGGGTCGCGGTGAGCGGGCGGGCCAGGGCCTCGAACCCCTCGTGGCGCAGCCCGTACCCGGCGAAGGCGGCGTAGATCTCGTACGGGTACGCGGCGTACGGCTCGGCGCGCAGCAGTTCCAGGAGCAGCTCGCCCGCCGCCACCTGCTCCCAGGCGTACGCGACGAGGCCCCCGGCCAGCTCGTGTTCCGGGGTGCCGGGGGAGGTGGTGCGGCGGATCGTGGAGCCGAGCTGGGCCAGCTCGCCGAGCGGTTTGAGGGTGGCGTTGACCTGGGTGTGGGGTTCCAGGACGTCGTCGGGGAGCGTGAAGTCCGCCCGGTGGGCCTCGGTCCAGGCGAGGGCGGAGCGCAGGACGCCGGGGAGGACGGCGAGCGCGGAGCCGGGGTCCCCGGCGGAGCCGTACTCCCGGGGGGCCCGGGCCCCGGGGCCCGGCCCCGGGCGTCCCCGTGGGCGGTCCTGGGCGGGGCCCTGCGTCGCGGTCGTCGTCACCGTGCCCTCGCCTCGGCCAGCAGCCGGGCGGCCCGGACGTGCAGGGTGACGCGGGGGTCGTGGCCGCCCATCAGCTCGACGAAGTCCAGGCCGCGCTCCAGGCCCAGGGTCGCCGGTTCGCCGCCGATGGCCGCGAGCCAGCGGCCCGCGCCCGCCGCCTGGAGCCAGTCGCGCCGCCGGACCGCGCGGACGAAGCCGCGCGACAGGTCGACCGCCCGGTTCGCCGCGGCCCGTTGCACGGCCGAGGGGGCGGCCGGGACGGCGAGCGGCGCGAGGACCGAGAGCTGGTGTGTGAACGCCTGCCAGGGGGCCTCCTCCAGCCAGGCGGCGTCGGGCTCCGAGAACGTCGTCCCGGGTCCGGGAGCAGCCGCGCCCGGTGGGGGCGGTGCCATCCGCTGGAGTGTGGAGATCATGTGCCAGTGGCTCCAGGCCGTGGCGGCCGGGGCGTCGGGCTTGGGCGGGAATTCCCGCACCGCCCGGTCGAGTACGGCGATATCACCCGGATGCGGATGACGTCCGTACAGAACACTGGGCAGCAGCAGGTCGGCCCCGATGACCCGTGCCGCCGCGATTCCGGTCCGATTCTCCTCGTCGATTCCCGCCGCGCCGCACACCGTGGCGAGGTGGTCCCCGCTCCGAAGAGCGAGGACCACCTCTGTTGCCAGGTCATGCACGGCACCCGCCAGGGGCGACGAAGCATGTGTCTGGTCCATGTGCCGGCGACTAGCCCTTCTTCGGACGCGGGGTCGGAGGCGAGAGCAGCAGGGCGCCGCCGCCGGCGAGAAGCGCGAGGTAGGCACACTCGCGGGAGTCGCGGTACAGGCCTTCGACCTCGCCCGGGTTGAGAGCGGCGTCGAGGTCGACCTCGACGTCGGTGGCAGTGGTGTCCGTGGTGAACATGGGTTGTTCCCCGTCCTGTGGGAAATGGGGTGGACGTAATGAGTGAAAAGGAGAAGCGGGGGTGCCGCAAATCGGCGTGCGACATCCTGGGAAATCGCGCATTCAATTGAATGGTGAATTCATGAGGTTGGAGTGGGGTGAAAGCCCGGGAATTCAAGGAAAGCGGAGGGGGTGGGCGGGGGTGGTGCGCGGGCGCGTTCACCATCGACGCCGGGCGCGTTCGGGGCGCTCAGTGGCCCGGCGGTCACGTGCTGTCCTGCCTTGCTCCAGGCCTGCGCCATGTGTCGGCAAAGGGCGCCAAAAAGAGGCCAAGAACGCATCAACACTGGCGCCGAGCTGGTGCGTCCATCCGGGTGCAGGTGTCCACTGGAAGGGACGGGCCACCTGTTCGAACCCCTCGGGCGGGCCGGCCGTCCCCGGAGTGCGTGACCGGCGGCCAGGAGGAGCAGGCATGAGCGAGATCGCAGCGACCACTGTCCACGAGGCGTATGCCTTCGCCTGCATGAAGTGCGGGTACGGCTGGGAGCAGTCCTACGAGATAGAGCACCACGTCGACGTCCACGGGCACGCGTTCGTCGTCTACACGGCGGACGGCGAGCGTGTGCCGTCTCCGCTCTCCACGCCCACCTGCACGAACTGCGGCGGGCACGTGGTGCGCATCATGCGGGCGGGGCGGGTCGCCGGCGTCCAGGAACTGCTGCGGAAGCAGCAGGCGCCGCACGGCGCGGAGACCGCCGCGAGGGACCGGACGGTGTCGACCGCCGCCGCGCCGGCCCGTCACTGGCGGCTGTCCGACCTGCTCCACCCCTTCCACCGCGGGTGACGCACGGGTGACGCACCGGTCCGGGGCCTTCGTGCGGTCGCGCGGGGCGCTCGTGCCGTCGCGCGGGGCCCTCGTACGATCGTCGGCATGAGCCGTACCGAAGCCCCGCCGCTGCCCGAGCCCCTGCGGGTTCCGGTCGCCGACTCCCACACCCACCTGGACATGCAGGACGCCACCGTCGAGGAGGCCCTCGCCCGGGCCGCCGCGGTCAACGTGACGGCCGTCGTCCAGGTGGGCTGCGACGTGGCCGGCTCCCGCTGGGCCGCCGACACCGCGGCCGCCCACCCCGCCGTCCACGCCTCGGTCGCCCTGCACCCCAACGAGGCCCCGCGCATCGTCCACGGGTACGTCGAGGGCACCGCCGGCACCGCGCGGCAGGGCGCGCGGGAGCCCGGCGGCAAGGCGGCGCTGGACGACGCGCTGGCCGAGATCGACGCGCTGGCCGCCCTCGGCCACGTGCGCGGGGTCGGTGAGACCGGCCTGGACTTCTTCCGCACAGGACCCGAGGGCGTCGCCGCCCAGGAGGAGTCCTTCCGGGCCCACATCGAGATCGCCAAGCGGCACGGCAAGGCCCTGGTCATCCACGACCGCGACGCGCACGCGGACGTGCTGCGGGTCCTGCTCGACGCGGGCGCACCCGAGCGGACCGTGTTCCACTGCTACTCCGGCGACGCCGACATGGCCCGGATCTGCGCGCGGGCCGGGTACTTCATGTCCTTCGCGGGCAACGTGACCTTCAAGAACGCCCAGCCGCTGCGGGACGCCCTGGCCGTCGCCCCCGCGGAGCTGGTCCTCGTCGAGACGGACGCCCCTTTCCTCACCCCCGCCCCGTATCGCGGACGGCCCAACGCGCCGTACCTCATTCCGGTCACGCTCCGTGCCATGGCCGAGGTGAAGGGCCTGGAGGAGGACGCGCTGGCCGCCGCGATCTACGACAACACCGCGCGGGCGTTCGATTTCTGACCGCTGAACGAACCTCCATGGCCACACCGCGTAGCCGTGTCGCTTTGGAGAGTGACCGAAGCTCCGCTATCGTCCCCGCGCACGACGGGGTGACCGTGTGCGGATCTTCGGGAGCGGCGTGAGTATTTCGCAGGGCAGTCACCGGGCGGCGCGCGGCGGACGGCGGACGGCGCCGGCCTCGGCGCCTCCCGCCCCGGTGGCCTTCCCCGGCGCGTTCCACGAGCAGCCGACCGTGGCCGACGGATTCTCCGCGGAAGGCCCGGCCGGCCACGCCCCGACGGTGGTCGGCACCCCGCCCGCCGCGCCGTCGCCCGTACCGAGAACCGTGTCGCCCCCGGTGCGGGGATACGCGAAGGCCGGGTTCGGCACCCCGCTCGCCGGACCGCCGTCCGAGGTGCCCCGGCAGGGCCCCACCCGCGCCGACGCCCGGCGGGCCGCCAAGCGTCGCCGCGCCCTCGTCACGAACCCCGAGAACCTGAAGCGCCTCGTCCCCCAGGCCCTCGTCGTCGCGTTCCTGGCCGGCGGCACCACCGCGTTCGTCGCCGACGACAAGGCCGTCCGCCTGAGCGTCGACGGCACGCCCCGGACCCTGCACACCTTCGCCGACGACGTCACCGAGCTCCTGGAGGAGGAGGGCGTCACCGTCGGCGCCCACGACGTCGTCGCCCCGGCCCCCGGCACCGCCCTCGGCCACGGCGACGAGGTCGTCGTCCGCCACGGGCGGCCCGTCACCCTCACCCTCGACGGCGTCCGCCGCCGGGTCTGGACGACCGCCGACACCGTGGCGGGGGCCCTGCGCGAACTCGGGATCCGCGCCGAGGGGGCACACCTCTCCGCCGCCCGCTCCGCGCGGATCGCCCGCACCGGCCTGACCCTCACCGTCCGCACCGAACGCACCGTGACCTTCCTGGCCGACGGCCAGGAACGCACCCTGCGCACCAACGCCGCCACCGTCCGCGAGGCCCTCGCCGAGGCGGGCATCACCCTGCACGGCCACGACACCACCTCCGTCGACCCCGGGTACTTCCCGCGCGACGGCCAGACGATCTCCGTCATGCGGATCACCGACACCCGCGAGGTGCGCGAGGAGACCGTCCCGTACGCCGTCGAACGGAGCGAGGACCCCGAGCTGTTCCGGGGCACCGAGGTCGTCGAGCGGGCGGGCCGCAACGGCGTGCGCCGGGTCACGTACGCGGTGCGGACCGTCAACGGCGTACGGCAGAAGCCGCGCAGGGCCGCCGAGGAACTGGTCCACCGGCCGGTGAGCCGCGTCGTGCGCACCGGCACCCGGCAGCGCCCCGGCTCGGTCGCCGGGGCAGACGGGCTGGACTGGGGCGCGCTCGCCGCCTGCGAGTCCGGCGGCCGTGCCGACGCGGTCGACCCGAGCGGCACGTACGGGGGGCTGTACCAGTTCGACACCCGGACCTGGCAGTCGCTCGGCGGCAGCGGCCGGCCCCAGGACGCGCCCGCCGCCGAGCAGACGTACCGGGCGAAGAAGCTGTACGTGCAACGGGGGGCGAGTCCGTGGCCCCACTGCGGCCGTAGGCTTACCGGGTGAGCAGCACAGAGCCCGACGCCCTCCTGGGCCCCGCAGACATCCGCGACCTGGCCGCCAAGCTGGGGGTCCGCCCCACCAAGCAGCGCGGTCAGAACTTCGTCATCGACGCCAACACCGTCCGCCGCATCGTGCGCACGGCCGAGGTCCGCCCGGACGACACCGTCGTCGAGGTCGGCCCCGGGCTCGGCTCGCTGACCCTGGCGCTGCTGGAGGCGGCGGACCGGGTGATCGCGGTCGAGATCGACGACGTGCTCGCGGCCGCCCTGCCCGCCACGGTCCAGGCCCGGATGCCGGAGCGCGCCGACCGCTTCGCCCTGGTCCACTCCGACGCGATGCTGGTCGAGGAACTGCCGGGTCCGGCCCCGACCGCGCTGGTGGCGAACCTCCCGTACAACGTGGCCGTCCCCGTCCTGCTCACCATGCTGGAGCGTTTCCCCAGCATCGAGCGCACGCTCGTCATGGTCCAGGCCGAGGTCGCCGACCGGCTCGCCGCCCGCCCCGGCAACAAGATCTACGGCGTGCCGTCGGTGAAGGCCAACTGGTACGCGGACGTCAAGCGCGCCGGGTCCATCGGCCGGACCGTCTTCTGGCCCGCTCCGAACGTCGACTCCGGGCTCGTCTCCCTGGTCCGGCGCACCGAGCCCATCGCCACCACCGCGAGCCGCGCCGAGGTGTTCGCGGTCGTGGACGCGGCCTTCGCCCAGCGCCGCAAGACACTGCGCGCCGCCCTGTCCGGCTGGGCCGGCTCCGCACCCGCCGCCGAGGCCGCGCTCGTCGCCGCCGGGATCTCCCCGCAGGCGCGCGGAGAAGCACTGACGGTGGAGGAGTTCGCGGCCATCGCGGAGAACAAGCCGGAGGTGGCCCTGTGAGCCCTGTGGGTACGGCAGTCACCGTCCGCGTCCCCGCCAAGGTCAACGTCCAGCTCGCCGTGGGCGCCGCCCGCCCCGACGGCTTCCACGACCTGGCCAACGTCTTCCTCGCCGTCGGCCTGTACGACGAGGTCACCGCGGCCCCCGCCGACGCGCTGCGCATCACCTGCTCGGGCCCGGACGCCGCCCAGGTCCCGCTGGACACCACCAACCTCGCCGCCCGCGCCGCCCTCGCGCTCGCCGAGCGGTACGGCGTCACACCCGCCGTCCACCTGCACATCGCCAAGGACATCCCGGTGGCGGGCGGTATGGCCGGCGGCAGCGCCGACGGGGCGGCCGCCCTGGTCGCCTGCGACGCCCTGTGGGGGACCGGTGCGAGCCGCGACGAACTCCTCGCGATCTGCGCCGAGCTGGGCAGCGACGTGCCGTTCAGCCTGGTCGGCGGGGCCGCGCTCGGCACCGGACGCGGCGAGAAGCTCACCCCGATCGAGGTCGGCGGGACCTTCCACTGGGTCTTCGCGGTGGCGGACGGCGGCCTCTCCACGCCCGCCGTGTACGGGGAGTTCGACCGCCTCACGGTCGGCACCGAGGTCCCGGAACCGACCGCGTCCCCCGCCCTTCTCGCAGCCCTGCGCTCCGGCGACTCCGGCGCACTCGCGGGGGCCCTGAGCAACGGCCTTCAGCCCGCCGCGCTCTCCCTGCGCCCCTCCCTCGCCGACACGCTGGCCGCGGGTACGGAGGCGGGGGCCCTGGCCGCCCTGGTCTCCGGATCCGGGCCGACGACGGCGTTCCTGGTCCCGGACGAGGAGACGGGCCGGAAGGTCGCCGACGCGCTGCTGGCGTCCGGGACCTGCCGCGACGCGCGCCCGGCGGTGTCGCCGGCGCCGGGAGCCTCGGTGCGTCCGTGGGTCACTGCCAGCGGTACGGCGTGATGCTGGGGTCGTAGGAGCAGGTGACCATCGTCCTGTTGGTGGCCATGAGCGTGCGGCCGCGGTCGGCCTTCGGACAGAACTGGCCGTCGACGACGGGGTGTCCGTTGGACGTGCAGGCGTAGCCCTGCTTGCCGTCGGAGCAGGTGGTCATCGAGCCGCCGGCGGGCTTTGTCGGGGCCTTGGTGGGGGCCGGGGCGGGAGCGCGCGTGGCGGTCGGCTTCGGCTTCGGCTTCGGGGCGGCCGTCGTGGGCGGGACGTAGGCCGGATCGTTCTTCTGGTGCAGATAGCCGTGGAAGCTGGTCGTGCAGTCGCTGAAGTCCTTCGCGAGCCGGACGGTGACCGTGGCGTCGGCGGCGAGCCGTGTGCCGCGCCCGGGACCGGCGTCGCAGATGTACCAGCCGTCGTGGTCCCCGGGGAGGGTGACGTCCTTGTGCTGGGCGGTGGCCGTCAGGCGCGCGGCGGATATGTCCTGGCGGGTGAGCTCGGCCCGCGCCTGCTCATAGGTCCGGCCGTGCAGGGCGGGCATGACCGGATCGGGTGTGGCGGTCGCGGTGGCTGTGGGAGAGGCCGTGGGGGTGGCCGAAGCCGTGGGCGTGGCGGTGGGAGGGGTCGCCGGGGCGCTGTCGTCGGTCTCTGTGCCGCCCTCGCATCCTGCCAGGGCGAGCACGCCGAGCAGGACGACAGGGGCGAAGTGGCGAGGAATCCGCACGGTGCTGGTTCTCCGGTTCTCGGGAACGGCGGGCGCCGCGGCGGATCGCCGAGGTGCGGCCGGTGTGCCTGCCCCGCGAGCTGCGACGACGGGCCGCACGGAGCTGCGAACCCCCTGGCGGCCTGTGTCGTCTCCCCCGAAGAGCAGCTTTTGTGCTTGTTTTACTGGTCAAAGACCGGCCTGTCCAGATCTACTCCGCGGTACGGCGATTCCGGCGCGATCCGTCCGCCGCCCCGGCTACTCAGAAGCCGAATTGAGTACGTGCACCCTGCCGTGCGCGGCCCGGCTCGCGCGACCGTACCCCCATGGGATCACGTGTTCGCGTACTGGCCGAGGCCACTCCCGCCACCCGGGACCGCTACGTCGACCTCCTGCGGGTCGCCTCGCTGGCCGCGGTCGTGCTCGGCCACTGGCTGATGGCCGCCGTCACCCCGGACGGGGTCGGAAACCTGCTCGCCGTCGTCCCGGCGCTCCAGCCGCTGACCTGGCTGCTCCAGGTCATGCCGGTGTTCTTCTTCGTCGGCGGCTTCTCCCACGCGCTGTCCTACCGCTCGCTGCTCCGCAAGCGCCCCGAGGGCCCGGAGGGTACCGAGGCCTCCGTCTACTCCGCGTTCCTGCGCGCCCGGCTCCAGCGGCTGCTGCGCCCCACCACGGTCTTCGTCCTGATGTGGGGTGCGGCGGCACTGCTGGTCCAGCTCCTCGGCGGGGGCGGCGGGCTGACCGGCGTCACCCTGCGCATGGTGACCCAGCCGCTGTGGTTCATCGGGATCTACCTGGCGATGGTGGCGTTCACCCCGCCGCTGCTGAAGCTGCACGAGCGGTACGGCTGGGGGGCGTTCGCTGCCCTCGTGGCCGGGGCCGCCGGCGTGGACGTCCTCCGCTTCGCCGCCGGAGTCCCGTACGTCGAGTTCCTCAACTTCGCGTTCGTCTGGCTGGCCGTCCACGAGCTCGGCTTCCTGCGCGCCGACGGTCACCTCCGCCTGCGCCGTCCCGCCCTGCTCGCCGGGGCGGGCCTGGTCACCGCCTGCGCGCTGGTGGCGTTCGGCCCGTACCCGCTGTCCATGGTCGGGATGCCCGGCGAGAAGGTCAGCAACATGGCACCGCCCACCCTGGCCCTGCTCTGCCACGGCCTCTGGCTCGTCGGCGCGGTCGAACTGCTCCGCGCCCCGGCCGCCCGTCTGCTGGAGCGCCCCCGGGTCTGGCGCACGGTGGTGGCGGCCAACGGGGTGGCGATGACCGCGTTCCTCTGGCACCTCACGGCGATGTTCGGGGTGTACGGGGCCATGCTCGCCCTCGACGTTCCGCTGCCCGAACCGGCCACCACTGCCTGGTGGGCCCAGGTCCCGCTCCGGATCGCGCTCGCGGCGGCCCTCACCGCCGGGCTCGTCGTGGCCTTCCGCACCTTCGAACGCCCGGCCCCGGCGGCACCCCTTCAGGGCCACGGCCCTCTCGCGGCACTCGGCGCGACCCTGTGTCTGCTCGGCGTCCTCGGCCTGTCCGCGGTCGGCTTCGGCGGCCTGCTGGACGGCCGCACGGCCCTGCTGATCGCGATCCCGGTCAGCGCCCCGGCCGCCGTCGCGATGACTCTGGGCGGCTGGCTGCTGGTGGAGCGGGTGGGGCGGGG